>JAFDYS010000023.1:184553-197932 GCA_018267315.1 Bacteroidota bacterium | reverse complement strand
GTGCACGTGAGCGGTTGCGGCTGACCAATCAATACCGAACAACTGGTCGTGCAGCCCTTGTTGTCTGTCACCGTCACATTGTGGGTTCCGGCATTGAGACCTGTAGCGGTCGCTGTGGTCTCGCCGTTATCCCAGGCGTATGAGTAACCACCGTTACCGCCCGTGGGGTTCACTGTGGCTGATCCGTTGCTCTGCCCGTTGCACTTTACATCTGAATTCTTAGTCACTGTACAGGTGAGTACCGCCGGCTCTGTAAGAGTAACTTCAACGGAGTTACTGCAACCATTCGCGTCAGTTACGGAGTAAACATGAGAACCCGCGGACTGTGTAAACGTTCCCGTGCCAGTATATGGAGCTGTTCCGCCTGATGCTTCAATCTTCACTTGCCCTGTTCCACCGTGACAAGCAATCTGACTGAGCACAGTTGGAGTAACCGTGATGTTTGAAGCAGGCTGAATTGTAAATGTTGAAGAGCAGTTTGTAGTGAGGTTTCCGCAAGAAGCAGGAGGAGTACATGTGTATGTATAAGTAAATGTAACGGTGTATGTGCCTGGTGAACTTACGCTGGGAGTGCCGGGGCTATTATTGGTCAAAACTCCATTATATCCGCCTCCGGCTTTAGCACTGGCAAGCCAGGTTGCATATGCACTATTAACAGTTGCTTGTGTGGCGCAAGGCACAATACTCTGTGGTGCGGGGCAGGTAATTGAAATACAACGGTAATCTTCTATCTCACCGTTTGAAGCCTGCACGGTTGAACGTTCATCAACTGAACTGGTTCCTCCGTTATCAGTGAGGTTATCAGTTGTTAACCTGATTCGTACATAATGGCTGCCGGCACTGCCGCTTACAGTCACTCCAGTCCAGCTGAGTGTTTTAGATCCAGAATATCCACTGGCCACCGTTGTTGAAGCAAACTCACCGCTTGAAAATTGTCCGTCGCCATTAAAATCAATCCATCCATAGAGATTGGCAGTAGCGCCATAGGAGTTAACAATATTATTTACCGTGACGCTGAAGTTTTGGCCGCTGCCATCCGTCAAAATGGGAAGAGTGCTTATCCCGTCTTCATCATCTGACCCGCTGAGGTCGTCACCATTAGCATCAGTTGTTGGTGAAGAACCTGATTCACTGTCAATGAGCAGCCCGATATGCAGACTGTTACAATTGGTTAGAATATGTGCAGGAGTTCCATACGATGAAGGAGCATCTGAATAATCACTTGCAAGGATTGAAGCGAACTGAATTCCTAAAATAATATGTGCATCATTATTCGAGTTTGACTTTGAAACATCAAATCCACCGGAAATAAGAGTTGGTGAATGAGATGCGCTATGAGAAGTGGTTCCAAGATAAACATTTGCGCCATTAACCCATAAATGATTAGCGCCTCTGGGATCACCAGTTGAACCAAGGTAATCATCTGCATTACCTCCCATGTAGGTGGCGTATTTCAGCGTTACCAAATTGCTTGTAAATCCGGCAAAGAACATGTCAAGACCCACGTTACCGCCGGAGGTAAAACTCGAATTATAAAACGTCTCACTATTAATGTTCAAAGTAGGAAGTCCACTCCCACCGACAGTTCCAAACACCAGGAGAAAAGTGGTTGTTGTGGATCCATCACAACTTGACTGCGTGACCAATTTGATTCCGTTTCCAAGATCATTTCCCGAAGTGCCATAAAATGTTGCTGCATAACCGCCCGTATTATTACTTCCGGTTCCGCCCGCTGCCCGAACTTTTCCGACTACAGCATCAGAATTGCCCCCATTGTAACTGTTATCATATACACCGCTTGCTGAAGCAGGAAAACCAGAGCCGGCCAACCCTGTCCAGTAAAGCGTGTCATTTACATATTCAATGGCATTGATTCGATCATTGTTACTGCCACCGATTTGATCTTTATATATGAAGGAAGAACCTGTATTATTAAGGACTCCGATAACCCCATCTTCCAAAGAGCCGCTCGCAGCTGCACTATTTGTCTCAGGAAATGAACCACTGGTGTATCCGCAAAATGCAACGTTACCATTCGGCAGAATATGCAGATCGTTAAAAACATCGGTGCCGGTTCCTCCAGCATAGGTTCCCCATGCCAGGGTGTTCAGACTTGTGAATTTGGCAATGTACATGTCTGATCCTCCTCCGAAGCTTGATTGAGCAGCACCGGAAATGTAGTTTGGGGAACTTGTTGAAAGCGCTGCTGCCGCGGTCAAACCAACAATGAATGTGTTGTCGTCAATGGTGCGGATGCTGGTTACCCCCCGGGTCTCATCCCCGGAACTTCCCAGATAAGTGGCGTAATTCAGTGTACCAAGGTCCCTTGATAACACAGCCACAAATCCATCGCTATTACCAGTACGGGCGTTGTCAAATGGCGTACCTGCTGTAGGTATGTTTACACCATTCACATATCCTCCAATAAAAACACGATTGGGAGAAAGTGCCAGGGCATAAGCTGAAACCTCATTAGTGCTTGTGGTACCTATATCACTGGGACCATAAAGAGTCATTTCTTCGAGGTCATTTCCGTTTGCGCTAATTCGGTAAACTACAGCCACTGCCTTCGATAGACTGACACCCCCGCTGCTGTTTAAGTTGGCAACGGTATTAAGGTATCCATTAGCGTCGTAAGGAGCCGAGTTAGTCGCAATCTGGATCTTAGTGTTTCCTGCACAATAAACTTTACCATCCAAAGAATCTACCTGAATAGCAAAAAGGTAATCGTCGAAGCTGGTTGAATTACCATCGAACCAAGTGCCCCAGCTCAAAACCGGATCAATTACCAGCGGATATCTTGAATCTATCTCGGAATTGGCAGTAAATGAGATTGTATTGTTACTAGCCCTCGTAAATGAAATGTTTACTGCTGTTTTACCCTTTTCTGTTACCTGATATGATTCTGGTATATGGAACTTTACATCCATAAAACGTAATCCGACTGTGAGGCTTCCGTCCTGATCAATAATTAATTTATCCTGACCTTCAAAATGCATATTCACTTTACCGAAGTCAGCCCCTGCATCGAGGATCCAGTCAAATTCAAGAAACCCATCCGACGATGAATACAAGCGCAAGTCGATTCCGGGATAGATATTTTCGAAAGTCAAATCCTTTGCAGCCTTAACACCGGTAACGCCCTGGTCACTGCTTGTCCCGAAGAAAAAATTATAGGTAGTTGCAAACTCATCACCAAGTTGCATTTTACCGGTCGGGGTTGATCCCGGCAGACTCAATGTAAATGCATGCGTGCTTAATAATGAGTGCCCATCTTCCGATAGCTCATTTGCAACAAATCGAATTTTATTTCTCTCAATGTAAGCGGAGCCATTCTTTCCCTGAAAGTAATAGAGGACATCTTTGTCAGAAATCTGACCCTTATTTTCAATGAATCGCAGGGCCTCAGCATTTTGCCTGAGTGTTTTCTTCACCTGGTCCTGAAGTGCCTGATCGGCAGTTACGGAGGCAGAAGCTCCGGTCATGTCAGTGAGGACCTGACCGTTTGCAATCTGCATAAAAAATAAAATGAAAAATAAGAAGACCGAAGAAATTGCTCTTTGACTTCCGTGTGTAATTGTTGTGCTCATTATGTTAAGATTGAATGGTTGCGAGTAATATGAATAGAGTGCGCATCATCAGATGCACGGCATTATTTTACCATCATGATATCGAAAAGTGTTATGGTGCTTTTAGGGTCAAAATATTTTCCTGAACTCATATTTTTCAACCAGCGATTCATTCCCCGTTGAATCAGCCGGTAATTTCAAATAACGTGTGATTAGAACATGATAATCCGGATATGTGATAATTGAAATGCAATTCAAAGATTAACCACAGTATTTTTCAAAGGCAACTTTTGTTCTCAAAACACAAAATCATGTTCTGAAACAAGGCAGATAAGATGTGAACATATCGAGATGATGTTCGCAAATGATTTAATGAATTCAAGACTTCACCGGAGCTTTTCGTATTTATTCTTGCCGTGTTTGGGGCCTTTCTTACTCATTCGATAAGGGAATCAATATCGATTGTTTGCCGCAACCATTAACTCCTATCCATATCAAACCTTGAACAAGGGCTGAGTGAACTAACCCGTCACATTAAACAGATATACACCGTTGAACCGTGATCCAATAATATCAGGCAATCCATTGAATCAGCATGCACCTGACTCAAGGCATACAGTACTAGGTTGCATTATCTTGAACCGGCTGATCATAAAATTGTCAGCTGTCCATTACCTGCAGAATGGGAGACCAAAGCGTTTGAGATTTTTTAGTACCCATAAAATTGAAAAGGTGCAGGTTTCATCATGCAGAAATTTACCCAAGCATGAACCTACTTGACTCCTAATTTCAATTTCATTGCTTAACCACAATGGGAAAAGACAGCGTGCCCAACTTCACAGAACAGCAAATTGACAAATACCGGGTTCAGGCAGCAGCCCATCAAACGAATCACTCCATGATGAATGCGATGAGCCAGGAGCAACTGGAATCAATCATCATTTTCCTCCGGGTGAAAAAAGTGAAGACCCGATTGAAGTACACCCGGATGTCACCGCTACAATTGCCGGAAGAAGTATTGCAACGAATTGCTATTGTCGTCGGCTCCGAATCTTACAAGCAATTTCCCAGTCGTAACTTGTAATTAACAATTAAGGTCAATTGGCCGATTACTAACCACTATTCGTGGGAAACATGTAACCCTATTTTCCAACTCTCCGTTTATCGCCCTACCTTCGCCCGAATTCAAAATCAAGTACTCATGAAACAATTCTTCTATGCATTTGGCTTTCTTATTTTGATGGCCACCATCTCAGCCACTTACGTATTTGGTGGCAGTCAAAACCCGGCCGTGGAAGTATTCCATCTCACCGGTCCGCTGGGTTTCATTGAAAATAAAGGGCAATTCCTCAATCAGGACAAGCAGCCGCGCACTGACTTGCTGTATTTGTTTAAGAGGCCGGGAATGAAAGTGCAGCTGATGAAAAACAGGATCAGCTATGAAATGTACACCATGACGGCTGATAACCGCTTCAGTGAAGCCGAAGGAGCCCCCAACTTTTACGATCTCGACCGCGAAGATTGGCCTCAGCCCGACTGGCATTGCAAAAGCCATCGCATTGATGTGGAATTCATTGGTGCAAATCCGAATCCTGAGATTGTATCTGAAGAAATGATGCCCGACTACCTCAATTACTATCTCGGTTATACTCCGGTGGATGGCATTACCCGTGTAAGGCAGTACAACAAAATCACGTACAAGAATCTTTACAACAAAATTGATCTCGTCCTCATTGCCACTCCCGACCAAAATCCGCAGCGCGCACTCGCCTATGATTTTGTGGTTCATCCGGGAGGTGATATTAATGACATCCGCTACCGTTACCACGGAGGCACCAAACAAACGCTACATGAGAACGGAATGCTGGAAACTGAAACAGACCTTGGCAGCATCCAGGAATACATTCCGCATTCTTATTTGCAAAATGAAAATGGAGATAAGATTTCATCTGCTAATGTTTCATTCTACTTCAACAAAGATGAAATCAGTTTCCGCGCAGGCAATTTCGACAAGAGCAAATCGCTTGTAATTGATCCGTACCTCGTATGGGCCACCTATTGCGGGGGCGATACCAGTGAAGAAGGACGCGGACTGGCGACTGACAGCTCCGGACACGTCGCCATCATAGGAGCCACAGCAAGTTCAAATAACATAGCCACTGATGGCGCGTATGACACGGAGATACTCGGCATCGGTGATATTTTTCTCGAGAAGTACGACAGTCTCGGCGCCCGCAATTGGGGAACTTACTATGGCGGTTCTTCCCGCGATCAGGCACGGGGAGTTATTACGGATCCTGATGGCAACTTTTACCTCGGTTGCCATACAGATAGTCCGGATGGCATTGCAACGCCCGATGCATGGCGACCCTACTTCTCCGGTGGTATCGGTGATGATGCGGTGTTGGCCTACTTCAGCTCAGATGGCTTCAGGGTGTGGGCCACCTATTTCGGCGGCACCAATGAAGAAATTGTCCGTCGTCTTGCACGCACCAAAGACGGTGAAGTTTATATGGTGGGATATACCGACAGTGACACCGGAGTGGCTACACCGGGAACCCATCAAACGGTTTACGGTGGCGGCACGGCAGATCTTTTCCTTGCAAAATGGACGGCAGACGGTCAACTCATTTGGGCAACCTATGTTGGAGGTAACAGCGAAGATCACGGACGCAGTGTATCAGTTGATAAATGGGGAAATGCTTATGTCAACGGCAGCAGCGCCAGCGAAGGACTTGGAACTCCTGGTGTCTCCAGACCAAACATTGCAGACAAACAAGATTACCTGTTGGCAAAATTGACTGCAGACGGTCAATTGGCCTGGTTCAGCTATTGGGGCGGTAAATTTGAAGACCGGGGACGCGGCGTATTTGTAAATCCTACCAGCACCTATGTTTATTTTACCGGTTATACTGCCAGCGATACCGGTATTGCCACTCCCGGCGCTTATCAGGACTACTACAATTTCAACTACGGTCCCAACGGACTTTATCATGATATAGTTGCCATGAAGTGGACACTTGATGGTCAAATCGTGTGGGGCACTTACCTCGGCGGGCAAAATGATGACCGCGGGCGTTCGTTAACCATGGCCACCAACAATGAGCTGCTGATCTCAGGGTCAACCGAAAGCTATGATACCATGGCTACGCCCGATGCCATTCAAACTACGCATGTAGGTGCAGGGGGCGACATGTTCCTTCAGATTTTTGATACCACCGGTTACCGGTTGTATGGCACCTTCTACGGCGGTGACAAGGACGAAGACAACCTCGCATTGGCGGTGAGCTACAACAAGCAGAATGTTTACCTGATCGGCACGGCAAGAAGCGATAATGTGGCTACACCCGATGCAGCACAACCCGTGATCGGCGGATTGGATGACGCCTTGCTGGTGAAGATTCACATCGCCGATCTGGCAACAGGTATAAAGGATGTTGAAAACACTTCAGGCATTGAACTGTATCCCAATCCCGCTAATGGAAATTTCACGCTTTCCTTTTCCAATTTCAAACGCGAAACGGCTCAGGTTGATCTCATGAATCTGGTTGGTCAGCGTGTGATGAATATTTACAAAGGAAGAACGAATGAAAAATTCACCACACAAGTAGATGTAAGTAATCTGCCGGCAGGAGTTTATTATGTGAAAGTGATGCTGGGAGACAAAGCGACTTCAAAGAAACTGGTGGTTGAAAAATAAGATCATAATGAAGGATTGAATTGATCATTCAGTAAGAACAGAAAACAGCGGCCGCACAGCCGCTGTTTTCATTTTTCATCTACGCGGACTTCACACATTGTACTAATTTGCCAGCATGCGCATCTTGCGATGGATACTCGTAGTGTTTACCGGATTGATTCTTTATGCAGCCGTAAATCAGTATCTCTTCTGTCCGCAATATTCCTTCCCCCGGCATCATCCATTTGCCGGCACAAGTATTTTCAATCCGTATGAACACGCTGATTCAGTTAACTGGAAGCAATGCAACTTTCATGCGCACGTGCATGCCTGGGGTGGTCTTACCCATGGCAGCGGAACAGCAGCCGAATGCTGGAATGTATATGACTCGCTCGGTTATGATGTGCATTGCATCTCCGATTATGAAAAAGTAAACCGGTATGGTGAGGGAGAACCCAACTTCATTCCCGCCTATGAGCATGGCTACGGCATGTTGAAGAATCACCACGGTGTGATCGGAACATTCCGGGTGAACTACGGCGATTACATTTTTCCGCAGACACTTTCCAACAAGCAACACATGCTTGACTGCCTGCAGGAAAATGACTCAGCCGTGATTGCGATCAACCATCCGGTCCTGCGTAACGGCGTTTCTCCTGATGATTTTCTCCGGTTGCACGGTTACGATGCGATCGAAGTGTTGCGGAGCGGAACCCACTCATTTCCGCAATGGGACTCAGCGCTCTCCAGCGGTCATGCAGCATATATCATCGCCGATGATGACATGCATGATTCATCGCGGCCGAATGAAGTGGGGAAAAACTGCACCTGGATCCATGCTCAATCGGCAACACGGAATGAAATACTTACCGGGTTGAAGTCCGGCAATGCGTATGGAATGATCATCGCTTCACCCAAGGGTGAAACCATGCAGCAGAAATTCCAGCGGTTCAAGAGTGGATTTCCAAAACTCAACTCGCTGCGTATTACAGGCGACACGCTGAAGATTTCTCTGAGTGCTACAGCCCATGCCATCCGGTTTATCGGGCAGGGAGGCCAAGAAAAATTTATGGCCCAACAAACAGCAACGTCAGCTTATTACTTTCAACCTGCCGACACATACATCCGCATTCAGGCCGACTTCGATGACGGCACATCCATTTTCCTGAATCCTGTATTCCGGTTTGATGAATCTGTACAGCAACCGCTGCCATTCATCAATCAAACACGCACCGCGCTTTTCAGAATAGCCGGGGCGGTGGTGCTTCTCATTTTTGCGGTTGCGGCCTTCCGCCTGCTGCGGAAAACTTCTTTGTGACTTGCCTAATTTCGGGGCATGCTTCAACTCAAGACAGCATGGCCGCTCCTGCTCATTTTGGCCATAGCTGCCTGTTTCTTCATTCCCTTTCTGGGTGCTGTTCATCTTTTTGACTGGGATGAAATCAACTTTGCCGAATCAGCCCGTGAGATGCTGGTGACGGGCGATTATTCCAAAGTGCAAATAGACTACCATCCGTTTTGGGAGAAACCCCCATTGTTTTTCTGGCTTCAGGCCATGAGCATGCATGTTTTTGGAGTGAATGAATTTGCAGCGCGCTTTCCGAATGCCGTCACAGGTATTATCACGCTGATCACTTTCTTTCTAATCGGAAGAAAATTATACGATGAGAAATTCGGATGGCTGTGGGTCTTGTCAATGCTGGGTTCCTTCCTCCCCCATTTGTATTTCAAATCAGGCATCATTGATCCGGTATTCAACTATTTCATTTTTATGGGAATCTGGTTTGCCTCTCGCCTGTTGATTGAAAAGAAATCAACGTTTGCATTGCTTTCCGGCCTTTGCATCGGATTGGCCACGCTCACCAAAGGACCCGTGGCTCTGCTGATCATGTTGCTGGCAGTGGCTGTGTATTGGATCACCAACCGTTTGAGGAAAATGGTTTCACTTTCACATCTGTTGATTTTCGCGTTCAGCTATGCATGCACTGCGGGAATCTGGTTTGCTATTGATATTTATGAAAACGGCATTGGTTTTTTTGCCGAATTCATCCGGTATCAACTCGATCTGTTCCTTCATCCCGTTGCCGGACACGGAGAACCGTTCTATTATCATTTTGTAGTGGTACTCCTCGGATGTTTTCCCATTTCTATTATCGGCATGCCAGCGCTTGTCGGCTATAAAGGCCAAGACGATAGTATGCTTTTCAGAAAATGGATGCTGATACTTTTTTGGGTAGTGATGATTTTATTTTCAGTGGTTAAAACAAAAATTGTTCATTACTCTTCACTCACTTATTTCCCCCTCTCCTTTCTCGCCGCCTATACCATTCACCGGCATCTCTCCCTGTCAAAAGAGTTTCCCCGCTGGCAGACATCACTCATACTTTTCTTCGGAATCGTATTCGCTTTGCTGCTGACTGCCGCTCCTTTTCTAGCCCAACACAGCGAATTAATTATTCCCTATATCAAAGATCCGTTTGCAGTGGATTGCCTGAAAACAGAAGTGAACTGGAACGGCATGGAACCGCTGATCGGCGCCGCATACGGAATACTGGCAGTTGCATCGTGCATTTTCATTTTCAGAAAAAGACTGCAGGCAGCCATGGTTCTGTTATTCTTTGGAACAGCCGTCACACTGCTTGTTTACCTTAAAGCGGTGGTGCCAAAAATTGAGCAATATTCTCAGGCGCCTGCCATTGAGTTTTATGAGTCGCTGCAGGGGAAGGATGTTTATGTAACCACATTCGGATTCAAGAGTTATGCTCAATACTTCTATTTCAGAAAACAGCCCGAGCCGAAAAAAGAAAGCCGCGACAATGAGTGGTTACTGAAAGGAAATATTGACAAGCCGGCCTGCTTCGTTGCCAAGTCAACCTCCCGGAAAGAAATAGAACAAATTCCGGGCGTGATGTTTCTCTACCAAAAAGGCGGCTTTGCTTTTTATGAACGCTCACCGTATGAGCATTAACCTCTTACTCATTCCATTGCAGCGTTTCAATCAGTTTGATCACATCGGGGCGGATGAATTTTAAAACCGGGGCAATAGAATCGGCATTAGGAGTGTTGTAGAAATAAAGAGAGCCGCGGAGAAAATGTTTGCTGCTGTCTGTCACATAAAACTGCAATGCCGAAGCAGCATTGCCTCCCACATCAAAGAGAATTCCCGAAACATGTTGCGGGGTGCGTAGAAAACTCTCATCAATAAAATCGGCTTTGATGGTGTGTTTAAACGTGAGGCGGTGTGAATCTTCAATCAGGTCATTCAGTGTGTGAGAATTGTTAATCTCCTTGTAGCTGAGGTAGAGATTTCCGTTGAGCGAAGGAAATGTGATGTTGAACCAGCAGGGATTATCCGGAACTGTGTCAAGAAATACGCTGTCGCGGTTGATGACTCCGTAGGCAGGATATTCAAATGTAAATGGACAACTGCCGTTGTCAAATTTCCTGTAGCTGCGCTCAGGCAGGGTGATCTTGAAATAACCGCGTGGTTTTGGCGTATAGTTACGCTCGCATGCTGAAGCAAACAGCAAACTAACTCCCGCAATTAAAAAAAACGTCAGTTTTTTCACCCGGCCAAATAATGAAATAGAATCTTCACCCCTTGTCATGTAGCAGCGCAAACTCAGGAGGCCGGCATCATCATCCGTTCATCCACGGTGGTCCTGGTCACTTTCACCTTTTTGATCCGGTAATTTTCCAGCGACTGTATCGTAAAAACGAAGCCCTCGTATTCAATCGTATCATTCGGATTGGGAATGGCGCCGTGCATTTCAAGCAGAAGTCCGCCGAGCGAATCGGATTCACTCTTTACTTCATCAAAGAAATTATCGGGGATGTTCATGATTCGGCAGAAATCCGAGATCGTTGTCTTTCCTTCAAAAATATAATTGAGATTGTCAAGCTGCAAGTAATCTATTTCAATGCGTTCATCAGTTTCATCACGTATCTCACCAATGATTTCTTCGATGATGTCTTCCAGAGTTACCAGACCTGATGTTCTTCCGTATTCATCCACCACAATCGCCAGGTGCTTTTGCTGCTGCTGCAACTCCTGCAACAGTTCAGAGATTCGTTTTCCTTCAGGAACAAAATAGGCAGGGCGGATGAGTGACTGCCATTCGCGAGTGGCGCCATCCTGCAAAATGGCCAGCAGGTCTTTGGTGTAGAGGATGCCGATGATCTTTTCATCAATGCTGTTGCGGTAAACGGGTAATCTTGAATAACGGGTGTCGCGCACAGTTTTTAGTAAGTGGTCAAAAGGAGTTTTCTCATCAATGGCCACCATGTCAAGCCGGGATTTCATTATCTGCCTCACCAGCACGTTTTGAAATTTGAGGATGCCCTTCAGCAGCGGCTCGTCCTGTTTTTCGGTACTCTCTTCCGCGAGTTGTTCCTCCGGTTTCTCCATCAGCTCTTCTTCCTGCCCTTCATTGGGGCGGGCAAACCGCTTCTCAATAAAATAGGATGACTCAATAATGAATTCAGTGAACGGAAGCAAAATCCAGCTCATCCAATAAAGCGGGGTACCCATCCATTTCGTCCATCGCAGCGTGTTGCGGCCGGCAAAATATTTAGGTATCACTTCCTGAAACATCAGCAACACCATAATGAAGAACCCGATCTCGATGGTGTACCAAAGCCATGAGAGATCAGAACCATGAAACAAATGCACACCAATCTTGGCACCGAGAAAAAGGATGGTGACGTTGATGATCATCTGCAGTGTTTTGACAAGCACCAGCAGATTGCGCGGTCTTACAATAAGCCGCTGAACGGCATTGAAAGTGCCCGGGCTCTTTTCCTGCAGTTTGTTTAGTTCACTGGGTGTGATGGAAAACAAGGCATGCTCACCTCCGCTTATGAAAAAACTCAACCAAACCAGTATCACAATGCCTGCAGAAAAAATGATGATCTCAAGGCGAAGTGATGAAATGAGCAGCAAGTTGCTCAACAGCAGTAAGAGTGAGTGACTACTGAATGGATCCACGCAGGGGAATTACGGGGCGAAGTTAACCACTTCACCCGTTATCCTGTTTTTCATGACTTTGTCAATGACTAAAATGGCAGATCGTCAATTGGTTCCGCCGTATCCACTTCACCTGCCGGTTGTGTTGCGCCGCCACCGGTAGAAGAATCCTGTTTACGATCGAGCATGGAGAACCTGTCGCAAATAATGTCGTAAGCCCGGCGCTGATTACCGTCTTTATCAACATAGTCACGCGACCTGATTCTTCCTTCCAGATAGATCAGGCTTCCTTTCTTCAGAAATTTACTTGCTATTTCGGCCTGCTTGCCCCAAACAGAAATGTTGTGCCACTCTGTTTTTTCGGCCCGGTTTCCTGATTTTTCCTTGTACACTTCAGTGGTTGCTAAAGAAAATTTTGCAAGCATGTTGCCGCCTTCAAAATTTTGCACTTCGGGATCCTTACCCAAATGACCGACGAGGATTACTTTGTTAATTCCGCGCATGATGATGTGTTTTAGGTTATGAAATGAGGAATCTAAGCTAAGTACTTTTTTGAATATTCAACTATTAATTTAGGTAAGGCGTATTTTTTTAATTCGCTTCGAGGAATCCACAAAAGATGTGGAGAGGAACGGGGACGCCAATTCCCTTTCAGCCGCACTTTGAAGAAACGGGCCTTGATGGTCTGATGACTTAGTTTATGTACCATCTGCGGACTCGTTGATAAAACACTGAACGCGGGTTTTCCCGGAATATGCGCTCTCACTTTTAATGAAGTGATCGCGGCCTGAGAAAGCGGATATGTGTGTTCAATAAGAGGAAACTGATACAGCCCTTTCCAAATATCATTGGCTGACCGCTTCTGAATGGCAATCATATTATCTCTTTCAATAACCAGAAAGTGAAACCACCTCGTGCGGATTACCTGCTTCTTATCTTTTCTTGGAAGTACGCTCACGAGATCATGTTTCAGCGCATAACATGATTTTTTGAAGAAACAATGCTCACAATCCGGATTCAGCGGCTTGCAAACGAGCGCGCCAAAATCCATAAGGGCCTGATTGAAGGCACCGGGGTTCTTTCTGTCAAGAAGTTGATTCGCCAGTTCATTGAATTTTCTCTTGGCTCCGGCCGAACTCACTTCATCCGTGATTCCGAATGCACG
>JAFDYS010000023.1:106343-184504 GCA_018267315.1 Bacteroidota bacterium | reverse complement strand
GCAAAGGAAGCTATGGCTGCAGCCGTATACTGTCCAACACCTTTCATGCGAAGAATCTCTTCAAAAGTGTCAGGGAATTTTCCCTTCCTTTCAAATGCAATTTGCCTGGCAGCAGCATGCAGGTTTCTGGCGCGGCTGTAATACCCAAGACCCTGCCATGCATGCAGCACGCGGTCTTCCGATGCACCCGCTAATTTTTTCACCGATGGAAATAGACGGGTCATTCTTAAATAGTATGGGATTCCCTGTTCGACCCTCGTTTGCTGCAGAATGATTTCTGAAAGCCAGATCTTGTATGGATCCTTTGTCTTTTTCCATGGCAATTTCCGGTCAATGGATGAGTGCCATTTTAAAAGCTGTTTGGTAAATGAAGTTGATGTCATGCGGCGCTGCCAAAATTCTGAAACAAAATTTTGCGGAAGTGTTTTTTGATCAGAGTATTATGAGAAAATTTTAAGAACTTTGCCAATACTGGTAATTCTAAGCTCTAAACGATACTTACATGAGAAAAGCAGACTTAGTAAAAAAGATCTCTGACAAAACCGGGATTTCACAAGTTGATGTCATGGTAACATTGGAATCATTTTTCAATGAAGTAAAAGAGTCACTCAAAGGCGGAGAGAATGTATACATCCGCGGTTTTGGTAGCTTTATTCTCAAGAAACGCAAACAGAAAATCGGCCGCATTATCAGTAAAAACGAAGCCATCGTCATTCCCGAGCACTACATCCCTGCATTCAAAGCAGCTGATGTTTTCAAAGAGAAGGTGCATAGTTCCATTCCGAAAAAAGAACAGCAGGGTGAAGAGTAAAGGAGTACTGTTGCTCGCCGCAGGATTGATAATAGTTGCGGGCTTGTTCTTTTTTGGCGATACCATTCCCCCTAAAAAGGAGATGCCTGAAATGCCGCCCATGATGGGGGACGCCGGATCTTCATCAACCGTTGATTTCAATGCCATTCTTGTAAGAGCGCGCGGTACGCTCAGGAGTACCCAGTTGGATTCTATTTCAACTATTGAACTGCAACTGAAGAAAACACGGGGCGATAAGGAACAGCAGTCAATGCTTCAAACACTGGCCAATACGTGGGAAAAATCCGGGAACATATTGGTTGCGGGAAAGTACTATGCTGATGCCGCTGAACTGAATAATGACAAAGCATTGTATGAAAAGGCCGGAGAACTTCTTTACACCGGCTTCCCCACCACCACCGATTCACTGGCACGTATCTTTGGCGCTCAACAGGGCGTAAGAGTGTTCCAGGCATTGGGTAAAATTGATTCTGCCAATTTGGAATACCCTATTCATGAGGCCGTTTGCTACATTGACGGGCTTGGCAACGTGATGCAGGGCGTTACCATTCTTAAAAGCGTAGAGACGAAAGACCCGGAAAACAAAGAGATGAATTTGATTTTAGGTAGATTAGCGGTCGTTTCCGGGCAATATGATAAGGCAATTGCAAGACTGGAGAAACTCACGAAGACGGATCCGGGAAACGCTGAAGCATATTACCATTTGGGGGAAGCCTATCGCGCTGTTGGCCGAACTGATGACGCCATAAAATCTTTAGAGCAATGCAAAAAGCTAGTGAATGATCCGGCCTTTGCAGCTCAAATTGACGAATACATTATTCAAATAAAAAAACCGTAAACTATGCCATCAGGCAAAAAGAGAAAAAGGCACAAAATGGCCACGCACAAACGCAAAAAGCGCTTGCGCAAGAATCGCCATAAGAAGAAACTGAGATAACCCTTCAACTGGATGCGCTGAGTGAAAATGCCTACCTCATCATGACCAATCGTGCTGTGAAGCGTCAATGATTTATTTAGCCGGGCAACATTCAGCGAATGCGAGCAGCCACTCATTGCTGACATCACCGCAGTTCAATTGACAGTCAGTAAACAGACGGCAACGCAATTCCCCGGAGGTTCATCTTTCTTGCTTTACCTATTTCCTGTCTTTTCCTTTTTATTGAATCTGTGGCACGGTGGGCGGTAACTTAAATGTGACTGTACTGTGAACAGGGAACTAATTATTGATGCCGGCCAGCAAGGGGTTGACATCGCTTTGCTCGAAGACCGCGTTTTGGTGGAACTTCACCAGGAAAAACTCAATCAGAGCATTGCCATCGGCGATATTATTCTCGCCCGGGTTGAAAAAATCCTTCAAGGGCTCAATGCAGCTTTCGTTGACATCGGGCAGCCGAAAAACGGATTTCTGCACTACTCTGATCTGGGACCGCAAATCAGATCGGTACAGAAGTTTACACGTCTGGCCATTGAGGGCAATCAACCGGAAAACCTGAACGACTTCAAACTCGAACAGGAAACGGTGAAAACCGGTAAAATCGGGCAAACAATTTCCAGGAAAAATCCATTGTTGGTTCAGATTATCAAAGAACCGATTTCAACCAAGGGTCACCGCCTGTCCTGCGACCTGAGTTTGGCCGGAAGGTACCTCGTGCTGATTCCGTTTACCAATGAAATAAGCATTTCAAAAAAGATCAACTCTCAGGAAGAACGGAAAAGACTGTTGCGCCTGATCGAGAGTATTCGCCCAAAAAATTTCGGTGTCATTCTCCGTACACTGGCTGAAGGTAAATCGGTGCAGGAGTTGCATGAAGACATGTCTCACCTGACTGAGAAGTGGAAACAACTCATCACTGATCTGAAGGGAGCCCAGGCGCCTAAAAAGGTGCTGAGTGAAATGAGCAAAACGTCCACGTTGTTGCGCGACATGCTTAATGCATCATTCAACCGGATTGTGGTGAATTCAAAAGACACCTTCCACGAGATCCGTAATTACATCGCCCGCATTTCGCCGGAAAAGGAAAGTATTGTTCAGCTCTATAACGGCCGCACACCCATATTTGATCAATATGATGTTACTAAACAAATCAAATCTGCATTCGGCAGAACGGTTAACCTCAAGAGCGGCGCTTACCTCGTGATTGAACATACCGAAGCGATGCATGTGGTTGATGTGAACAGTGGTCATCAGCCGATGCAGGATACCAACCAGGAAGAGAATGCAATGCGTGTAAACCTGGAAGCGGCGAAAGAAATTGCCAGGCAGGTGCGGCTGCGTGATATCGGCGGTATCATCATCGTGGATTTTATTGATGTAAGAAGTCCGGAAAAGAAGCGCATGCTGAATCAGGTTATGATGGAAGCCATGAAAGCCGACAAGGCCCGCCACACCATTTTGCCGATGAGCAAATTCGGATTAATGCAGATCACCCGCCAACGGGTAAAACCGGAGATCAACATCACCACGGATGAAGACTGCCCGGCATGTCGCGGCACGGGAAAGATCGGGCCTTCCATCCTTATTATGGATGAAATTGAAAAGAACCTCAACCACATCATTACCAGAAATAACCAGAAAAAGATTACGCTGTTTGTTCATCCCTATGTGGAAGCATATGTCAAGCAGGGAATTATTTCAAAGCGATTCCAGTGGTGGCGTAAATACAAACGCTGGGTGCATTTGGACTCCAGTGATAATGTCGCCATCACGGAGTATCACTTCTATGATAAGAATGGCGAAGAAATCCTGATGAACTGAAATCAACCTGCTGTTACAGGTTGAGTATAAGTTCCACGATCACGGCAACAATTCCGCTTGCCAAAATCCACGCGCACAATTCTTCACCGATGGCATTGACTCTGGCATTAAATGACTTCCGTTTGTTGCGAAGTTGCGCGTAAGTCAGTCGTTGTTGCTTTGATGCCTTTTGATACCGCATTGAATGCTCAGCGGCAGTTTTGATTTCTGATGTTAATGCATTCATGGACTTATTGATTTTTATAGACGATGCAAAGGTGATTGCAGAGCATGCCTTCCGTCAATACCCGAATGCGGGGAATACATTTCGAACGACCGGGAAATGAAAATCAGGAGAGATACTTTGCCACAATAGGCATTCTGCGACCGGAACCGAAAGCTTTGCGGGAAACACGCAACGCTGGCGGTGCCTGATAACGCTTATGCTCGTTGGTATTCACCATTTTCAAAACCCGGTCAACCAGTGATTGGTCAAAACCCATTGCCACCAACTCTTTAGGGCCTCTCCGTTCTTCAATGTAGGAGTACAATACCTGGTCGAGGATGGAATACAATGGCAGCGAATCGGAATCTTTCTGCCCGGGACGTAACTCGGCGGAAGGCGGCTTGGTGATAATGTTCTGCGGAATAATTTCCCCGTTCCGGTTGATGTACCGCGTGAGATCGTACACTTCACTCTTATACACATCACCAAGCACGGAAATACCACCGCACATATCACCATATAAGGTCCCGTAACCCACAGCCATTTCACTTTTATTCGAAGTGTTGAGCAGAATGTAGTGATGCTTGTTGCACATGGCCATCAGCATCATCGCCCGAATGCGGGCCTGCAGGTTTTCTTCCGTTACATCAAACGGTTTCGAATCAAAAAATGGCTGCAGGGTGGCCAGCATGGAATCGTAGGATTGACGGATCGGGATGGTCTCATATGCTATTCCGAGATTTTTCGCCAGTGCTTCCGCATCCGCCACGGAGCCCTCCGTGCTAAATTCAGATGGCATGAGCAGGCACCTCACATTTTCTTTTCCCAATGCACTCACCGCCAGGCAAGCCACCACTGCAGAATCAATTCCTCCGCTTAAACCCAGTATGGCTTTCTGAAAATTCAGTTTCCTGAAATACTCATGAATTCCGGTGACCAGTGCATCATGCATCAGCGGAATTTTTTCTTTGGGTTGTACGCGATCACTTCCCTTTGAAGCATGCTTCACTTCATCCAGATCATAAACCCGTAGCTCTTCTTTGAAATACGGCAGCTCATCAAACACTTGGCCGTGCGGAGTCACCACCAGCGAGCCGCCATCAAAGATCAGATCGGTTTGTGCGCCAACCGTGTTGCAATAAAAAATCGGCAGGTGATGTTCCGTCGCCAATCCCTTGAGTAAGGTAATCCGGTCTTCTGCCTTGCCGCAATGAAAGGGCGAAGCGGAAATGTTTAGCAAATAATCCGGATTGAACTCACTCAGGTGATCAACGGGAGATGTGATGTAGAGCGGGTTATTGCCTTCATTCCATATATCCTCGCACACCGTAAACGCAATCCGCTTCCCGGCAAAATCATAAGCTTGAAACTCACGATTGGGCTCGAAGTAACGGTATTCATCAAACACATCGTAATTCGGTAGCAGCGATTTATGTGTGACTTGCTGAATTTTACCATCGAACAAAAAATAAGACGAGTTGAAGAGATCCTTTCCTTCTGCCTTCGGATTAACGGAAGGTGCACCAATAAGAACAGCAATGCCTTTAGCTTCCAATGCAATCAGCTCCACTGAATCGCGGCACTGCCCGATGAAATCACTGAACTCGAGAAAATCGCGGGGCGGATAGCCGCACACACACAATTCTGAAAACATCACCAGGTCAGCACCCTGGTTTCTGGCTTCGCGTATGCCGTTGATGATCTTTTTGCGATTCCCTTCGAAATCGCCGATCATATAGTTCTGCTGAGCAAGCGCAATTTTCATTCAGTTGGCAGCAGACAAAGTTAGAACGCAGCAATTAAAAAAGACGGACACCTGAATTCTTCCGTGTCACCGATCCGGCATGATCAGAAGAACACACCCAGTTCCAGTTTCAATGCCCCCAGTGAGGATGAAGATTTATAATCCTGCGGGTTATCCGTCACATCAATAAAGCCATTGTAATATTGAATTCCCACATGTATGGCGGTGTTACCCGTGATTTCGTAATCCAATCCGCCGCCCACGAGCAATCCAAAATCAACCGGTCCCACATCTTCACCGAAATCAATCTTCTCATCCAGCGTGTTGCCACTGAGATTACTGATGTCTGCCCGGCTTCGGATGTTGATGCCGCCACGGAAACCAAATTGTCCATAATAGGTCATGTACCCAATCTGATTCGTACGAAGTTTCATCGTGAGCGGGATCACGATGTACTGAAGCCGGTAATCCACATTAGTGCCTGCGGCAAAAATGGAATCGTTGTATGTATTGAATTTAACAGGATCGCTATAGGTGAGTTTGCCGCCGCAGCCATTGAAAAGAAAACCGGTAGCAAATGCATAGTTCTTCGGAATGAGAATATCCATGAGCAATCCGTATTCATAACCGATATAGGTTCCGTTTCCATTAAGGTTTTTATCAGAAGCTGTCATCCATGACAGTTGCGGAGAAAAAGTCAGACCAAACCGCACCCCCTTCTGCTCATCCTGGGCAAAGGCGGAGCGAATACAGCATAGTAGGATAGCTATGGCAAAAAGTCTTTTCATCAGGAATCCTTTTTTCAGCGGTCGCAAAATACAACAAGATCGCGGCTCAGAACGGCGTGAGCGTTAATCCCACAGAGAATGGGCGAAGCTCCGTTCCCTTGTCTTGTTCAAACAGATCAGTAAGTGAATAATAGGCATACAGTCCGAACTTGTAATACCCGGCACGGACACTAACACCGTAATGAAAATTTTCCAGGTTTTCAATCCGGTATACTTTGTATTTCACGTTGTACCCGCCGGCACCATCGCCATCGTATTTCCAGAAGTTACCGATCATCCAGCCCGCCCTGAAACCGGGAGCGAGCCACAAATTTCTGCCGCGCATTTCGGGTTTGATGCGGATGTGAAACTCCAGCGGTATGTCAAAATAAGAAGTGGAAATCTTGCTCACGCGATAATCCCTTCCCTCAGGGATGGGCATGAGTTGGGTGTATCCGCGGTCGTTGCCCTGATCCGGCACATACACTACATCGGCATTATTCTTCACCGTGACGTTGGAGTAGCTGATGCCCGGGGCGAAGGTGAAGACATTTTTTACAATGAAAATTTCATACATCAGGTTGGCATTAAAGCCGCCGGAAACGAAACGGGTATTAACGTCTTCGGGACGATGCACCCACGTGTTCTCAGTAAAATCCAGGAAGATGAAGGTGCGGCGCGCCTGCAACACCGCAGCAGCCGTAGCCATGCCCTGCGAACCGCGCGACATGGTATCCTGTGCCGCAGTGAACAAGGATTCTGTCGCGAGAGAAATAAAAACAGCAATGACGAAAAATATTTTCATGTTATCCGGCCGAAGAAAAAGTTGAACGCTTCTTTTATTTTCCCTGCATTTTGCTGTACAACTCGGTAGTGAGTGCCACTTCATGAATCGCCTTATCAAGATGTTTGTCGTACAGATCCAGCAGATCCTCCAGTGAAATCTGCCCGTGCCCTTCGTAGTAAATGGTGTGAAGCCATGCATCTTCTTCGAGGTTTTTCAGCAGGAGGTAATTGCTTGCGCGGAGAATGCGGAACAACTTGAGTGATGCTTCATGTGACTGCGAATAGTACGGAAGTCCTTCCGCCCACAAATCTTTGTCGAAAGCGAAAATGCGCTGCGTGGGTTCAGCCACCGCCCGGCGGAAATTCACATAAGCGCCGGCTTCCAGATCGGCGAGGTGAATGACAATCTCATTAATGCTCCACACATCTTTCTTACTCCGCCAGTCAATCGCTTCTTTCGGAACCTGTTTCAGTTCATCGGTGAGGCGCACAAATCCACTCCCATAGCGGTGCATTTTATTTTCACGTGACGAAATCATGATGATCAGAACTTTCGCGTAAAGGTAATGGGGAAATAGTGGCGGATAAAACGACGAAAGTCAGGTAAACCACACGGCGTTGGTTTACCTGCATAAAACTCAGCCACCATGTATTCGCCATGTTACTTTCCCATCCTTACTTTGCATGATGCCGCCGCTCACTAATGTTCTTGCATCACCCGTTAGTTACCTGAAAGGTGTGGGACCGCATCGTGCTGAACTGTTGCAAAAGGAGTTGGGCATCTTCACTTTTTTTGACCTGCTCCAGCACTTTCCCTTTCGTTACATGGATCGCACCCAGTTCATCAAGATCAATCAAATCAATTCGGATCAGAATTACGTGCAGGTGATCGGCAAGCTGGCTGAGAAAAATGTTGAGGGTGATAAAAACAACCGCCGTCTGAAAGCATACCTGATTGATGGCACCGGCGAATTGGAACTGGTATGGTTCCGGGGGTTGAGATGGGTTGATAAATCCCTTGAAGAAGGAAAGACATACATCGTGTACGGTAAACCCGGTTATTTCCGCGGCGATTATTCCATCTCCCATCCTGAAATGACACTCATGGATGATTCAATGAAGGAAGAGATGAAGCACGGCGGCATGCAGCCGGTCTATAACACCACGGAAAAATTGAAATCAGTTTTTCTCAACAGCAACGGTATGGCCAAACTCATGCGCACCTTGCTGGCACAAATGCACGATCGCGATTTCGCAGAAAACCTTCCTGAAAAAATATTGAAGCGGTATCATTTTCCTCTGCGATTTGAGGCATACCGGCATATCCACTTCCCTCCCAACCAAAAAGCCGGCGAGGATGCGCGCAACCGATTTCGTTTTGAAGAACTGTTCTACAGCCAGCTTCGCATTCTTCAGTTGAGGACGAAACGAAAGCAGGTGCCTCATGGTTTTGTATTTGCACAACTCGGCCATTTCTTCAACACATTTTACAAAGAGAAACTTCCGTTCGAATTGACCAGTGCCCAAAAGCGGGTGATCAAAGAAATCCGCAGTGATCTGCTTGCGGGCAAACAAATGAACCGGTTGCTGCAGGGCGATGTGGGCAGCGGCAAAACGGTGGTGGCGCTCATCACCATGCTCATGGCTATGGATAACGGGTACCAGGCCTGCATGATGGCACCAACGGAAATTCTCGCGCAGCAGCATTTCAGAAACCTCAGATCACTGGCCAAAGATCTCGGTCTGCACATCGGGCTGCTCACCGCATCGGTGAAGGGCAAAGACAGGAAGACATTGCTGCATTTGCTGGAAACCGGTGAATTGCATCTCGTCATCGGCACGCATGCCTTGCTGGAAGACAAAGTGGTGTTCCGCAATCTCGGACTGGTGGTGATTGATGAGCAGCACCGCTTTGGTGTGGAGCAACGCGCCAAGCTGTGGACTAAAAATCACGAGCCACCGCATATTCTCGTGATGACGGCCACTCCCATTCCGCGCACGCTGGCCATGACGGTGTATGGCGATCTGGATACTTCCGTCATAGATGAACTGCCGCCGGGGCGGAAACCCATTACCACTGTACACCGGAATGATTCAGCGCGACTCCGCGTGTTTGGTTTTATGAAAGAAGAAATAAAAAAAGGCCGGCAGGTGTATGTAGTGTATCCGCTTATTGAAGAATCGGAGAAACAGGATTACAAGTTTTTGATGGACGGTTACGAAAGCATATCGCGCGCCTTCCCGCTGCCGGAATATGCCGTAAGCATCGTGCATGGAAAAATGAAACCCGAAGACCGTGAGTTTGAAATGCAACGGTTCATCCGCGGCGAAACCAATATTATGGTGGCCACCACCGTGATTGAAGTGGGAGTGGATATTCCCAATGCCAGCGTGATGGTGATTGAAAGCGCCGAACGGTTTGGACTGTCACAACTGCATCAATTGCGCGGACGCGTGGGACGCGGAGCCGAACAATCCTACTGCATTCTAATGAGCGGCGAGAAGCTGAGCAACGAGGCACTCGCCCGACTGCGTATTATGACGCAGACAAATGATGGCTTCCGTATTGCAGAAGAAGACCTGCAACTGCGCGGACCCGGCGACATTGAAGGCACGCAGCAGTCAGGGCTCATGCCCTTCCGCATTGCCGAGCTGGCCCGTGATCAACACTGGCTGGAAGCAGCCCGTCGTGAGGCCGAAGAGATTCTCGGCGGAGATCCCGGCTTGCAGCGGCCGGAGCATTTTTATCTTCAAAAATTTCTTGAAAGTACGGGCGGCGAAAAACGGTACAGCCGAATATCGTAATGACTCAGTGCTTTTTCTTCTGCATTTTGGGCGAGAAAAGCTCCTGCTTCTTTTCACGGCTTCCTTCAGTGCCCGTCATAGATCCGCTCGAGTAAGCGGGGCACGTGGCGCGATGGCATGAAGAAAGGATCAATGCCGTAAAAACCAGTAACAGGATTTTCTTCATCACGCTAAATTAAAGGGTTACTCTTTTACGACTTTACCCGATTAAGTTACTTCTGAAAACCGCACCGCGGGAGTTTCCTATACCATACACAAACAAAAATTTCCTCACGTACTCATTTGCTTTCTTCACCCAAACGGCTATTTTTGACACAATCAAAAAAAGCACCACCTAATACACCTCCCTATGAACAAAGGTCAACTCGTAGCCAAGATTTCGCGCGAAGCAAAAGTTTCGAAGACTGCCGCCAATGCTGTTCTCGATTCATTCATCAACACTACGATGACCACACTCAAGAAAGGCGACAAGGTAGTGTTGGTAGGATTCGGCACCTTTCTCCCCATGACGCGCAAAGCACGCAAGGGACATAATCCGAAGACGCTGAAATCACTGACCATACCGGCGCGCAAGGTGGTGAAGTTTAAAGCAGGAAAAGAATTTCTCGCAAAATTGAAATAAGAAAACCCCATACCAACCGGAGAAAGCAAGGTCGCAGTGATCTTGCTTTTTTCTTTTCATTAAAAACATTTCTTTTGCAACTCTTTTTAAAACAGAAATAATTCAACATGGGAAAAGGCGACAGACGTTCACGCAGAGGCAAACTCTTCCGCGGCACATTCGGAGCATCACGCAAACACAAATCCGCCACGAAGGCCGCATCGGCGGCTCCGGCGGCTAAAGCAGAAAGCCCGAAGAAGAAGACTTCAAAAAAGAAGAAAGAAGATTAGTACCGGCTCAGGGCGCAAGTCGCTCCAGTTTCCAAAGGTTATTTTCTTCCAGCGTAAACAGCAGCCGGTCATGCAACCGGTTCTGACGGCCCTGCCAGAATTCAATGGCATTTGGTATCACTTTATATCCACCCCAATGGCTTGGGCGGGGAACCGTTTTACCCAAGTATTCTTTTTCAAGCGCCGTCATTTTTTCATCCAGCACACTGCGGCTAACAATCACTTCACTTTGCGGTGACACCACTGCGCCTACCTGGCTGCCAAAGGGCCGCTTGTGAAAATATTCCTCAGAGGCCTCTTCTGCAATTTTTACCACACGTCCTTCAATCCTCACCTGCCGGCTCAGTTCGCTCCAGAAAAACAACAGTGTGGCATACGGATTCCATAACAGTTCTTTTCCCTTACGGCTGTTGTAGTTCGTGAAGAAAACAAAAGAACCATCTTCAATTCCTTTCAATAATACAATGCGGGCACATGGCTTGAAGTCAACATTGGCCGTGGCCAGTGTCATAGCGTTGGGCTCGGGCACTCCGGCATCCAGTGCTTCCTGAAACCAATTCTCAAACTGCCGGATGGGATCAGCATGCACTGAAGTTTCATTCAGTTCTTCGTTTTGATATTCCTGCCGTAAATCCTGAAGTGCTTTGTTTTCCATACCACAGCAAAATTAGCTTGGGAAACTTTGTAAAACTCTGAGTCATTTTCAACTAAATTTGCCGTCCCTCATTAAAAATAATTCGGGGTGTAGCGCAGTTGGCTAGCGCGCCACGTTCGGGACGTGGAGGCCGATGGTTCGAGTCCATTCACCCCGACCCTAAGAGGCCGTTTCAATGATCAATTCGTCATGCTGAATTAGATTCAGCATCCCTTCTTTAGCAGGGGATTCCATTTGAAATGCGGAATGACGTTTTTGAACAAAGCATTTGAGACGGCCTTTTTCTATTTCCTGAATTTAGGATCCAGAGCGGCCGCTTTGTTCAGATAAATCTGCGCGTTTTGTTCATCACCCGCGCTGCGGTAGGTGATGCCCAGAAAATAGCAAGCTTCGGCATCTGAGGGCGCCAGTTGTACGGCCTTTTGAAAGTATGGAATGGCCTGATTGAATTGCCCGATGGTACCATAAGCGCTGCCCAGGTTGCGATAAGCATTCTGGTAATTGGGATCGAGACGTATGGCCTTTGTGAATTCAGCAATCGCGGAATCCCACCGTTGCAAATCGAAATACACTGTGCCCAGGTTGTTGTGCGCCGTGGCGAGATAAGGCGTTACCCGAATCGCTTCGCGGTAGAAATAAACCGCACTGTCGTTTTGCTTGACTGCAGAATAGTAATTACCCATGTGAAGGTATGCATCGGCATAATCAGGATAAATCTCCACGGCTTTGCGCAGTTCAGAAAGTCCGCGGTTTATAATCTGCTTTTGCTCGCCTTCGGGCAACGTTGAATAGTATTCCGGTTTTACCAGCGACAGACCATAGTAATAATGTGTGCGATGGCTGTTCGGCGAGCGCTCCACTCCGCTTTTGTAGAGCGAGATGTTGCTGCGCCACACCGGGTTTTGATTGAAGGTGACCAGCGTGAAAACCACCACAATCACCGCCACCGCGGCCATCAAAATGCGGCGTTCGGAAAAATAACGCGGAAGCTCCGTCGCAGTGAATTGTTTGGGCTGCAGAAATTTATCTGCCACGGCTGCCACAGCAAAACAGAACCCGAAGGAAGGCGCATAAAGCAACCGCTCAGCCATGTGCGTGCCAATGATCATGATCACATTGCTTGAAATGGAAATCGTAATGAGAAAGAAAAAAATTCCGAACGCAACCAGGTCCTTGCTCTTCCATTTCATCACCGCATAAATAAATATGGCCACATAGGCAGCGAGCGAAAGCAGGAACTTCCAGTCGGTCGCGTTTACGAGCGGAATTTGGTTATAGGAATAATCAAACGTAAGGGGATGCGGATAAAAAAGCTTGAGCAGGTACAATCCGAGAATGTAAATAGCTGATGACTTTTGCACGAGTACATCTTTGGTTGCCAGAAGAGCATTGTCTGCCATGCTCGGTGGTCCCGTTTCTCCCACCACGCTATACCGGATGAGCAGAAAAATAACGGCTGGCGCCAGCATAAAGGCGGAGGATGAAAAACTCCTTGCGATGGATCTTTCGCTGAAAAAGTAAATCAACAATGGATAAACGGCGAGAAAGGTTATGGCTGATTCCTTTGAAAGTAGCGCGGCCAAGTAACCCAGTGCTGAAAACAGCATCCACTTCGCATTATTGGTTTGCAGATAATGATGAAGCCAATTGAGTGAGAGAATAAAAAAGAGGAAGCTCATGATTTCATCCATGCTCTTGATGTTCGGCACCACATCTGTGTGAATGGGGTGAACCACAAACAAAACCGAAGCAACAAAAGGCACGTAGGAATTCTTCAGCCATTTTGAAAAAGTGATGAAGAGAAGGAAACCGGTGAGGGCATAGAGAAAAATATTCAGCAGGTGACCGGGCAACGGATTATTAGGCGCCAGTTGCCACAGGATAGCAAACACACTTTTCGTAAGCGGGCGATATAATTCATCACCCTGAATGGGATAGCCGAAACGGTAGGAGGTTTTGAAAATGGTGGGGATAGCATCAATACCATTTACCGTTACCGTATTTTCTATGATGGCAGAATAGTCATCCAGCACAAATCCGTAGGAGATGGTTTGAGCATACTGAACTACGGCAACCAGGGCAATGATGCCGCCCAAAATGCGCAGGAGTTTAGCGCGCTTCTTTTCCTCTTGAGCAATTTTTTTCAGCTCGTTAGGTGACCGTAAATCTTTTTTCTTTTTCGGCTCAGCCATTGTCCCCGCATTGATTGCGATGAAGATAGTTAGCGGCCAATGAATCTCCGCACTTGCAATTACAGTAAAAACATAAGAAATTCGCCGGGCCGATTATGCCACCTTAGCTCAGCTGGCCAGAGCGATTGATTCGTAATCAGTAGGTCCCGAGTTCGAGTCTCGGAGGTGGCTCTGCTAAATTTCAGTGCGCGCAGTTTAATTGAACTGCGATTCATCGCTTTCCTCCTCCTCCTCCACATTCCCAAGGTTCATCATGCTGCCCAACAAGTCTTTGAACTGAATACCGGTTTCGAGGCGGTGCTTGCTGAGCTGCGAAAATTCCGATAAACCGTGCAATGTGAATTCCATCATGAGCAATTGATCGGGACGGGCGGCTTTGGGGAAATAGGATTTCACCAGATCCTTCAACCCGGAAACACTTTCAAGTTGCTTTTCATATTCGCTTTGTGAGCAGTTCTGAAGAATGTCAACCGTGTTGCCTTCATTAAACCAGTTCACAATTTCGGTGTAGGGGTTTTTCGTTTTTGATTTTTTTACCTTCTCCGGATTGGGAAACAACTCCGAGAACATTTTACGGATGGCCTTGCTCACTAAAAGAGTAGCCACGCCGGAAATTCCTTCCACTTCGCCTTCATACACCAGTTCCACTTTGCCGGTGATGGAAGGAAGAATTCCGTACACATCATTCACGCGTGCCCTGCCTTTCGGCTCATGGTTCAGCAGCATCCTCCGCTCGACGGTGCTGTACAGGTTTTCCAACGCTGAAATAGTGAGGCGCGCCGATACACCGCTCTTCTTATCCACGTAATCACTTTCGCGCGCTTCGAATGAAACCTGCTCGATCATATCCCGCAACAACGACGGGATGATGATATTGTCCTTCTGCACCGGCGCAATCTCGCTTTCCTGTTCAGTGATTTCTCTTGCAACGTGAATGCTCTTGGGATAATGGGTGAGGATCTGGCTGTCAATGCGATCCTTCAGCGGTGTTACAATGGATCCGCGGTTGGTGTAGTCTTCGGGGTTGGCAGTGAACACGAAAGCAATGTCGAGAGGCAGGCGCATTTTAAATCCGCGAATCTGTATGTCGCCTTCCTGAAGAATGTTGAACAGGGAAACCTGGATGCGTGCCTGCAGGTCGGGTAATTCATTAATCACAAATATGCAGCGGTGTGAGCGCGGGATGATGCCGTAGTGTATCACCCGCTCATCGGAATACGGCAGTTTGAGCGAAGCGGCTTTGATGGGATCTACATCACCGATGAGGTCAGCGACGGAAACATCGGGCGTGGCCAGTTTCTCCGCATAACGCTCATTGCGGTGCAGCCAGGCGATAGGGGTATCATCTCCTTTCTCCGCAATCAAATCTTTCGAGAACCGGGAGATGGGTTTGAAAGGGTCATCATTCATCTCAGAACCGGCCACCACCGGAATGTATTCATCGAGCAGGTGAACCATGAGCCGCGCCAGCCGTGTTTTCGCCTGACCGCGCAAACCGAGAAAGATGATGTTATGGCGTGAGAGGATAGCCGACTGCAAATGCGGAATCACCGAATCATCATAGCCGCGGATGCCTTCGAACACATTCGTCTTCTCCCTCAGCATCTGAATAAGGTTATCGCGCAACTCATCTTTGACCGGTTTGGATTGATAACCGATTCGTTTCAGCTCTCCGAGGGTTTTTATTGAAGTGAGATTCATGTGGGCAAATTAGTGCAGGAGCCGGTTACGGCTCGCGTATGTAAAATGTTTTAACAGGGAAAAAGTTCAGGAACGTTCAGTTACGCTTGAGTTGCTCCTGCAGGAAAGTGATTTTCTCCTTCACCCCTTCGATCTCTTTTCTGGTGGATTCTATTTTTTGTTTCTTCTCCTCCGCCCACTCATTCACCCGGTTCTTGAAGAAGTCATTCTTCACATTGTTCCACTTGGCGCCTAGGTCTTTGATCTCCTTTTCCAGCGTATGAATGAAGTGCTCCTTGCGGCGGAGCGAATCTTCCAGTCCGCGGATGCGCATCTGGGTGTCGTGCACGCGGCTGAAGCTCGATTTTTCGCGTGCCTTCTTCCACATGGTTTCAATCACGTTATCAATCTCACGCAATTGCGGGCGGTCGAGCGTCATGTCCTTCATTTCAAGACGCAGCTTCTTAATCGCGTCAAAAATTTTCTGCGGTTTACCGGCGCCGATGAGTGAATCGGAAATGGCATTCAGTTTTTGTGTGACCACCTTGAAGTTCGCTTCCCTGATTTCGCGCTTGCGGTCGAGCACCTTGTCCTTGCCCGCCTTGATGAGTTCCTTGGCCTTCTCACGATCTTCGCGGCTCATTTCGGCTGTCTCTTCCCCTGCATCATTCGCCACTTTCCCTTCCCTGAAAAATTTATTGGCTGCTTCAATCTTATGAAATGACTTTTCAATTTCTTCATGGCTGGTGCCGAAACTCAGGGCTTCCTCCACCATCCGGCTGATCCGCTCCAACTTGAGTGATGACGTTTTTGAAATCTTTTCCTTCCACTCATCCTGTAGCTTCTTCGTTTCATCACAAAGCTCTCCGATGCGCTCTTTGAATTTCAGGCGTTCTTCTCTTGCAATTCCCTTCAGCGTGAACACCATCTTATTCAGCTCACGCACATAAAACCAGAAATCGGTGAAGTTCTTTTCATCCTTCAGTCCGATCAGTTTTTCAACCTGGGTATTGAGAAAGGAAATGTTATCGTCCTTGGGTGTTGTCACCGGCAGGGCGGAATCAGCCACGGGAGATTCTTCCGCCTCAGTTTCTGCAGCCGGTTCCTTGGTGAGTTGTTCCGGTTCATTCACCGGTTCCTTCACGTCCTCCTTCAGCTCTTCTGTTCCGTTATGATCTACAGAAAGGATTCCTTCCGATTTGACCTCAGCCGAATTTTCAGGTGATTCAGCCGGAGCAGCGCTTTCCTTCAATTCATTTTCATCCTTGACGATATCCGTATCCATCATTTGAAAAATACATCAGTAAAAGAATAACAAAATTACGAATTCGCCTTTTTGACTATACAGTGATCAGACTAACGTGTAGCTACCACGGAAAGATTCAGCTACTGCACATGCTTCCGGCGGTTCTTCACAAAATCTTCAAACAAAAATGTGCCCACATTATCCGGCGAACTGTAAAATGCTTTTCCGTTATTGATCTTCGTGAATTGCCGCACGAACTGCTGCAGGTAGGGGTCGTCTGCAATCATGAATGTGGTGATGGGGATGTTGAGCCGGCGACACTGCGCGGCTTTGGTCAGGGTCTTGTTCACAATCTTGCGGTCGAGGCCGAAACTGTTTTTGTAATAACGTTTCCCTTCTTTAAGACAGGTGGGCTTGCCATCCGTGATCATAAAGATTTGCTTGTTGCTGGATTTTCTCCGACGTAGAATTTCCATGGCAAGTTCCAATCCGGAATAGGTGTTGGTGTGATAAGGACCTACCTGCAGATAGGGAATGTCTTTCATCTCAATGCGCCAGGCATCATCGCCGAACACCACAATGTCGAGCGTGTCTTTCGGAAACTTGGTGGTGATCAACTCTGAAAGCGCCATTGCCACTTTTTTCGCCGGCGAAATACGATCCTCGCCATAAAGAATCATGCTGTGTGAAATATCAATCATCAGCACGGTGGAGGTATGCGTCTTCAACTCACGCTCCTGGATTTCCAGGTCATCTTCCGTCAGGCGGAATTCATCCACGCCGTGATTGATCTGCGCATTGCGCAGCGAGGTAGTGACATTGATGTGATCCATGGCATCGCCGAAGGCGTAGGGACGAGACTCTGTTGTAAGTTCATCGCCTGCACCGGTGAGCACCGTTTTGTGATTTCCCGGCTTTGATTTTTTCAGCTTGCCGAAAATTTCTTCCAATGATCTTCTGCGGATCACCTGTCCGGTTTTGTCCGTAACGCTGAAATTGCCGTTGGCAGGATTTTCTTCGAGATACCCTTTCTGCTTCAGGTCTTCAATGAAATCGCCCATGCCATATTCATCCTTGGTGAGACCGTATTCCTTATCGAGCTGATTCATCCATTGGAGCGCTTCATTCACATCACCGCCGGTGTATTGAATGAGCTGCAGAAAAAGATTGAGCAGCCGCTGAAACGGATCGCCGCCGTCAGGAGGAGCAATGTATTGTGTGAAACGAAGGTTCATGATTCAGGAATCTCCAAATGCGAATTGAAAATTACAGCAAAGCTTTTTGAGTCTTAACTACCATAAAGGGAATTTTGTTTTACGATGTGATGGATTATTTTTGCCGTCCTTCAAAATTCCTCGGTAGCTCAGTTGGTTAGAGCATCTGACTGTTAATNNCGCTGGTTCAAGTCCAGCCCGGGGAGCGCAGCCAACCCATCAACGGATTGGCTTTTTATTTTGTGTGAAAGGCCACCAATCCATCCATCGGCGATTGAACGATCTTGCCCGGTTTCATTCCGAATTCAGCAATCACTTCGCTGAGAATTTCAGAAAAATAAAAACCGACCGAACCCACGCAATTGAATGTGGCCTCGCTGTGCTCACGGTACTTTGAAACAATTTTCAGACAGAAATCGCGGAACGCTTCTGCCAACAGGTTCTTCACGAACGGATCCCGGATATGATCACCCGCGAACCGTGTAAACCCGGCGATGAACCGGTTTACTTCATTGCCGCCATACACCAGCCGGATGATGTCATCGCGGTGCAATTTATATGTGTCGTAAAATTTATGGCGCAGCTCTTCAGGCATCTCCTCCCTCAACACCGCGGCGATCACTCTTTTTCCGATAGCCGTGCCACTGCCCTCATCACCCAGAATGAAGCCGAGTGAATCCACCTGTTTCACTATGCGGGTTCCGTCATACCAGCCATTGTTCATGCCGGTACCAAGAATGGCTGTGAATCCGGCCTGCTGTTGCAACAATCCACGGGCAGCGCCAAGTAAATCGTCGTTGATTTCAATGCGCGCATTTTGAAAAACACTTTGTATTCCATCCCTCACCAATTCTTTTCTCTCCTGTGCGGCGCAGCCGGCGCCATAGAAGAAAATGGCATCAGGTTTACTCCCCTGCAGCGGAGGAATCACTTCCCGGATCATGGCTTTGGTTAACCGCGTGGCAGTAAAAAAGTACGGGTTAAACCCGGCGGTACGGAAACGCGTTTCTCCGGAACCGGAAATATAAACCCAATCCGCCTTGGAACTGCCCGAGTCTGCTATGAGAATGCTCAAATCAGGAATTTTTGCCAAAGAAAAGAAACATCTACCCTCTCTTTATGGTAAACTACATCGGCTGTGAATATTTTTTAGAGGGAGTTGAACATGAAGCAACCTGATCACGCAACTTTGCCTCTTCAAACCGGAACCAACCACCAGCTTATATATGTCGTTATTAGAAACCATCCAGCGTTCATTCCAGTCATCGGAAAGTGAGACATCATCCATTGTAGTTGTAGGAACCGTGGCCTTTGATTCCATTGAAACGCCGTTTGGAAAAGCCGAGCGCATCATCGGCGGCACGGGCGCTTACATTTCTCTCGTGGCCTCATACTTCACCCAAAACATTAACCTCGTTTCAGTGGTGGGCGGGGATTTTCCTAAATCACATTTGAAGATGCTGAATGACCGGGGGGTGAATACCGAGGGCGTGCAGATCAGGGAAAATGAAAAATCATTTTTCTGGCAAGGGAAATATCACCTCGACATGAATACGCGTGATACGCTTGTCACCGATCTGAATGTGCTGGCCACCTTTGATCCCGTTTTACCGGATGGCTATAAGTCCGGCGACTTCCTGATGCTGGGCAATCTCACGCCTGCCATACAAATATCAGTGATCAAGCGAATGAAGAAGCGCCCGAAGCTGATCGTGATGGACACGATGAATTTCTGGATGAAGCATACACCGAAAGAACTGGCTGAAGTGTTTACCATGGTGGATGTGCTTGTGATCAATGATGCCGAAGCGCGCGAACTCACACATGAATACTCACTGGTGAAAGCTGCGAAGAAAATTCTGCAGATGGGTCCCTCCTATCTTATCATCAAGAAAGGAGAACATGGTGCGCTGCTCTTCCACGAAAGCAATGTGTTCTTCGCCCCGGCACTCCCGCTCGAAGAAGTGTTTGATCCCACCGGCGCCGGCGATTCCTTTGCCGGCGGATTCATCGGTTACCTCGCCAAGACCAATGACATTTCGTACGACAATATGAAGCGCGCCGTGATTTACGGCTCGGCGATGGCCTCATTCTGTGTGGAGAAATTCGGAACCGAGCGGCTCACTGAACTCACCGAGGATGATATTGAAGAGCGGGTGAACGACTTTGTGGATCTCGTGCAGTTTGATATTGCGCTGGTGGACTGAACGCCCATACGGCATCCCAGATGTACCATCATTTTGTTCAGGCGGATGCTGAAACAAGTTCAGCATGACATTACGCCTCTGTGAGTCATTCTGAACTCAGTTCGGGATCGCAATAAGGTTCAAGATTTGGTGCTTAACAAGTCCGAAGCGTAAACCACCTTCTTCTTCCCTTTCAAATGTTTGAGCTTGGGCTCCGTGAAATGTAGCTTCTTGATTTTTACCGGAGGAAAAATGATGCATTTGTACTTCGTATCTGAATCATCGACCTCCACAAAACACACCCAGGCCTCGGGATTTTTGAGGATCGGATCTTTACGGATTTCAGAATGCTGAAACGTCCACGATAGTCCGTATTTATTGGCCGCTGATTTTTTCTGTGTCTTCACAGCTACTTCAATTCCGTTGATCACCAGGTCGGCATTCCAGCTTTTCTTTTTGCCATCGTAAATGGTGTAATCCGGTCCTTCCACTTGGGCGCCTCTGGCTTTGAAAACCACCTTCACGGCTTCTTCACCCAGTTTGCTAATGAAATGATCATCCTGAATTTTGGCTTTCACAGATTGATTGCTGTCCCGGTAATCAACGGTGCTGACTACGGCCGCTGCAAATTCCTGCGCTCTCCTGACAGTAGAGGCAAGAAGTGAAACCTTCACGGGAGTTTTGAAGGGGTTGTTCATATCCAACCGAAAGATATGGATGAGATGATGGGGAAGCAATAAAGAAATGCAGATGTCAGATGGGAGTGTAAATTCAGGATGAACTGTCCCAAACTTCTGTATGACGTTATTCAGTCATCTTTTTATAGTTTTCTCGAAGATGGCGCAGATATGGCAGATGAAAAGAACTGATTGGCGTAATCTGCGAGAAAAAAAGGTACCCCTGCTGAAGGATGCCTCCCTCTCAATGAAAAATGCAGGTATCGTCATTAGCGTGCGATCATTTCCTTCTGAGCTGATTCTTTCAGCAGTGAATGTTGCATCAGATATTCAGCAATCTGCACGGCATTGGTGGCGGCACCTTTTCTCAGATTGTCGGAAACGATCCAGCAGTTGAGTGTTCTGGGTTGAGAAATATCACGCCGGATTCTTCCCACAAATACTTCATCCTTTCCTTCCGCCTCAATCGGCATGGGATATTTCTTGCCGGCGGGATCGTCCACCAACACGACGCCCGGCGTGGTGCGGAGAATATCCGTTAATTCCTTCACATCAAATTCCTTTTCAAACTCAGCATTGACACTTTCGGAATGTCCGCCGCGCACAGGCACGCGCACGCAGGTAGGTGAAACCATGATCTCCGGCGCGCGCAGAATCTTTCTCGTTTCATTCACCATCTTGATCTCTTCTTTGGTGTAATCATTGTCAAGAAACACATCAATGTGCGGCAGGCAATTCAAATCTATCTGATACGGATAGGCCATCTCACCTTCCACGCCGCTTCGCTCATTCATCATCTGCTTCACGGCCTTCATGCCCGTGCCACTCACACTTTGATAAGTGGAAACCACCACGCGCTTCAATCCATATTTGCGATGCAGCGGATCGAGCACCATCACCATTTGAATGGTGGAGCAATTGGGGTTGGCTATGATCTTGTCATCAACTGTAAGCACATCGCCGTTGATTTCCGGAACCACGAGCGGGATGCCCGGCTCCATTCGCCAGCAGGAAGAATTATCAATTACCACCGTTCCAACAGCAGCAAACTTTGGCGCCCACTCACGTGAAACACTTGCACCGGCAGAAAACAATGCAATATCGGGTTCCATGGCAACTGCTTTCGGCAGCGTGGTCACCTTGAATTTTTTTCCCTTGAACTGTACTTCCTTTCCTTCTGATTTTTCAGAAGCAACAGGTATTAATTCAGTGACCGGAAAATTTCTTTCTTCCAAAACCCTCAGCATGGTGGAACCCACCAGGCCCGTTGCACCAACTACGGCTACTTTCATTTGAGTTCGTATTAAGGCGGCAAATTTCAGGAAAAGAAAATTATCGGTCTTTACCGTCCAAGGCGTTTCAATATGGTCTCGCCAATGTTTTTCATGCGATGAAGATTCAGCAGAAAGGCCAAGCCCAGTTTGAAAGGAAATATGAGGTAATAGAAAACCACCGAAAGCGGGTTGGGAGTAACCTTCAACTCTTCGTATCCGAGTCGTTGCATGTATGAACGGCAGGTGCGCTGGCAAAACCAGATCTCCGTCTTATTCAATCCGCCTTTGCCCCAGCTTTGCGCGCGGTCGGCATTAATTCCTTTTGTGTCCGCCTTATCAAGACCACTGGATGATCCCACTTGGGGAACCTGTTTCATTTCTGCACTGAAAGGAATGCGTAGGAAGTAGCAAATTCCTTCAATAATCCGATCAGGTTCTTTCAGCAACTCTTCAAATTTCACACTCATCACTCGCTTATCCTTCACGGCCTCTCTGGCATGAATGGCCGAATTCCAAAGCTTGCTGATGGTGATGGGATGATAATTCGTCCAGGCGCGGATGGTTTCGAACCAGGTGGCGTGGGCGCCGCCGAGAAACCGGCGCTTCCACTTTCTTTTCTGTGACAGCAGCACATCGCGCGGATCACGTACCATGTTGAGGAAGCAGGCATCGGGAAACACCTCGAGTATCTCGCGGATGTAAAAGACATTTTGTGGTGTTTGGTCGCAGGGAATTTCCTTGCCGTTTTTCTTCGACTCAGCCAGTAATACGCGTGAAAAAACTTCAGTACCGGTACGTGCATCTGCAGAAACAGCCTCAATGATGGGCCGCGCATCAGATGCAAAGTCTTCCGGATGCCGCTTTGCAAAATATCCTTCACGCGAAATATTCAGCAGCAGCGAAGCGAGCTTCAATGCTTCATCATCCGATAAAATTTTTCCCTTATCGCGGCTCGACCACAGTTGTTCGAAAAAATGCATCTCAGGAAACGAATGAACCAACTGATGGTTATGGAGTATGCGGCCCATCATCTTGGTGCCGCTGCGGCTGTTTCCGGTTACAAATATGAATGGCATGAAATAATAATGCGGTCAAAAGTAACGAAGCGGTCATGATGATTGCATGGTGTTTTACTTATCTTGGCCGCAACACTAATATCCTATGCAACAGAGCAAATTATTGCTCGCCCTGCTTACCGTTTTTTCTGCTGTTGCCATCTCTTTCTCCTCGCTGCGAAAAGACGAAGTGAAGACCTTTCATACCCTGAAGGAACGGGAGCAGTTTGCCCGGTTGAATGAAGGCAAACCTCTTGGGCCGATTGAACCGGGACAGTATTTCCTCACTTCCGGACATTGCAAAGGATGCCATGGTTACGATACCACGCACCTGGCCAATGTGGATGCTAACGGCGTTGATATTAACCTGTACGATGATTGGGAAACTTCGATGATGGCCAACTCAGCCAAAGATCCATTATGGCGGGCTAAAGTGAGTCACGAAATTTTGATCAATCCCGGTCATGCTGAAGAACTGCAGACCAAGTGCACATCCTGCCATGCGCCCATGGGGCATTTCACAGCCGTGTTCCATGGTGAAACTTACTACACGCTTACCGATTTGTATGCTGATACGCTCGGGCTCAATGGGGTCAGCTGCGGAAGCTGTCACATGATCAGTCCTCAAAACCTGGGAACAACTTTCTCCGGAGATCTGCACTATGATACCTCGAAGGTGGAATACGGACCGTTCGGTGATCCGTTTGTCGGGCCCATGCAACTCTACGAAGGGTTGACACCCGAATTCAGTGATCACATGTTCACGTCTCAGGTTTGTTCCGGTTGCCATACGCTCATCACCAAAAGCGTTGACCTCAATGGCAACTTCACAGGCAATACGTTTGTGGAGCAGGCCACTTTTCATGAATGGCTGAATTCGGTCTTCAGCCAGGACGACGGCAAAGTGTGCCAAACCTGTCACATGCCGCAGATCGAAGATGGCGTGATCATCGCCAATAACATTCTGGCCCTGGATCCGCGATCACCATTCAACCAGCATCAATTCGCCGGCGGAAATTATTTCATGGTAAACCTGATAAAACAGAACAAAGATTCACTCGGTATTACCGCACCTGATGTAAATTTTGATTCCACTCTCGCAGCTACTTACCGGATGCTGACTCAGCAATCGCTCGATGTTCAATTGAATCTGGACAGCATCAGTACCGATACGGCCTTCCTCAGCTTTCGCATCACGAACAACGCCGGGCATAAGTTTCCCTCCGGTTACCCGAGCCGCCGTGCTGTGGTGCAACTGATCGTGACCACAACTGCCGGTGACACAGTTTTTCAATCCGGCGTCTTTGACAGCAACAATGAAGTGAAAAATATTGATGCCGCCTATGAAACGCACTACAATGTGATCAGCGATCCGCACCAGGTGCAGATCTATGAAATGATTATGGGTGATGTGAACGGCGATGTCACCACCGTACTTGAACGCGCCGACCAACTGCTGAAGGATAACCGCATTCCGCCCGAAGGATTCGTAACCAATTCACCGGTTTACGATACGGTACAAATCGCGGGGAGCGCCCTTGACGATCCTGATTTCAACAAGACAAACAATACCGAAGGAAGCGGGCGCGACATTGTTCATTACCACATCGCTCTCGACGGCATCAGCGGACCGCTGAACCTTTATGCAAAAGTGCTGTATCAATCGGTGCCGCCGCGCTGGGTGGAAGACATGTTCAATTACTCAAGCAACGAGATTGATGCTTTCCGGCAAATGTATCTCGCCGCTGACGGTTCTCCCATTGTCGCAGCACACGATTCGTTGCTCAACATCAACCTCCCGACACTAGCCGCCGGCAGTGTGACGCCTGCAGCCCTGTCCGTTATCAGTGTCCCGGGTTCCGGTTTGGCAATGATTGAAAATAGCGGCGCGATCCTGATTCATGCAGCCACCATCTACGGAACTGATGGTAAAAAAGGAGCCGCCATTGCTATCAACAGCCAAAGTCGCTCCATCCCGATTTCCTTACCGGCAAACGGAGGCATTTATCTGATTGAATTAACAACCGATCAGGGCCGATTTGTCTATAAGATTTTTAATGCGATAAAGCGCTAAACCGGGAATCCTGAATTTGTGAATACTTTAGCAAGAACTATCACTCTCTTTCACCACCATAATCATGATACAATGAAGCAACATTACAAACCAGTTATTGCATTGCTCATTCTGCTTATTACTGTTTCCGTGCCGGCGGCGGCACAGTTCAGTTTCATCAACGCCGATGATCAGCTGCAGGGTGTTACACACAGCGGTTGCTCCGTAGCCGTCACTGACATTAACGGCGACGGCCTGGATGATCTGGTGCGACTGGAAGAGGGTCATATTCTGTACATCGATTATCAGATTTCAGGAAAGAAATTTTCTCACAACCTGATCGGCGATTTTGGAAATAACAGCGGCTGGGCCTGGGGAATGTGCGTGGGTGACTTTGACCATAACGGATTCAAAGATGTGGTTGCCGGCGGTGGCGGACCCGCCGTGAGGATCATGATGATTGATGACACGGGACTTTCCGGATCGGTGACCAGCATGCCCAACTCCGGCTTCTTCGTGCAAAACATCAATGTGATGGATGTAAACAATGACGGGTGGGAAGATTTATTCGCCTGCGATGATGATGCCGAGAGCCACATCTGGACAAACAATGGCGACGGAACTCTTTCCGCAAGCAGCATTATTGATTTTGATGTCACCAATACCGATGACAGCGGAAACTACGGAAGTGTGTGGACGGATTTTGACAATGACGGCGACGTGGACTTCTACATCGCCAAGTGCCGCCAGTTTGTAAACAACCCTGCCGATGGCCGCAGAATAGACGTTCTCTTTGTCAACAACGGCGACGGCACTTATACTTCAGCCGCTTCACAATACACATTGGCTGACAGCGGGCAAACCTGGACGTGCAACTTCGGTGATATTGACAATGACGGCGACCTCGATGCCATTCAGGTTGATTATGACATTCCTGTAAAGTTGCTGGAGAACGACGGCACCGGTCACATGACCAACATTGCCTCAGGTTCCGGTTTTAATATTTCCATATACCCCATTGAATCTGTAATGGAGGACTTTGACAACGATGGTTTTATTGACATACTCGTCACCGGCACCACCTACCAGCTTTTTCACAACAATGGCAACCACACCTTCACAGAAATCACTGATGTTTTCGGGTCCGGCAAAATGGAATCGTTCGCGATCGGTGATCTGAATCACGACGGCCGCGTGGATATCTATGCGAGCTATGCACAAATCTATACGACTCCTACGTCCGTTGATGATGTGTTCTGGCTCAACAACTCGAACAACGGAAATCATTTCATCACATTCAATCTCGTGGGATCAACGGCAACGCCCGCCTCTTACGGTGCGCGCGTGACGCTCTATGGCTCATGGGGAAAACAGGTACGTGAAGTGCATGCGGGTGAAAGCTACGGCACATGCAACTCCACCAGTCTTCATTTCGGATTAGGTACAGCCACCACGATTGATTCCGCAGTAGTGTATTGGCCATCCGGCACTACCAAAACCATATTAAATCCGAAACCTGACCAATTTGTGACGGTGGTTGAAAACAGTTGTGTATCCCCGGATTTCTCCATCAGCGCTTCAGGATCCACGGTCTTCTGCCCGGGCAGTTCCGTAACGCTCACCGCGGCTTCGCTGCCATTGGGCTACTCCTATCTGTGGTCGGATAGTTCAACAGGGCAAAGCATATCAGTAGCCGATTGCGGAAACTACTATTGCAAGGCCGTTTCATCAAACGATGCCTGCTCGGTTACTTCGGTTCCTATTTCGGTTGTGGTAAATCCGCCTTCCATTCCTACAGTGACTGTTAGCGGTGATCTCACCTTTTGCCAGGGCGGGTCAGTTACGCTTACCAGCAGTGCTGCTGATTCATACACCTGGTCAACCGGCGAGACTACACAGAGTATTGAAGCTACAGAATCAGGAGATTATTTTGTTGCAGTTCCCGGAATGTGCCAGGACTGGCCTTCCGTACCGGTTACTGTAAACATGCTGGCATCTCCGGCGCCGGTAACCACTGATGTAACCATTGGCGCTCCGCAGGAAGTTACGCTGACTGCCGAAGGAACTGACATCTACTGGTATGATGTGCCGGCAGGCGGATCACCCATCGGATTCGGAGATACCTACACCACTTTTGCCTACGGCGGTGAAGTGTACTATGCTGAAGACCGCAAACTCTTTGCAGGCGATACGCTGCAGGGTGGTCAGTTTAAGCACACGGGATCATCCAATTACAGCGGCAACACCACCAATAACTACCTCATCTTTGATGTGTATAAAAACTGCACGCTCTCTTCCGTGAAGGTTTATACCGATGAACCCGGCATGCGTATCATCACTCTGCGTGATCACAACGGAACGCTGATCAACAGTGTATCGGCTGATATTCCAACAGACAGCAGCCGTGTTACGCTCAACTTTGCACTCGAGCCCGGCAACGGGTATCAACTCGGAACGGATACGGCGCAAAACATTTTGCTGCTTGGTTATAATTCACCGCGGTTGAGCCGCAGTTCCAGCGGCGTGGATTACCCATACGTGACCGGCGACTTGCTTTCCATAAACAACTCGCAGGCAGGCAGCGATTACTACTATTATTTCTACGATTGGGAAGTGCATACTCCCTCTGTTGAGTGCATTAGCGATCGTTCACCTGCCACTATTCAGGTGGCTACTGGAAATACCGTGACGACTGACGATGCTGCCTTCGAAATTTTCCCGAATCCTTCAAACGGATTGCTCACACTTACCAATTTGGCGCAGATGGAAGGAAAGGTGACTCTCTCAGTGCTTGACGTTGCCGGCCGCGAACTGTTTTCAGAATCACGGGATGGATTGGTGAGCGGAGTTGTGATGAAACTCGATCTCACCGGATTTGCAAAAGGCATTTACTGTCTGCAACTTCGAAACAACGAATCCACCAGGCAGCAGAAACTGGTGATTGAGTGATTTTGTTGGATTACGCGGAGAAGACCGCTTACACGGTAAGCACTAATCCGTCATCTGCCAAAGTTCGAACCGGGATAAATCAGGCGCCTGCAATGTATTGCTCGAGGTGTTGAATTACCTGTTGCTGTTCCTCGATTACGGCTTTCACTACATCACCAATTGAAATGAGCCCGACCAGTTTTCCTTCGTCAACCACTGGTAGGTGACGGATGGTTCGGTCGGTCATGAGTTTCATGCATTCTGATGTGGTGCTTTCAGAAGAAACCGTGATCAGGCCGGTCACCATCACTTCGCTGATCTTGATGTCGGCAGAGTTTTTTCCTTTCAGCACAATCTTACGGGCATAATCACGCTCCGTGAAGATCCCCTTTAGGAATTGCCCGTCCATGATCAGCACGCCGCCGATATTTTTTTCTGACATCAGCTTAAGTGCATCAAGCACCGAGGCATCAGGAGTTACGGTAAAAAGCTCAGTGCCTTTTCTGTGAAGTATGTCTCTTACTTTCATGGCATCCCGGTTTTAAGATTGAAAAATGATGCTTATGGTTCCTTTCGAGATGAAGTTACAAATATTTCAACTCGCCGGTTCGGCTGCTTCAGGTTTTCATGAAAACAAAATAGACGGCGCCTATCATACAGGCAAAACCGGCCAAATGATTCCATCGCAGCGCCTGCTCTTTAAAAAAGATGGAAGTGAAAACGGTAAACACCAGAAGCGTGATTACTTCCTGGATCACCTTCAGTTGCACGAGTGAAAAGGGACCGTCATTCTCTTCAAAGCCAATGCGGTTGGCGGGCACCTGGAAACAATATTCAAAAAAGGCAATGCCCCAGCTGAAAACAATCACTACAAACAACGGCCAGGAGTTGAACCAGTCAAACTGTTTCAGCTTCAGATGACCGTACCAGGCCAACGTCATGAAAATATTTGAGATGAAAAGAAGAACGATAGTCCAGAGGGCACTCATATCTATTTGCTTTTGAGTTTCAGATATTCAATCATGTCCTTCACGGTTTCTTCGAGTGAATATTGCTGCCGCCAGCCCGTATCGTTCTTGAGTTTTGAGGAGTCGCCGAAAATGATGGGCTCATCACTGGGCCGCAGCAGTTTCTGGTCAACCTGTACGTTAAGTTTGATTGCAAGAGCTTTCTCAATGAGCGGAATAATTTCTTTCACCTGGTAAACTCGATCGCCGCTCACATTGTAAACGTCCCCGGGTTTTCCTTTTTCAGCCAGCAGGACCATGGCGCTAACGAGGTCACGTACATCAGTAATGGCCCGTTTCGTTTCGAGGTTGCCCACGCGAAAAACATTTTCGGCCCCGCGTGAAATCTGAAAGGCCCGCGAAACAAAATCACTGGTTACGTCATTCGTTTTGCGCGCACCGGTGGTGTTGAAGATGCGCACCCGAATGCAGCGAATCCTGAAATTTTCCCAGTACTGAAAAGAAAGAAGATCCTGACCCACCTTGCTTACGCCATAAGGATGCAATGGCAGCAGCGGCGCCGATTCTTTCACCGGAGTGTTTTCCGGTGTGAGGGAGGCCCCATACTCCGCGCTGGAACAGGCCACCACGATCATGGGATCGTAGTCATTTTCCGTTGCACGGATTTTTTTCACCGACTCAAACACGTTCACGGTTCCGTTCATGTTGGTGTCAATCGTTTCAACCGGTTTCTCCCATGAAACGGTGGGATAACTCTGCGCGGCGAGATGATAGATGATGGCAGGGTGGTGCCTGTTAATCAGCTCAAAAACTTTTTCGGAATCGGTTACATCCAGTTCAACGGCAGTGCACTCATTTAAAATGTCATTCACATCAATAGTGGGTTTGAACCACGTACCGATAATGGATTGTTTGGGGAGCGATTTCCGGTAATGATCAATCAAGTGAGAACCCACCATACCGGCTGAGCCGGTAATAAGTACGGTATTAGCTGCCTGAGCCATTCAATGCAAGTTTGTAGATCTCGTTAACTTTTTTTCCGATCAGCTCCCATGAAAATTTTTCATCGGCGGTCTTCCTTGCATTCAGCCGGAGCTGCTTCAGCTTCGCTTCGTCATGAATGAGGGAAAGAATTTTTTCCGCCAAATCACTTTCATCTTCATTCCTGAACAACACTCCGTTTTCTCCGTCCACAATAATCTTCTTAAACGTATCGAGGTCGGATGCGATGATGGCTGCACCGTAATCGAGTGACCGGATCATCACTCCGCTGGAATAAATCTCACGATACGGCAGCACCACGATATCTGCCGCGGCAAAGTAGGCCGGTATCACATCGTTGGGAACGTAGGAATAATTCAGGATGCAGTCCGGTTCCAGGTTTTTCTCTTTTATGATGTTGTCAAACAAGGCCTGCTCCACTTTCCAAGGACGGCCGACTACGAGCAGCCTGGCTCCTTTCATTTTATCGCGCACCAGGGCCCAGGCCTTGAGCAATACATCGAGTCCTTTCACCTTTTTGATTTGCCCGAAGAAAAGCACCAGTTTCTGATCGGCAGGCAGGTTCAATTGCCTGCGGGCATCCTCAGCATTTGCGGGCCGCGGGAACAGAAAATCAGAATCGCCGTGCGGCACAATATGAATCTTGTCTTCAGGAAAGGAAGGGAAATATTTCTTCACAGACTCCTTCGCATATGGGCTGTGCACAATCACGCGGTCAATCACTTTTTCAAACTTGGCATATTTACCCGCGTCAATCTCTTCACCGAACTGTTCAAAATTCTCTACGTCATGGATGGTGGCCACAATCCTGAATCCTTTTCTTTTAAAAAGGTAGAAGTTGAGATATTCCCTGCCGGCAAAATGATACACATGAAAGTGAACCACCTTTAATCCGAGACGGGCAGCATGACGGGCCGCATTCCAGGAACCGATCGCATAGCGCATGCCGCGCAGGAGTTTCGGATCATTCCCGTAAATTTTCTTAAAGGGTTTTTCGGTTTTAAACGGAAACGAAAAACGGGTATCGAGATTCGTTTCATCGCAGGTGTAAAAAACCATTTCAGTTCCCTGATCGGCCACGGCCTTGCATAAACCAAAATCATAAAAATCATTGCCGCTGTGCCCGCCAATGGGTTCTACCATGGCCACTTTCAGCGATGTTCCGTTACTCATACCAAATACTCAGGTTTTTGTTGAGTAATCCTTCCAGCTTTTTGATATCAGGTTTGTAGATGCGTTTCAATTCTTCAATGATCTCCTGCTTCTTCTCCCCGCCTTTTGACCTGGTGAGGAACAGGTTTTTGATCGCTTCCACGCTTCGGGAAGGAATCAGCGACCGGGCCATGGTTCTCAGTTTCTTTTGTGCATAGAGGAAATGAAACAATTTATTTCTCGGCGTGGAGTACGTATTGTATCTGCCTTCGAGTTCGGGCATGTAGCTCTTGTCAATATTCAGAAAGTCAAACACGCGCAGGATGCTGTCATGCATATTCTCTGATAGTTCATCATAAATGAAAATACATACCTGTTCCGGCTGAAAGGTTTCAAGGTATCGCTTCACCTGCTCGTAATACAAACCGAGTTCTACATACTGCTGGTACCACAGGTGTGCAAACTTGTGCCCGGTGCGCTTAAACACGATGTCTTCCAATGACACATTCACATAACCCAGCTTGTGCTCCATGAAGTAGTGTGAGAAGGCGCGCTCCACGGGGTTGCGCAGCGACATGATGATACGTGCATCCGGCACCATTTGCCTGATGCGCCCCGGCACAGAAGGGTAGAACAAATACGATACACTGGCTTCGCCCACCGCCTTGTATTGACCATTCGCTCCGGCAAACAGCTTCTTATAATCTTCCAGTTCGCTCACTCCCTTTTCCTTGTGATAGAGGTTTTGCTTTATGGTTTCATCGTAGGAGAAAAAATTGGGCTCCTTAATGGAACTCATGAATACCTCCGGATGCCGTTTGAGATAATAATAAAGCGAGGTGGTGCCTGCTTTGGGTGCACCCACGATAAAAAAATTCGGAAGCCTGTCTTTCATCTGCACTGTTACTTTAACCACTCGGGCAGCTTGGTCATTCCCTTTCCCTTCAGGAATTCGGCTAACCGTTTATTGTAGGGTTGGTAGAGTTCATTAAGAAAAGCACGATCGTCAGCACTCATTTTCTCTCTTCCCGCTTCGGCTGCATTCACCTTTTTATAAAGCGACCGGAGGGCACGTTTCAAACCAACATTCTTTCTCCAGAACGACTCAAACCGCTGGTTGGTTTCGAGCATCGTCTTATGCAGCCAGCGATTGCGGAAGGCAATCGTTTGATTTTCTATTTTGAAATCTTCCGGCGAATATATGCTGAAGTCAAGTTCCAGCCAATGGCATAAGTCACGCATGAAGTCTGATGCATTTGCCTTGAGGTCTTCAAAGAACATGATGCGCAGCCGGTCACCAAAAACCTCGAACCACGGCGACAGGTAATCCATGTAAAATCCTTCTTTGATGCCCCGCACAAACAGCGCTTCTTCATCATCGCGATGATCCTCCAATTGAACGGAAGCAGCAGCAAGCGATTTCTCCACAAATTGCCGGAACGTAACTTCGGCAGACAGGTAGGTATTCACCTTCTTCCTTTCATAAAAGGAAAACAACCGGTCGGCCGGATTGCGGAAAATGAAAATCATTTTCACATCATCACCCAGTTCCTGCCGGATGCGGTTGGCAATGAGTTCACGGCCGTAGATGTAACTGGGGCTTGCTTCGAGCAAATACTTTTTGCCGCCGGCACAATGCGACCAATAATCCGAATACCGCTCCATGGATTCAATCGGCTTGCCATACACCAGCGGCATAAAAAAGCCGATCTCCTTGGTGCTACTGCCGCATACGGCCGGGTGCATGGATAGATAAGTAAACACCGATGTGGTGCCTGCTTTATGCACGCCGCCGATGATCAGGTTGGGAAGCTTCAGACTCATGGATTCAATCAATAACCAATTTGAAATTTCACAGCGAATACTGCTTCCACGGACGGGTTTCCATATAGAAGAAGAAGTAAAATATAGCTATGAAAAACGGAACAATGGAAGTGCCGGGATCAAAGAAATTGCCTCCCGTGGGAATGCCGCGTACAGCATAAAACAGAATGAAATATTTGATGGCGCGGAAGTAAGTGTCGTTCTGAAAGTATTTGATCCGGCGGTTCCAAACCAGAACCATGACGTAACTCATTAGTCCGACCAACAAACCCAATATACCATATTGAAAAATAACCCCAAGCATTCCTAAATCCGACGGATAGAAATGACCGAATTCTGCCGATGGGCCCGATTGCCAGTCCGTATCAATGCGACCATTTCCGAAAATAAAACTCAGGTTGTTCTTATCGAAATACTTGAATGCAATCATGGACTCCCTGATACGTGCATCCGCCGATGATTCACCCGTTTCCTGGCCCATGAGCACAAGTATTACATTTTGATATTGCAGAATAATGCGGTCAAGAATATCCGGTAAGAACAAATAGAGTACAACGATGCCAGAGATAATGAGCGTTACGGCCGCGAGAGCATAAAATATAATCTTATCAAGTTTCAGGTTGAGGAGTGCGTACAAACCATACGTGCCCAACAATGCAATCGAGGTGCCGCGCTTCTGATTGATGAAGAATATATATCCGAAAAATAAAAGCCAAAAAACCGCATACCGCCAATCGTTCTTCCTCACAAATTTGATGAAGAAATAGATGGATGCAAACGCCAGCGCCATGATTTCAAATTCAAACTGGCAACCGCCTTTTACTGAGTTACAATAAACAAACAAGGTGCCTGCATACTTGTTGGGGTTAAACGTGAGAATGATGATGATATACAGCGGCATGGTGAGGAAAGGATAAAACAACTGCATATCGCGCAGCTCATAGAGGGTAATGAACCGCGACTTGAGCATGTAGAAAATCACCAGTCCGTTTAACCCTTCCAGCCACGGCTTTTGAATCAAAATTCCTTTGATGATCGGCTGACCGAAGTAAACCCACGTGACTATACCGGAATAAATAGGAAAAAAGGTAACAGTGAGAAGCAAGAGCATCTCAAAAGAGTTGAATTTTCCGCGGTTCATCAACCCGTCAATGATGTAGAAAATCATGAAGGCAAACTCCGACACGAGTATGAGCAAACCGATGGGAAACCAGTAAATGAAGAAGGGGGTCTTCACCAGAGTGCCATACATAAAAAGCACCAGCAGGAAAAGAAGACTCATTCTCAGCAGCCGGCCGAACGTGAGTCCATTACGGGTGCGGCTGTGGTAGAGCGGAGCTATATCGTATCCCGTGTACAAGTTCTCTTCCCGAATAGAATTTTGATGATCAGCAGCGATTCCTTCCAGTTGCCTTCTGTAATATTCTTCATGGCTTTCAGCAGAAGGCGTATGACCGGTGCGAAGATAAGGTAGGGGTAATAAAGCTGATAAAACAACATCCATCCCCGGTACTTACAACACATGAAGAATAAGGGCCTTCTCTTCGACTTGATTTCCTTGCCGGTGGTGACTCCCTGCTTGTGGTAGATCACACTCTTCCATGTGTACCCGTGCTTCCACCCTTTTCTCACCCCGCGCACTTCCCAATCCATTTCCTCGAAGTAGGCGTAGTAGACATCATTCATCAGCCCCACTTCTTCAAGAAATTCCTTCCGGATGAAAAGTGAAGCGCCATATACATAATCAAACTGCACGTCGTCGCGATCGTATTGTCCTTTGTCTACTTCTTTCAATCCGAGATGATAGCTCCACGTCGTCCATTTGTTGAACTTGCCGCCGATGGCGTTGATCTTTTCCGGCCAGCGGTACCAACGAAGTTTGGAACCGATGATGCCGACCTTTTCATTTTTCGATTTGTATTCCGAATCCTTACCAACCAGGAACTTCAGCGCATCGTAATCAAGGGTAGTATCGTTATTCAGCAACCACACATAATCAGCATCACCTTTGGCAAGTGCGTAGCGTGAGCCGACGTTGTTACCGCCGGCAAAACCGATGTCGCTGCGGGCCTGAATCAGAACTAATGGAAAGCGGATTGCGGATTGCGGATTACCGATTGCGGATTGGCGCTCAACTTCCAAATCTCCTCCACTTTCAGCCTGGGCAATTTCATATTCGATATACGGAATCGGTTTTTGACAAAGCGGGTAAGTGAATTTTTTGATTTCATCGGGTGGTGAAAATTCAGGAGTAGATTTTCCGTCAGCCCAGTCCTTGATGATCTGAAGAGAAGCCGGCGTATTGTTGTCAACCACCACGATCTGGAAATTCTGATACGATTGCTTCGCCAAACTCTCAATTGTTTCAATGGTGTTGTTATGACCGTTGAAATTGACAAGGACGATATAAACTTTCGGTTCGATCATGTTGAGGAACCTTACAGGTCGTGAAGACCTGTAAGGTTTTGAGTTTATTTCTTTTCATCCAGCCACTTCGTCAAATCCCTTCCAATCAACTGTGACAGCTTCCGGATATCCTCCCTGAAAATCCCCTGCAGAAATTTCCTTTCATCGGGTTTCAGTTTTGGCAAATCTTTATCAGTGTAAAATGTTTTCTTGAATTTTGATTTCACTGATTTCGGCAAAACACTCTTCAGCCAGTCCTTCACCCGTTTTTGAGTATTCAGTTTCGAAACAAGTCTATTCTTGGGAATGAAGCTCGGGTTGTACTTCTTACTGAAATCAATGGAAGTGGTTTCACTTACACCCAGAAAGCAGAAGATATCCTTCATAGTTGCCTCGGGATTCTTCACGAAATCATCAAAGAGGTAAATGCGCAGTTGCTCTTTCGGAAAAACATCCATGAAGCGCTTCACCTGTTCATAGTACTGCCCGATTTCAATATACATGTTGCTGATGCCCCATCCTTTCGGATCGCGTGCCATGTCTTTCTTCACGGCGCTCATAAAATCTTCCGTTTCGTAGCCAATACGCAAATCCATGAGGTAGTGACTGAAAGCCCGGTCTGCCGGGTTCCGCAGCATCATGATGATTTTGGCATCCGGAAATTTCGCCTTGATATTCTTCGCAGCAGAAGATGAATAGAGATAAGAGTTGGTGACTTCCCCAATTGCTTTTTCACCCTTCACATTCTTGAACAACTGAACATATTGATTCCAGTCGCTCACGAAAGCATGAAAAATTCCTTCGCTCAAATCACCTTCGAGCCACTTGCTTAAATCTTTGTTGAGCGATCGTGCATAATTGGGGCGAAACTTCGTGTTGTCAATATCAGTGCTGAAATGATGGGTCTCTTTGATGGGAGCCATATACACCTCCGGGTGAAGTTTGAGGTATTCGTAGAGGGAAGTGGTTCCTGATTTGGCGGCGCCTACTATAAAAAAATTGGGAAGTTTCTCTGCCATTCCTGGTATAAAGCGGCGAAGATAGTCATTGATCATTTCAACCATCCTGATAAATCGCGGCCGATCAACTCCTGCAGCTTCAGGATGTCTTCACTAAATATTTTTTTCAATCGCACACGCGTATCCGGATCCATAGCTTCCTTTTCAAGATTGTATTTGTACACCGCGCTCTGCACTTTGAGACGCGCTTTTCTCCGCATTTCTTTTGGAAGAAGCTTGCCAATAAAACTTTTGAGCGGATTCTTCCTCTTCAGGAATATATTGACTGATTCCACTTTGGGCTTGCCGCTCATGTTCAGTTCATCATCGGCTTTCAGTTCCTTCACTTCAAGACCCAGAAATGTTTGCAGTTCGGTGAAGACTTTCTCCGTTTCACTTCTGAGGTCCTCAAACAGGAAAATTTTTGTATTTGGAAAATTATCCCGGAATGCTTTCACCTGCTGATAATAAAAACCGCGCTGCACATACTGATAATCGAAATGCCAGTTGTTTTCTTTTCGCCATGCTTCCTTATCCAGCGCCTCTTCAAATGAAAGCGACTCAGCGCCATCGCGTACCTTGTGCATGTACTGCGAAAAAGCGCGGTCCACCGGATTGCGGAGTGTTATCACAATATTGACATGCGCAGGATCAGGATGAATCCGCCTGAGATTGGCGATGCACTTTTCATAGAAGAAAAGATAGGTGGTGGATGATTCCCCGCGAATCTTCTTGTCAATTCCCTCTTCGAACAACTTCAAATAATCATCGAGATGATTGACGAGAAAGCGCGGCTGAGTAATAAGCGTGCCGTTGTTGATGAACTGCAATTCTTCTTCTGGCCAAACAAAGTATCCCGGCTCCTTTTTCCGGCTCATGAATACCTCCGGATGCTGATCGAGGGCGTAATGAAACGAAGTGGTGCCTGCTTTCGCAGCGCCGACGATGAAGAGATTTGGAAATCTTTTATCCATAAAAAATTTGCGACTTAGGCACTAAGATCACTAAGTAACACCTGGCGTAGTGAACCACGGTGCACTATGTGCCTTAGTGGTTTTATCTAAGCGTACCAGGTACTCAAATCACGCCCGATTATTTTTTCCAGTTGATGAATATCGTCCATGAAATACCGCTGTATTATTTCCTTTTCCCGTCTCGGATCAAGTTTGGGATTGATGACCGCTTCTGCATTCGACCCGCTCAGGAATTTCTGAATGCCGCGGCGAACCGATTTGGGGAGCAGTTTCCCTGCCACCGACCTCAGCGGATTTTTTTTCCTCGTGAGATCATGAAGCGTTTTACTCTTGGGCGCGGCTGCTTCATTGCTGCGGATGTCGAGGTTAAGCTCCACTCTTTTCACACCCAGAAATTCCTGGATGCGATCAAACGTGCTCTTCCGGTTTTTGATGAAGTCATCTTCAAACACGAGAAATAACATGTGTTCTTTTCCAAACAACTGAATAAACCGCTGCACCTGCGCTGCATAATAACCTCTGGCGAGGTAACTGAAGTTGTACTTCTTGCCCGGCTCTTTTTGCAGCCGTTCCTTTTCCTGTTCAATCGCCTCATCAAACGGCAGCTCTTCAAATCCCTTGCGCTGGCTCATGAGGTAATGGGAATAGGCACGCGATGCCGGATTGCGAAAAATGAAAATCAGTTTTACATTTTTACCCAGCGTTTCAAAAATGCGCTGCGCCGATTTCTCTTCAAACATCATGGCCGGATCAATCTCTCCTACGGCTGTTTCATTTTTCCATTCGCTGAAAAATTCTTTCTCATACCATGCTTTTCCTCTCGCGAATTTTTCCTCCAGTACAAAAAACTTCGTTTCCTTGATTTTGCGTGGAAGAAATACATCAGGATGCTCTCTCAAAATCTCATAGAGAGTGGTGGTGCCGGATTTTTGTGCGCCTACGCAAAGAAAATTGGGAAGCAATGTGAACTGCTGTTTTGGGTTTAGGGGCTGAAAGTAGGATTTTCACTTCACTCCATGCCTCCCATTTGCTCATCGACAGCAGGTGCTTCCCCATCATCCTTTTTCTTCTTCTCTTTCTTTAAGGCCTGCCTGATCTCTTTGATAAATGTTTTGGGACGAACCTTCATCAGCTCTCTGAAGTCGAGGGTGTAGAACCCGTAGTATTTCTTGATGAGGAAGAACGGTATCATGTTCATGAGAATCACGCCGAAGGTATTCACACAGGCCGCCCCCACAATGCCGAAGCGCGGGATGAGAATGAGGTCGAGGATAATCGCGAGGATGGTGGTGCCCACCATCAGGTTCCGGTTAAGTTTCTGCCGCCCTGTCATCATCAGAATGTTACTCACCGGACCGGTTGCAGCATTGATAAATTGTCCGATGGAAAGAATGATGAGCGCTTCGGTTCCCGCCAAAAACTCTTTACCGAAAATGCCCATGATGAAAGGCGAGAGAATGATCACTCCCGCAAGAATCGGTGCCGAACACCAGAAGATGATTTTGGTGGCGAACTGCGCCGACTGCCCCAACTCTTTCATTTTTCCCTGTGAGAACAACTCGGCGAACTTCGGTGCCGCCGGAACGAGAAATGCCGTGAGCGCGATGCGCGCGATGGTGGCCACTTTAAACGCTGTGCGGTAAACACCCACATCGGCAATGGTGGCATAGCGGCCGAGAATGAAAGTGTCAGCATAGCCACGCACGAGCGAAGCAAGTGAAGCGACAAAAAGCGAGAAGCCGATCCAGAATTTTTCATTGAAGTCGAGTCCTTCTTCCACCTTGGTGGAACCATAATTTGAGTACTTCAGGAAAAAATATCCGGCCAACAATCCCGTGATGGTAATGAAAGAAACATAGGTGATCACCGGAACCAGCAGATCATCTGAAACAAAAAACAGTACGGTGATGATGATGCAGCCGAACAGGAAGTTGCTCACGTTCTGCAACAGGGAATAAATCTGGATTTGCTTCAAGCCCCGTAACCCGCCATTGGAAATATTGAAAATGGTGACGGGAAGCAGCGCAACGGTTGCGATGCGGAAAGCCCGCGCCACTTCAGGATCGTCTTTCTTGAAAACCTCCTGCGCAATCCAGGGTGCCAGAAAATAAACGGCAATGGAAAAGATGATGGCCAGCGGCACAGAAACCAGCAGCGACTTATTGTAGAGATCCTTGATCCACCCGAATTTTTTCTGTGCATTGTATTGAGCGCCATAACGGGTCATCAGCGTATCACTGCCGAGTTTGGTGATGCTCGCGAGGAAATTCATCAGCGACTGGCTGAGGTTGTACATTCCTGTTCCGGCCGCCCCATACATGCGCGCCACGAGCACAGCAAACAGGTAACTGAATCCCATGCCAATGAGGCGCGTGGTAAACGCGGAAACTCCACCACGAACGATTTCGTGGTGGTGGGATTCGTCTTTCTCTTTATGACCTGACTCCATTAACCTTTTGAACTCATTGTAGGTAGCATCTTATTTCATCCACGCACTCAAATCACGTCCCGTGATCGCCTGCAGTTTGAGAATGTCATCCCTGAAATAATCGATCAGTTGCTTTTTTGTTTCCGGATTCATGGGTTCTGTTTGCTCCATGAATTGCTGCGTGAAGAAATCATGGGTGCGTACCCCTTTGCGTTTGGGAAAGAAAACCTTGTACGTCTTTTTGAAGATGTTATCGCTCATGAACAGCCATCTCAGCATGGGATTCTTCCACCGCTTGCCGCCTTTGTTCCACACCCGTGTATAGTCAATCGGTACCTCCGGATCAATTCCTAAAAATTTAAACACGCCCTTCAGCACTCTTTCAGGTTCTTTTCTGAATTCGTCATACCACATGATGTGGAGGTTTGGAAAATTTTCTTTGTAGGCCTTCACGGCATCGGCATAAAGTCCCATGCGCCGGTATTGCATGAAGAGGGATGACCGGTCATTCCAGCGTTCATCTTCTTTCTGAAGGGCTTCTTCAAATGAAAATTTCTCTTCCGGATTATTAAGGTGCACGAAGTTGTAAGCTGAATAGGCGCGCTCGGCAGGATTACGAAGGATCACCATAATCTTCACTTGGGGGCTGAGGTATTTCAGGATATTTCTGATGGCTTCTTCGTAGAAGAATAAATACATCACGCTCGCTTCGCCGACGGCCTTTTTGCCTTCAGATCCGTCGAACAGGTGAAAATATTTCTTCTCATCATCGAGCCATTTCTGAATTCTTCCTGCTACTTCATTGGCGACAAAGAACTGCGGCTCTTTCATCTTCGGCATAAACACATCGGGGTGCTGTATCATGTAGTTATACAGCGACCGGGTGGCTGACTTGCCGGCACCGACGAGAAGAAAATTGGGTTTATTCATTTACCAATAAATGATCAATTACCAATTCCCAATTAATGCGGGTCGGATCAATTATTAAATGCGCTGAATCAAAGTTCATTTTTGAAATTTTCTATTCGGAAATTATTTGGTGAATTGATCATTGGTATTTTTTTCTTTAAAAATTTCCGGGAAAAAACTGTGACTTAATATCGTGGGCAAGATTGGAAGAAAAAAGATTCGCTCCGTCTTTATTCATGTGATTGTCGAAAAAGTTTTCCAGTCGGGCATAACCGGTATCCTGGCTGTAGTCTTTGAACGGTACTCCGTATTTCGCGCAAACTTCCTGAACCGCTTTATATGACGGTTCCATGCCGAATGGAGCCAGCGCCGGCGACATCGTAACCACCACCTTTCCTCCTTTTGCTGTAACGGTCGAAATAATTTCTTCGAGACCTTTCAGCTTGTTGGCATCAACCACCTTGCCCGGTGTTTCTCTCAGTTTTGCATTCTCACGGATGAGCTCATCGGCTTTCTCCCGCGTGATAACTCCCTTCAGCGGCTTGAATCCCGATTCCGATTTTCTGTTTTTGAAAAGTGCCGTGAGGATGTCGAGTACGGTGGAGTTATAGGGATAAACGGCGGAGAACATTTTGAAACGCTCCGCATTCAGCGGCAGCACCCACTCCTCCATCGAATGCAAACGAAACCAGAAATTGTCCCAGGAGTTATCACTCCGTTTCGCCGGCTTCACAAAGAAATCATCGCCTTCTCCGGTGCCGTCACGAATACCCTTCAGCAAGTAGATGCTTCTCACTTCCGGATAATCCTTAAAGTAAGGCGCCAGTACGTTCAGGCGATCGTAATGCACCTCGCGGTAATACATCTCTTCGGGATTCAAATCAATAATCACGAGCTTGGGTGAATACCTGGCCAGCGCCATCCGGATGATGGACTGCTCGTAAAAAATGGTTTGCCCGTCATGACCCGCATTGTAAACTGAAATGCCGAGTGAGTCTGCCAGGAGGTTCGGGTTGTAGTTTCTTCTACCGCGCGAGGAACCGAGAATGATTCCATCCTGATCCATCTTCGTAAACGTAAAGGTTGTTTCAGCAAACGGGCCGCTCTTCGCGCTGAAGTACATGTGGTGAAGGATGTAGCCGCCGACCTGATCGAAAGCAATGACCACGACCAGCAATACCAGCACCACACGGAAAAATTTTCCGACGCCGCGTGAAGGGTGCTTCACCTCAGAACTGGAAGTAGATGAATTGGCTTGCATCAAAAACTCCGATTAACATGATCACTGTAATAACTGCAGCGTAAAAAACAAATTTGCCCCACATCGCTTTCGGCTCGGGAAAAACCGCTTCTTTATCCTTCGAGTAGTTTTCCTGCCATTCTTCAATCACCAGCAGCACGATGATTCCGAAAATGCCATACCACAGCGTGCTGGCATCACCCTCATAAAATTTCAGACTCTTGAAACTAAACATCTGCTGGTAATAGTACAGCGCATCACTCACGCTTCCCGAACGGAAAAACACATACGAGAAAATGCCGCAGTGGAATGCGAGTATCGTATTCACAATGCGCCCGAACAGCGGATGAATCTTGTACACGATATCATCGAACTTCTGTAATGGTTTACGGATGATAAGTCTGGAAGCAAGAAAAACATAAAACACCAGGAAGCAAAGCACGTAGGTCCAGTTGGCGCCATGCCACAGCCCGGCGAGGAACATGAGCACCCCCAGGTTGAAGATGCCGCGCCATTTGCCCCTGCGGTAACCGCCAAGCGGATTGAACACATAATCGCGGAACCAGGTAGTTAGTGAAATGTGCCAGCGCTGCCACACTTCGCCTACCGATTGACCCAGATACGGGCGGCGGAAATTGGTCATGAGCGTAAAGCCCATCACACGTGCCGAGCCGATAGCGATATCACTGTAGCCGCCAAAGTCGCAGTACAACTGAATGGCAAAGAACCAGGCAGCTACCCAAAAGGTGAGCGGTTCACCGGGATGCTGGTGCGGAAAGTTGAACACATTGGCTACATAAGCACCGAGCCGGTCGGCAATCACCACTTTCTTAAACAACCCCCACAGCATCAGCTTCAGTCCGCTCACAACCCGTTGATAGTCGAACTCGTGCTTTTCATAAAACTGGTGAATCAGATTTTGTGGCCGCTCGATCGGGCCTGCCACCAGCTGCGGATAGAACATGACATACAATGAATAAATGCCGAAGTCTTTCACGGGCTTGAAGTTGCCGCGATAGACTTCGATGGTGTAACTCATCGCCTGAAAGGTGTGGAATGAAAGCCCGATGGGCAAGATGATGTTGAGGTACTGTAAATCCGGATGCGCCCCAAATAGGTTGGCGATCCAGAGCGTATTCATGATAAAAAAGTTGTAATACTTGAAAACGGCCAATACACCCACATTGGCCACAATACTCATCAGCAACCACATTTTTCTTCGCGTGCCCTGCGCGCGGTCTATCAGGATGCCGGCGAAATAGTCAATGATAATGGTGAAGATGAGGATGACTATGTAAACCGGAATAAAGAACATGTAAAACACACAACTGGCGATGAGCAGATGAAGCCAGCGCCATTTATGTGGTAAAAGGAAATAGAGAATAGTGACTACCGGGAAGAAAATGAGAAAAGCGAAAGAATTAAAAACCATGCGAGTCCGTTAGCCCTTTCCGTCAACGGCGGCATAACCAAATGGTTGCTGCAACGTTTTCCCGGAGTGATCTTTTGATATAAATTGAATAAGCGGCGCAAATATAAAGAGTGAAAGAGGATGAATGTAGCCGGAACTCGGCAAGTCTTCCACTCATTATTTAGTTTGGAGTTTCGTGATTTCAGAGTCCTGTATTTCCTAATAGCATCACCAAGAAAAATTACAGGGGAAAATTTTGGTGGAGCATTGAGAAAGAGAAGCCACAAAAGCATCTGGCACACGAAGGTTAACTAAGAATTTACTTTCGCGTTTCTTAGTGGACCTGGTGTTTTTGTGGTTAATTTTTTCAAGACGGAAACTCGACAATGAAAAACGGGTTGAGCAGGTTCTCCTTGTTGTATTCGAGACGCTTCTTGGTTTCCCAGTTGAGCACAATGCCGCCGGCCAGTTCCACCACGGCCTGCCCGGCTGCTGTGTCCCATTCCATCGTTGGTGCAAAGCGGGGATACACATCGGCTTTGCCTTCGGCCACGAGGCAGAACTTGAGCGAACTGCCGGATGAAACGAAATCCACTTCTTTACCTTCTTTCCTCAAATCTTCCACGAACTTCATTGTGTTCTCATCCAGGTGAGAGCGGCTGGCAACCACGTTGATCTTTGAAAGATCGCGCCAGTTCTTTCCTTTCCCAAGCTGCGTTTTGGTTCCATCATCATGCACGATGAAGCTGCCCGACTCCTTCATGCCGTACCACATCTTGTTCTGAGCCGGCGCATACACCACACCAAGCACCGGCTGCCCGTGACTCATGAGTGCAATGTTCACAGTGAATTCACCATTCTTCTTGATGAACTCCTTGGTTCCGTCGAGCGGATCCACCAGCCAGTAGGTCTTCCAGTTCTTCCGTTCCTCATAGGAAGTGAGTTTGGTTTCTTCAGAAATGATGGGGATCTCAGGATACATCCTTCTCAGCCCGCTTACGATGACCGCATTTGACTTCTTGTCGGCTTGTGTAAGCGGTGAGTTGTCTCCTTTCGTCTCGACTGAAAAATCCTGAGCATAGATCGTCATGATCTCTTTTCCTGCTTCGCGCGCGAGGTCAATGACCTGCTGAATGTTTACATCGGGCATGATTGATAAAATTTCAGGCGGCAAACCTAACCGATAGATGATAAACCTGCAAAGTTTTTCATCCCCACATCAGTAATATTCAATGGCTGACTGAAAATTTCAGAAATGAATACCAAGATTCACGAAAGCGTAGTTGCCGTGGGCATCAAAATCACCTGAGAACATATTGGTAAACCCGAAATTGTATCCGGCATCGAGAGAGAAGATGAGCACATCCACCGCTGCGCCAATGGTTCCGTTCACCTGCACGCGGCTAAAATCACCGGAAGAGAAATCAGGATTGTCAATTTGATACCCGTAGTTGTACGTGAAAACGGGGCCACCGAATGCCCGTACGTTCACCACACTCTTCGTGAAGTTGAGCACATTCACTCCGGCATAGAGCGGCAACTGAATGCGTTTTTGATTGACGAGGCCTGAAGACGTGTCCGTCGAAAGATTTGTTTTCAGCTGCTGAAACTCCAATCCCGCCTGGCCATATAAGAATCCGCCGCTCCGGTAATAACCGCCGAACTGGTACCCTGATTTTTCAGCTGCTGTTAAATCCGGGGTGTTCACATTGAAATTGGAGAAGTTGGGACCGATGTAAAATCCAATACAACTCTTGCCCGATTGCGCATTCGCTGAAACCGCAATCGCTGTAAGGCACATGAAGAAAAAGATCTGCTTTTTCATTGTTTGATGATTTTTTGAGTTAGTCCTTTCCCGTAAGGAGAGCTATTTGTAAAAACCGTGCCAGCAGATTTCTTTATTGAAAACGTGAGATGCAGCATAACGATGACCGGGAGTCAAAATTGCTCATCTAATCCGGCAATGGAGCCGAACAGTTTCCACGCCACATTCACAGGGTGTCCCCTACTTATTCTTTTCCCACATTTCCTTCGTCATTACACAACGGAATCCGCAGTGTTCCAACCCCGTATCGGGTGACGTTTTCATGCGGGCTGTGATGCGGTAACTCGAGCAATAGGAATCATTACAGAGAAATGAACCACCGCGGTTCACCCGTTTTTGGATGTATGGTTCTTCAGGATCGTAACTGTCAGCGGGTCCCTGCGGATTACTCACCTTACCTTGTTTTTTGCAGGTGGTGTAAAAATCGTTGCGATACCAGTCGCTGCACCATTCCCATACATTGCCGGCCATGTCATACAGTCCATAGCCATTGGGTGCATACGATTTCACGGGAGCCATCAACTCATGCCCGTCAAGCAATGAGTTTTTATCCGGAAAATGTCCGTCCCAGGTATTGGCGTGCTTGTAATATGCTGTGTCATTTCCCCAGGGATATTTTGCGTCTTTCATTCCACCCCGTGCTGCAAATTCCCACTCCGCTTCCGTAGGCAAGCGCTTTCCGGCCCAATGGCAGTATGCCACTGCATCATCCCATGAAACCTGAACAACAGGAAAGTCTTCTTTACCGGTGATGGAACTTCCCGGTCCGAGGGGATGCTTCCAATCCGCGCCTCTCACCCATTTCCACCATTGCCCCACATTATTCAATTGCACAGCATAGGGCGGCGGATCAAAAACCAGTGAACCCGGCAACAATACAGAATCGGGCGGACGCGCTGTGCCCGGCGGCAATTGTTTTGAAAGTTCATCCCAGTCAATCGGCTTTTCGGCTGTGGTGACATAACCGGTGGCCTTCACGAAGGCAGCAAACTCGGCATTGGTCACTTCATGCATATCCATGTAAAAACCATCCACGCGCACTTCATGTGCCGGGCGCTCATCTGTGCGTGCTTGAGGATCACCATCTGTTCCCATCATGAAATCTCCGCCGGCAATCCAAACCATGTCCTTCGGCGCTTTATCGCCGGAAGAATGGAGCGGCGCCGTTTGTAAAAGTGCAGCGGCAACAAACCAGTACGTGAGGGAAAATGAAAGCATCTCAGAAATTTCGCGGTCAAATTTAGATCATTGCAAATCGCCTGCGGGTTTCTTATGTTGCCGCCGGTTCGGGTTGTAAACAATTCATATAACTTCGCTACATGTTCGGGAAAAAACTTTCGATTGATCAGATCAACTACCTCAACATCGGACTGATGATCATCGCAGCGGTGACTGCCTTCATCCGTCCGTTCGAAACTTTTCTTTTCGTCTATGCATTCCTCGGACCGCTTCACTATCTCACGGAGATTTCATGGCTGCATGACCGGAATTATTTCACCGGGAAAAAGTCGGATGCCATTCTGTTGGTGCTGGCCGGCGTGGTGATCACGCTGGCTTCATTGCAGGTGATTCCGGATGTGCCTTCGAATGTGGGAACGGCGATCACTTTCTTTGCCTTCGGCTCCGCGTTGGTTTTTGTAATTGTGAAGAATGCTTATGGCAGGGCGTTCGGTTTGTTCATCGCATTTCTCCTTGCTGCCCTGTTGTCAAAAGTGAATTTCGTCCACACCGTATTCAGTGTTTTTCTTCCCACCATCGTACACGTTTTTCTTTTCACCGGCTTGTTCATTCTGGTGGGCGCGCTGCGCGGAAGAAGTTTTTCGGGAATCAGTTCGCTCGTGGTTTTTGTTTTATGCGCCGTGAGTTTTTTCCTGTTTTTCCCTGCGGGAAATATGTACGCCGTTCCTGACCTTGTGCGATCGAACTACCAGGATTTCCAGATGCTGAACTATTACCTGATGACACCGTTCAGCAAACATGACTTCAACCAGCCGGCTAACATCAGGGAGTATTTCAGTTTCGTGAACAACATTCTGTATTCAAGCCGCTCAGCGTTTGCGGTGATGGCTTTCATCGCCTTCTCTTATTTCTATCATTACCTCAACTGGTTCTCTAAAACATCAGTGATCCAGTGGCACCAGATACCGCGGTCGAGGTTTGCAGCCATCATCATCATCTGGCTCGCTTCCATCGGCGTGTATGCTTACGATTATGCACTGGGCCTGAAGTGGCTGTTCTTCCTCAGCTTCTCACATGTGTTGCTTGAGTTTCCGCTCAATCACCTTACGTTCATCAACATCGGCAAAGAGATCGGCGGTATAGTCCGGGGCAAGCCGGCGGCCATTGCAAAAGCGTGACGGCCATTTCATTTCAGAAATAAGAATACACGATTCCTGATATCAGCGCCAGCAGCACCAGGATGGGCGCTTTGATTTTCGTGTATTGCAGCAGCAGGAAGGTGACGATGATCACGAAAATGTTGATCATGTGAAACTCGATGTTGTCGTACAAAATCACGGCGGCAGAAAAAACCAGACCCACAGCGGCCGCATTGATTCCTTCCAGCGAGCGCCGCACAAAAACGGATGTGTTCACAGACTGCCAGATGGGGAAAATGAAAAACGCGATCAGCGCACCGGGAAGAAATATCGCCACCGTTCCCAGCAGGCAACCCATCAAAGTAAATGAGGCACCCCATTGTTTCATAACCATTCCTCCGATAAACGTGGCGAAAGCGAATGACGGACCCGGCAGCGACTGACTGATGGCGAGCCCTGACAGAAATTCATTGGCATTGATGTACTGGCGGTGTTTCACAAACTGCTCAAACATCTGCGGGATGAGTACGCTGCCTCCCCCGAATGTGAGCGCGCCGAAGCGGAAAAAATTTTCAAACAGGATAAGCGGACGCTCTTTGGTTATCAATGCCAGTACGGCTGTAGCAATGAACACAAGGAAAAAAATGGAAATACTCAGCCAGGAATGATGCCACTTGATCGGCTCCTGTTTCATTTCAGGCAACTTCACTTCTTTACCGGTGAAGTTGGTCACCACCGCGCCGCCAATGATGAGCAGCGGGAAGGTCCACGGCGTAGTGAAAGACGCTGCGATCAGGAGTGAAAGCAACATAATCATCATCGTCGTGTTGTTCTGAATGAGTTTGGTGGCCAAACTGAATCCGGCATAAGCAATAATGCCGATGGCCATGGGCTGCACGAAAATGAAGAAGTCGGTGGGAATGTCTCTCGTTTCAAAATGAGAAAAGAGCACCACCAGCAAGGTCATGATACTGCAGGCAGGCAGAATCCAAACCAGCAGCGCGAGAATGGCCATGAGCACATTCCATTTCTTCTGAGTAAGCACAATAATGGTTTGTGTGGAAGCAGGGCCGGGCAACATCTGGCAGAGCGCATTCACTTCCAGCAATTCTTCTTCTGAAAAATAGCGCCGCTTTTTCACCAGTATGTTGTGCATGATGGCAAGGTGCGCCTGTGCGCCGCCGAAACTGGTGATGGCGAGAAGGAAAATATCCTTAAGGTAGATGATAGCGCGCGGCTTCATCCATGTTATGCTTTGGCTTTCTTCAAACCAATTTCAACGAGCCGTTCATCGAGGTATTCGCCGGCCGTGATGGGGTCGTACTGCCGCGGGTTTTCGAGGGAAATGCAAGAACCCAGGCAATCCAATCGCATCTCACTGCGCGGATGCAGGAAGAACGGAATGGAGTAACGCGAGGTGCCCCACAATTCTTTCGGAGGATTCACCACACGGTGTGTGGTTGACTTCAGCCGGTTGTTGGTGAGGCGTTGCAGCATGTCACCCACATTGACCACAATTTGACCCGGCATGGCCGTAACCGGAAACCAGTTCCCATCAACGGTCATCACTTCCAACCCTTCGGCCGAAGCGCCAACGAGAAGCGTAATGAGGTTGATGTCTTCATGCTGCTCGGCACGGAGTGCTTTGCCGGGATCCTGTGTAATCGGGGGATAGTGAATGGCACGAAGGATGCTGTTTCCGTTATGAATCTTTTTGTCAAAATAGTTTTCAGGAAGTTCAAGATATAATGCGATGGCGCGAAGCAGATGCGTGCCGCTGTTTTCAAAACTGCGATAAGCATTCACGAGCGCTTCATTGAATCCCGGAAGTTCCAGAACCCAAACATTGTCAGGATACTCTTTTTTGATGGGATCATCATCCGTAACAATCTGCCCGAATTGAAAAAACTCTTTCATGTCCGGCACATTGGAATGCTTGGCGTGTTCTTTTCCGAAAGAAGTGTAACCACGCTGCCCGGCCAGTGCCTTGTTCTCGTATTTCCATTTTATTTCGGATGGAAGGGAAAAGAATGCTTTCACTTCCCGGTATAACTCTTCAATGAGCTTCTCGCTGATGCCATGATTCTTCACCGTTACAAATCCCACTTCGTGATTGGCATCACCCAGTTCTTTGATGAACCGCTTTCTTTTTTCAGCGTGGCCGGAGAGGAAATCCGACAAGTCAACAACCGGAACGTAATTCATGATTCACTCTTTTTTTGCGAGCAAGTAAAGTTAAGAGGAGAAATCGGAAAAGAGAATTGTTACCTGCAATAAGCGATGTGATGGTAAGAAGAAATGGAAAGTTGTTTACTGCTCAAACTGATTTGCACTTCTGAAAATCTCATTGCGTGAAAAATCATCTATTCGCTCACCATCAGCACGGTGTCCATCTCTCCGCCTGACACGTTGAGTTTGGTGAGACGCATCAGCCCATTACCGGTCACCCATGCTCCGAAGTAATTATCGAAGCCGTAGGCATACACATAGTAGTCCCCGTATGACAAATGTTCGAAGATGGCCGTGCCGTTCGGGTCTGCTTTAGTGCTGTCATCGTACAACTTCACATCGGCTCCGGGAAAGGTGGACTGATCGTATTTGATGTACATCATGATGCCGCCCACGCCCCAGGTGTGATGCATGGCCTGCACCTGCAGTTTGAAATTGGGGGTAATCACTTCTCCTCCCTGCTTCTTGCACGAAGCTAGATTGACCAAGATGAGCGCCAACACAAGAAGATTCTTTTTCACAGCGAAAATTGCTATCCGAAATTACGAAAACATCTACTGAGTTCCATTCGCCGTCATTGCGATCCCGGCATTTTTCATGTCGGGAGAAGCAATCCCCCGGAGCGCAGGACTACTTATTCCAGGAGATTGCTTCGTCGTTTTACTCCTCGCAATGACGCAACTTTCGTTACGGTTTGTATTTGGAATCGGTGAGGATCTTTTGCGCATCCTGTTCTGCCATGAGTTGCTGAGGCGAAACATCGGGATGCTGTTTCATGTACGCCGAAACAATCTGCCATCCCACCCAACTGCCCACATTGCCCGGTGATTCCGGTGGCATGCCCGAGGTGGTGGGTCCGTCGTTCACGTACTTCATGTACTCCAACGGATCGGGGGAATAAAGAAGCTCTTTGGTGATGAAGAATTTCCAGATTTCTTTTTCATTATCGAGGCACCACTTCAGATCCTGCTCTCTGAAACCGGTGGTGATTGAATCAGCCGCACCGGGCATGAACTGCGATTTGAGATACATCACCTTGCCACTGTACACCATGGCATCGAGCAGCTTTTTTCCGGTGGGATCATAGGGAAACTCTTTGGTGATCATCACCTGCAACGCATTCGGCACCATGTATTCGGGCTTGAAGCGGCGCAGGAGATAGTTGGGAATGTCGAGGTACTTGTAATATGAAAACTGAGGATCCATGTAATCTTCCAGCGACATGCACAAGATGGAATCACCATAGGTGAATGCGCCGTGACCGGGGCTGTTGATCACCGTGTACACCACAGGAATGGTTACGGAAGGGAAATAGTATTTGAAATATTTCAGCGACGTTTCCAGTTGCTTTTGAAACGAAGCAAGATCAGCGAATCGTTTCTGCACACTGTCATACAATGACGTGAGGAACGGATCGAGCACGTAAGCCACCACGCTGTCTTTCCATGACGGATCCGCTTCACTCTGCATGTTCCACGGATAGCCGTTGAAATAGAAATAGAAAAACTCGCCGTACTTCCCCGTCATCTGCTGAATGGCCTGATCACGGTTTGAGGAATCAATCGAAAACAACTCCTGTTCGAACCGCTCGACTTTCAGTTCAACATGTATATTGGAAATATCCGGCTTGTGTGATTTGCAGGAAGCAACGAATAATAGCAGGATTATACCTGACCATCTCCCAATGACCAATAGCCAATGACTAATGACTAGTGACCAATGCCCTTTCACTTTTAACGATTCACTATTCACCATTGACAATTCACTATTCCCCCTTAAAAGCCGGCTTTCTCTTCTCCATAAACGCAGTCACCCCTTCTTTATGATCGGCGGTTGCGCCCGCAATTTCCTGGCAATATGCTTCGTAGTCGAGCATGGTATCGAGATCGGAATGGAAAGACTTGTTCAGCATCTTCTTCATCAACCCGATTGCTTTGGTAGGCGCATTGGCGTAGAACTTGGCCATGTCATCCACGGCGGCATCCAGTCCGCTCAGCGGAACCACGTGATTCACGATCCCCATGTCAAACGCTTCTTTCGCAGAAAATTTTCTTCCCGTAGTGGCCAGCTCAAACGCATTCGCGGAACCGACCAGCCGCGGCAGGAAATACGAGCTTCCGGAATCAAGCACTAATCCGATGTTGATGAAGATCTCCGTCATGGATGCTTCCTCAGCAGCAATGATCAAATCGCAGGCCAGTGCCACCGAGCAACCGGCGCCGGCAGCCACGCCATTCAACCGGCAGATGATGGGCTTGGGCATGTTGCGCATGGCGCGGATGATGGGATTGTATCCCGTGTCGAGCGATTGCTTGAAACTGCGGTTCGGCATGTTCATCGCATCTTTCAAATCCTGTCCACTGCAAAAAGCTTTTCCTTCACCGGTGATGATGACAACCCGAACGGCTTTGTCTCTCTCCACATCTTTCAGCGCTTCCTGCAATTCTTTTTTCATTGCTTCATTGAAAGCATTGTACACTTCCGGCCGGTTGAGTTTGATGACGGCTTTGCCGTTTTGTTTTTCGAGAAGTAGCGCTTCGAACATAATCTGTATTTTTTCTTTGCGTCCTTTGCGCCTTTGCGTGCAATCTTTTCACGCAAAGGCGCAAAGCTCGCAAAGGTCATAAGTTGTTCACAATTCTCTGGATTCCGTTTTTTATTAACTCAACATTGAAATTGACAAGTAATCCAAGTTTCAGTCCTGAAAGTTTGAGGTAGGTGAGAACCACTTTCTGATGCACCGGAGCAATGGCCTCTATTGATTTGATTTCAACGATCACTTTGTTGTCAACGATGAGATCTGCGCGAAATCCCAAATCCATTTCCACACCTTCGTAAATCACTTTTATTCCCTGTTGACACTTGAAAGGAATGTCAAGTTTCGTCAATTCATAGCAAATTACTTTTTCGTAGACTGATTCGAGTAAACCCGGTCCTAATCTGCGATGAATCTTTAAAAAGAGATCCACAAGAATGGCGGCGAGTTCATTCTCTGTCATGCACTTAAATTTTTCTTTGCGGTCTCTGCGCCTTTGCGTGAAATATTTCTCACGCAAAGGCGCAAAGGTCGCTAAGGATTAATGTTTTTCTTTAATTCCAGAAGTGAGAAATCGCTTTCATCTCTCACAATGGTATTGCTGAGCTTACCGAGTCCGGTGATTTCCATTTCCACCACATCACCATCCTGTAACCACTGCTCTTCATAATTCGGATCGTTGAGTTTTCCGGTACCGTTCAGTTCCAGAAAACATCCCGTGCCCACGGTGCCGCTTCCGATCACATCACCGGGATTCAGATTCACACCATACGATGCACGCTCGATGATCTCTGCAAACGTCCAGTCCATATCGCCCATGTTACCCTGCGAAACCTGCTTGCCGTTCACCCAACATTTCATTTCAAGATTGTAGGCGTTACCCGTGTGTCCTTCTTTGCTTGGAATATTGAATGGCTCCAATTCATCTGCTGTCACCAGCATCGGGCCGATCACGGTTGAAAAGTCTTTCCCCTTTGCCGGACCGAGATTCAGTTTCATCTCTTCCATCTGCAACACGCGCGCGCTCATGTCATTCATGATCATATACCCCCCGATGTAGGTATCGGCCACTTCAGCGGCAATGTTTCTTCCGCTTCGGCAGATCACAACCGCCGCTTCCAGTTCAAAATCGAGTTTCTGAAAATGATCGGGCATGCACACCACATTGCCGGGACCCTGAATCGAATTATGATTGGTGAAATAGAAAACCGGGTATTGATCAAACTCGGGGATCATTTCGACTTTGCGGTTTCTTCTGGCTGCTTCCACATGTTGGCGGAACGCATATCCGTCCCTGCAGGATGTGGGTTGCGGTACCGGCGCCATCAGTTGCACTTCTTCGAGTGGTTTGGGTCGAACGTGCTTTACGCTACCTTCCATAATCAGCCGGTTGAACTCGAGGGCTGTTTCGATCACGTCATCCCACGCGTAGAGAAAAAGCTGCATGTTGCCCGGCAGCCGCCAGTCGAGTTCATGCATGTTGTAAATCCTGTTGTCGTGCAGAATGGCCAGGTGATCCTGCTCATCGGTGGGATTGAAATAGGAAATGAGTTTCATTGGGGTGAATGGTCAATAGTGAATACGGGGATGCAAAGATAATCGTCAACAATCCCTGAAGGAGGGTCGTCAATCACGCTGCCTTCATGCCGTGGATTTTCTGCCCGTTATAATTTTATAAAGTGAAGCGAGAATGAAAATCATTCCCAGCACCGCCACGATCGAAGAACCGGCAGGAAAATCAAAGTGAAAGGAAAGATTGAGACCTAAAAAATTTCCCACCAGGCTGATTACAATAGCAAAAATGACAACCGACAAATTCTTTTTCACAAGCATGATGGCAGAAACGGACGGAATGATGAGATAGGAGAAAACGGGAATAACTCCATCCAGCTTCACTGCAAATACAATCGCCAGCCCGATGGAGATGTAGAAAAGAAAATTCCAAAGGTTAAATCCGGTGAGATTGTTGCCGTCGTTTTCAAAAGACTCTGTGAGTGAAAAAAACTTTTTGTAAAAGATCAGATGCATCAAAGCCAGTACACCGAAAATGATTCCTACTTCCAGGATCTGTTCCGAAGTCACCGAGAGAATGCTTCCGAACAACACTTCCTGAATGTCGGAATCGCCGTGAGGTGTTTTCGAAATCACAAGTACCGTTAATGCTGAAGCAAAGGCATAGAAAATACCGATGATGGCTTCTTGCTTAAGCCGCTTGTCGCGGATGCTGATAAATGACATGAGCAGGGCACCGACGAGCGTAAATGCCAGCGGGATGGTGGTGAGTCCCGTGCCGATGAAGGCCGCGAATGCCACACCAAGGGAAGAAATTTGCCCGAGCGCGAGATCCACAAATACAATTCCTCTACCTACCACATGAACGCCGAGGTAAGCGAGCAAGGTACCGGTGATCACCGCAATGATGAAGGCCTGCAGCATGAAGGGCAGGGTGAACATTTGAAACATAGCAGGTAGTTTTTGACTTGTGGACTTATGACTCGTGGTTCAGTTACGAATGACCAATGACCAATGACCAACTTTCAATAAAAAGAAAATGAAATTTGAATTTTGAAAGAAGCAATCGGCATTGCTTGCATTGGAAAATTTCCACTTTGAAAATTATTTAGTGAATTGATCATTGGTGATTTTTTTAAGTCTTCATTTTAAGACGGCTGTCAACTGCGCAATATCGTAATCAAAAAGATCAAAGTAGTTTTTGATGGAATCAAATGCACTTACAGAAGTGGCAAGTGTAAGCACCTTCACGCCGGTTTGTTTCGCCACTACATCACTTGAGGAAGTGGTAAAATACGGTGATGAGATAATCACTTTGATCTTGTTTGACTTCACTTCATCAATCACCTTAACAAGCTGCGAAGGTGTGGGCGGAATGCCCGGCTTCGGTTCCATGAAATCCACGATGTGCAACCCGAACCGCGTTTCGAAATACACCCACTCATTGTGGTAAGCGATGATGGGCGATCCTTTGAATGGCGCCATCTTCGCCGCCCACTCTTTCATCTTCGCGTCAATCTTGTCATTGAATGCTTTCAGGTTGGCCTCATAGTAACTTTTATTGGCAGGATCCACGCGCTCCAGTCCGTTCGCAATATTCCTTGCAATGATTTTCCCGTTGAGCGGATCGAGCCAGTAATGCGGATTGCCATAGATGTGAATGTCACCTTCACCGCGATTAGCTGAACTGGGTACCTGTAATAGCGGAATGTTCTCCGAAGCATCAACATATCCGGCCGCACCTTTTTGAATTTTGGGATTGCGCGAACTGGTGAGCAATTGCGGCGACCAGCCGGTTTCAAGGTCAAGCCCGACGGTTACAAAGAGATTAGCGCTTGAGAGGTTCATGATGTAGCTCGGTTTCGGGTCTACGAAGTGCGGATTCTGATAACCGGTGGCGATGGAAGTCACGCTCACCTTATCGCCACCGATCAGCTCGGCAATACTCTTCAGATCGGTGAGTGTGGTGACTACCTTAATGGTTGCAGCAAAACTTTGTGCCGAGATCAGCAAAAGAATGATGGCAATAAATTTTTTCGATGATTTCATTTTTCGATTTTCATTTTATGTTTTTGAAATTGCTTTTATTCATGTGCCGCCGCTACGGGGCTTTGTGAATCATTTTTCTATCTACCATAATGACGCTCCTGCTGAGCTGAAAACATCCATGTCATTCGTCCACAAGTCATACGTCCGCGAGTCATACGTCTTACGTCTCAATACTGATGTGCGCCGTGCGCACCGATTACGAAAATCCACCGAAGCCATGCTTCATAAAAACGATCTCCTGTTGAGGGATCTGTCGTCTTTCCTTCCAATTCAATCTTCTGAAATTCGGTGGCATACCATCCTGCAGTAAGTGAAAATGCTGTTTCAGTAATGGAATTGTCGTAAGGCATTTCACTGTAATCAAATCTGCCGGTGAGAAACCAACGCTTTGCAATCTGGTACTGCAAAAAAGAATACAGCCCAAAGGAATTGACATGATTTTGCTCAGGCAGTTTGCGGTTGCTGAAGAAAAATTCACTCTGCCAGGTGAGTGAATGATAGGTGTTGAGCTGAACGGGTTTCCACTTGAACGTAAGATCAGCCGCTGCGATATTGGTGATGGCTGTTGAATCATTTTCACCGCTGATGCCCGTGAGCCCAAGCTCCAGCGTTGAATTATCTGACAAGTCCCAGAAGTTTTTCAAATGGCCGAGGTAGACAAAACGGTTCTTGTCACTTCGTTCAAATGAAGGCGATTCAGAAAAACCTGATGTCACCTGGAAAGTAAGATCCTGGTAAAATGCTTTGTTTGGAACAAGCCAGCTCAGCGAAACGCCCTCATCATTCAATCCTTCATAACCAAAGAAGTTGACGAAAGCATTGGGCATGTCTATGAAAGGCAGCGCATGCGGATGCATGGTGTTTATTCTCCCGAGGGCTTCTTTGAACTTACCCACCTTCAGTTGCAGGCGTGCCGGCAGTGACAGCGTGGTGAGGTAACCCTCTTCCACTTCTACACCGTATTCATGTGTAACGGGATCCCTGCTGAATGAAAGAAAAAAATCGGCGCGGGCATATGGATCCACTACGGCTTGCAAAGAAAGTTCGGTCTCATTGAGGTAAGCATCAAAGTTGCGCTCGCCCTCACTGATGTATGATCCCTGAAAATCGCCGATCACCCCGATATCCGGATTGAATGAAAGTCCGCTGCGCGTAGTAGTGGCGGATTGTTGCGAAGATTGGGTAGCGGCCAACTCCTGCTCCACTTGCTTAAGCAAAGCGGAATCAGCAGCCGTGGTATCAGTTGTCACCTGCGCTGAGGCAAATCCAAAGCAGGCCATCACCGGCAACAGCGCGCACAGGTATTTGGTTTTAGAAATTGCATTCATGAATATTTTTTTTGACGTAATGAAATCCATGCCGCATGTGTGCGGATGGCATAGCCGTTTTTCGGCAGGAATTACGTCAGCGAAGGAGGAGCCCGGCCGGAAGGAGCAACGGAAACGGAATAGCTTTCACTCTGTACCGATTCAATGATGATCTCTGAAGTTGTCGTTTGTCCGCTGCTGATGAATATCGAATTCTGGAAATGAAAGACGGGAAGTGTGTTTTGCAGACAATCACAATGAATGTGATGAACGCTGAGAACGGTTTCGGTGGAAGCCAGCTCGCGCGTATCCTGGTGATGCGCGAGTGAATGCCATAAATCATCCGGCGTGGTTTCAACGAAGAACACCACTGCAAGCAGCAGGATGTAAAGACGTTTAAAAAGGTCCGGCACCGGAATCATGATGCAAAGCTATGAAGGTTTTGGGTGAGATGTCTTTTAATCAGGTGCCTGCACACTTTCATCTCTCCACGATGAATTTATATTGCCTCCTTGAGAAATCACCTTCAATGGTGAGCAGGTACATTCCAATCGGGAGATCACTCACGTTAAGACTGATCGCATTTCCCTTTGGGCTGATCCTTTCCGTCTTCATCATTTTTCCATGTTCATCGGTGACAGAAACCTGAACCGGAGAAACCGAATTCAATGGCACGGTGATTTTATCAGTTGCCGGATTCGGGAAAATAGTTGCGCCATGGCCATAAGCAGGATCGTCTACTCCCGTTGAACTCTCTACCCGGTAAATCAATGCACCATATGGAGCCAGATCAAAATTGCCCAGGTTGTATGTTGCATCAAGGTCACCGAGAAACCATCCGCCGTTCACCAGATCAGTAAAAACTTTGTAGCCCGGTTGCATGCCTGTGCTGCTTACATTCACTGTGAAGTCAGCATAAATCTGTCCGCTGGTATTCACGATCACCAGAACCGTGTCGCTTTCATAAGTGCGCACAAAAGAGTAGATCGGACTAGGCGCACCGGTCGCAGCAAAATAATTTCCCCGACGCAACGCCGCTTCGTTGTGCCGGATGCCAATAAGCTTCTTGTACCAATTGAGCAGCGAGTTACTGTCCGCTTCTTCAGTCGCCACATTGTAGGTGGTGTAATTCGAATTGATCGATTCCCACGGATTCACGGTGGAGAATCCTGCATGCAAACCATTCGTCCACTGCATGGGCCGCCGCTTGCTCGGATCATCACCCGTGCCGCTCATCCCGATTTCTTCTCCATAATAAATAAATGGAATCCCGGGGAGGGTGAGATATATGGCTGCTGCCGCTTTCAGTTTGGGAATGCTTCCTCCCAATACATCGAACACCCGGTTCTGATCGTGATTGGTAAGGAAGGTTCCGAATTGCAAATACGGGTAGTTGTTGTAGTCGTACAGCACTTTGCTCTTGAGTGTGGCGGTATTGGCTGTATTCAGTGCATTGAGGATCTCGGCGGCAAGGTCGAACTCAAAACAGAAATCGAGCTTGTCACCTCCTTCCATATACGGCAGAATGGAATCAGTGGTCTGCCATACTTCACCAACGGCCATCGAGCTATCGTTTATGCTTTTGTAATACGAACGGAAGTCTTGCCAGAACTGAATGGTTGCAGGGGCATTCAACAGGCGATTTCCGTCTTCGAAAATATAAGAGGCGGCATCCAGCCGGAAGCCATCCACGTGCATGCTGTCGAGCCAGAATTGCGCTATGGAAAACATGCTGTCTTTCACGGCCTGAGTTTCATAATTCAGATCGGGCATGCCGCTCCAGAAAATTCCGTAGTAATAATTGTTGCTGTTGTATTGATGCCACACATCCTGCCCCCACGGCCCGATGGTGCCGGGATCGGTTGGCGACCAGCGGTAGAAATCACGGTAGAACGGATCATTCGCTTTCGATTGCTGGAACCAGGGATGATCACTCGAAGAATGATTCATCACAAAATCAAAAATCACTTTGATTCCTCTTTTATGTGCTGAGTCAGTGAAGTTGATGAAATCCTGTTTTGTTCCGTAGTCGCTCTCCACTGCTTTGTAATTCGTGACATCATACCCGTGATAACTCGGCGAAGAGCAAACCGGCATGAGCCAGATGGCATTCACACCAAGATCGGAGAGGTAATCGAGCTTTTGAGTCAGTCCATTAAGATCACCGATGCCATCGCCATTGGTGTCATAATAACTTCTCACAAAAGCTTCATAGAACACGGCATCGTTCCACCAATAGGTCGCTTGCGCATGCCCCGTTCTCTCCATAGAAAAGAAAACAAGCAGGACAACTGTGACTTTCAGATTTGATAACAATTTCAAGAATATTTCTTCGCGTTGAAAGTAAAGAGATTTTAGAAGGTGAAGCCGGTTAATGGTGGATGAGAGAAGAGGTGTTTCGAATAGTTCTATCTTGCTTTCCACATCATAAGAGAAATAGCGTTTCATGCATATTCGTTTCTGCGGCGCCGACCGCACCGTTACCGGCAGTTCGCATCTGATCATTCTCGATGACGGGTTTAAAATTCTGCTCGATTGCGGACTGTTCCAGGGAAAACAGGCATATGTAGATGAGAACAATCAACGGTTTGCTTTCAGCCCCAAAGAGATTGATGTACTTATCCTCTCCCATGCGCACATTGATCACGCAGGCCGAATTCCGAAGCTGGTGAAGGAAGGATTTCGCGGGCCGGTTTTCTGCACCTCAGCCACGCTCGATTTATCGCGCGTAATGCTGCTTGACAGCGCGCACATTCAAACGCGCGACAGCGAGTTTCATAACAAACGCAGGAAGAAACGGGGACTCGATGAACTGCCGCAACTGTACGGCCCAAACGATGTAGAGGCAGCCCTCAAACTTTTCCAGACCGTCAACTTCGAAGAATGGTTTCACATCCGCAACGACGTTTCATTTCTCTTCAGGGATAACGGACACATCCTCGGAAGCGCCAGTATCACGCTGAAGATTCAATCAAAGGGAAAAGAAACCGTGATCGGATTTACCGGTGATATCGGCCGGCCGAACCGCCCGATCCTGAAAGATCCGCTCCCGATGCCATCGTGCGATTACCTCATCAGCGAATCCACCTACGGGGCACGCCTCCATGAAAAGTTTCCGGAAGACATGGAATCCTTCTGGAAAATTGTAGATGAAACCTGTTTTTGGCGAAAAGGGAAATTGCTGATTCCTTCATTCAGTGTAGGACGAACGCAGGAGATCGTGTTCATGCTGGATCAAATGAGCAAGGTGAAGCAGTTTGATCACATTCCGGTGTTCGTTGACAGCCCGTTATCCGTTAATGCAACGGACATCTATCGCCGGCATCCTGAATGCTATGATGACGAGATCAAACGGTATCTGCAATCCGATCCCAACCCGTTCGGGTTCAACAACCTCACTTACATCTCAGAAGTGGAACAATCTAAACAACTCAACTTCGATCCGCGGCCGTGCATCATCATCTCCGCATCCGGCATGGCGGAAGCCGGAAGAATCGTTCATCATATTTCCAATCATATTGAAGATGACCGCTGCACCATTCTGTTTGTCGGCTACTGTGGTGAAGGAACACTGGGGCAACGCATCCGCAGCGGGCAGAATCCGGTAAAAGTGTTCGGGGAAGAAAAGCAGGTGAAAGCGAAAGTGGCCATCATGGATTCCTTTTCGGCTCATGGCGACCAGAAAGAAATGATTGATTTCCTAAACCCGTTAGATAAGAACCGACTGAAGAAAACCTTCCTCGTTCACGGCGATTATGAATCGCAATTCATCTTCAGAGAAAAACTGATGGAATATGGATTCAGGAATATTGAGATACCGGAATATGGGAATGAATTTGCATTGTAATTTTAGCTCATCATTTCAAATATGCAGAGTGTAAAAAAGAAGTACATCACAGATCGCAGAAACCGAAGAATTGCCGTTAGAATCAGTATCAGGGATTTTGAACGAATGGAAGGAGTCATTGAAAATTATGGACTCTACCAACTGATGCAACAGGAAAACGATCGACCGCTTACGTTGGCTGAAGCCAAATCCTTTTATCAGAAATTGAAAAAGGCAAAGTGAATTGGAAATCACTTACGCTAAACAGTTTCTGAAAGATCTTGCCTCTATCCCGTCAGCAAGAAGAAAGCAGATCGAACTTTTTGTATTTGAAAAATTGCCATCACTTAGTACCATCAGTGAGATTGGAAAGGCAGAAAAGATGCACGGATATGATGGTTACTTCAAAATTCGATTCGGTGAGTATCGGCTTGGATTCTATTCTGCCGGAAAAGGAATTGAACTCAGACGCGTTTTGCATCGCAAAGAGATATACCGCTATTACCCATAACGGTAACTACCATGAGCGATCCGGTCTGGTATTTTATCATTCCTGATATCAAAGCGTAATCTTCATCACTTACCAAACTTTGTTAAATTTGCCTTAACCCTGTCTTTAGCAAAACAGAATTACCATGGACAAGGGAAATCACAGATTCATGAGGTTCGTTTCAAAAATTCAAATCAATGGAAGGTCAAACTCTCTATATCATTATTGCTATTACAGCCGTTGTCGCGCTGGCGACCGGGCTGGGAATCGGCGCGCTCATCTTCAGTGCTAAAGCACGCAGGGAAAAAGAACAGGCAGAACAGGAAGCAAAGAGAATTATTTCAGAGGCCACTTTACAGGCAGAGTCGCTGAAAAAAGACCGCGTGCTGGAAGCCAAAGAACAAATCCTGCAGCAACGCGCCGAATTCGAAAAAGAACATCTTCAAAAGCAAAAGCAGCTCGAACAGGCCGAGTTACGCATCAAGCGGCACGAGCAGTCCATGAGCCAGAAGATTGAGAACCTGAACCGCAAGGAATCCGAGTTGGATCAGATCAAGCAAAACCTCAACCGGCAGCTTGAACTGGTGGCGGTAAAGAAGAATGAGCTGGACAAACAGCAGGAAGAACATCTCACGCGCCTCGAGTCCATTGCCAAACTCACACAAGGCGAAGCCAAAGCCCAATTGGTGGAATCACTCAAAGCGCAGGCGCAGACCGAAGCCATGGCGCTGGTGAAAGACATGATGGATGAAGCGAAACTGAAAGCGAATAAAGAAGCGAAACGCATCGTCATACAAACCATTCAGCGGGTGGCGGCTGAGCATGCCATTGAAAATTCCATCAGCAGTTTTCATATCGAGAGCGATGATGTGAAAGGTCAGATCATCGGGCGGGAAGGAAGAAACATCCGTGCATTGGAAGCAGCAACGGGAGTAGAAATTATTGTGGACGATACGCCGGAAACCATCGTGATCTCGGGCTTTGATCCTGTCCGCCGTGAAGTGGCGCGATTGGCCCTGCAGCGCCTGGTTACTGACGGTCGCATTCACCCCGCGAGAATTGAAGAAGTGGTGGTGAAAACGAGAAAGCAACTGGAAGATCATATCGTGGAAACCGGTGAACGAACCGTAGTGGAACTTGGCATTCACGGCTTGCATCCTGAATTGATCCGCATGGTAGGAAGAATGAAGTTCCGTTCATCATATGGCCAGAATCTCCTGATGCACTCCAAGGAAGTAGCCAACCTCTGCGCCATCATGTCCGCCGAACTCGGATTGAATCCCAAATTGGCCAAACGTGCCGGTTTATTGCATGACATCGGAAAGGTTCCGGAAGAAGAACAGGAACTCAGCCATGCACTGCTCGGCATGAAGCTCGCCGAGAAGTACAATGAGCATGCGGCTGTTTGCAATGCCATCGGCGCTCACCATGATGAGATTGAAATGCAGTACGTCATCTCTCCCATCGTGCAGGCCTGCGACGCCATCAGCGGTGCACGGCCGGGAGCCCGCCGCGAAATCATGGAGCAGTATCTTCAGCGTTTGAAGGATCTCGAAAACATTGCTCTCACTTATGATGGCGTGGAGAAGGCCTATGCAATTCAAGCGGGGCGCGAATTGCGGGTAATCGTGGAAGCTGACAAAGTGAGTGATAAACAATCCGAAGAACTTTCATTCGCCCTCTCTCAAAAGATTCAGAACGAGATGACTTATCCGGGGCAAATCAAAGTGACAGTGATCCGTGAGAAACGGGCGGTGAGTTTTGCGAAGTAAGTGGATACTCAGAAGACTTCAATCCTCCGTGTTAAACGCTCCCTTGCTGATCTTATCGTGAGGAAATAAATTCCCCTGGATACATTGCGCAGCGATATTTCCTTGCTGAATGAGTTGGAGATATTTCCTTCACTTAAAAAGTAAACACGCTGGCCAATCGCGTTGGTGATTTCAATTTCAACCATGGCTGATTCCGACCGATATGCACTCAGAACGAATGTTCCGTTGCTTGGGTTGGGATAGATATTCCAATCAGTACCTGATAAAGAGTTATCAATTCCGGTCAATACAACAGATGCGTAGTTCGGGCAGCCATTTTCATCCGTGACAAAAACAGTATAGGATCCGGGCTCGGAATAGACATAGAATGGTGAAGTAGCACCGGCAATATCCTCGCCATTTAGCTGCCATTGATACGTAAGTCCTTCACTGCTGAATAGTGTGTCGTTACTGATTGTGATGATGGGAGCAGGTGGCGTTGGAATAACTGTGATGAAATCAGTAAGAGTTACCGTATCGCATTCTATTCCATTGCATGCTATGAGCGTAACATCAAACGTGCCGGGCAGGTTGTAACAAGCACTCGGATTTTGTGATGAGGAAAGCGGAGGTGATCCGCCTTCAAAAGTCCAGCTCCAGGAAGTGGGATTATTGGTTGACACATCACTGAAGTCAATGCAAAATTTCTGACAAACGCTCGTATCAGAAACAGCGAATGCAGCGCCGCCGCTGTTGGTGGTATCAGGAATAATGATGCTCTCCACAAAGCCCGGCAACCCGTAGGTGATCATTTGCCCGCCCGGATAAAAACCATCATCCTCAAAGTTGCAAAGTGTTCCCAGTGAATCGGGATCGTTAATAACGGCAAGGAATCCCGCACCGTTACGTGCGATATAAAGTTTTCCGTCGGGCGCAAGCTGAATGGTTTTCATTGCATTACTGCCTGAACTCCCCACGGCCGTTTTGGAAGCATTGATCTCAGCAACCGTTCCTGCATTCAGATCATATTGATAGATGTGATTGTCATTTTCCTCTGTTACATACAATCTGCTCCCATTGGGGGAAAAGCTGATCCCGTATACATAGGGAAACGTTTGAGCGATGGGACCAACGGTGAACGAATTGGAAACAACTCCGGTGGCAGCATCAAAATCAAAGACTTCTGCTTCATTCAATCCGGAAAGCACCGTGGCGAGTCGCATTCCGTCAGAAGAAAATTTCATGCAGCCAATGGGATTATAAGAAGAATAAGAAGTGCCTGCAGAAGAAGTGACACCCGATGAAAGGCCTGAGGCCGTGAGTTCGAATGCAACAAAATTATTTCCACTCCATTCATGTGTCATAATCCAAAAGCCATCGCCTGCAGCATTCTTCACTGCGCACAGCTTCTCACATGCAGGTGAATAGAGCAACACGTTCTTAGTTGCTGTCACATCACCCAGCCCTCCGTTCAAACTTATGTCAACAATGCTGTATCGATAACCGTCATTTCCATTCGTATAATATTCTCCCGCGGTAAAAATGTAGTACTGATCAGCATTGCCGGGGTCCGGAACGATAACGGCCGCCTGCGCACTCGATTGATCTCCCGTAAGTCCTGAACCATTTGCCATGACAGTATGATTGGCATTCCAAACCTGATTGCCATTGGTGTAAAACAAGATGCTCCCTGTGGCCGGATCACTGATACTGGCACATCCTTCAAAATCGTACATGCCGCTGTTGGTTAGAGCCACGGGCGACCCACTGTTGAAATCCACACCGGCATAGGAACCAAAATACCATGTGTTCCCCTCTTTTTGCGCATAGCATATTCTGAAAGCAAGACTAAAGATGATGAGAGGAATACAATGGCGGATGAGTGGAATCATGGCAACAGATTTTCAGCTTAAAAATACCACCAAACGTTCACCTCCTATATTAAGAGCGCCGACATTGGATCGTAATGATCGGTTTGCCCTTTTTTCATGTCCCCAATTGAACTGGTATCGCCAATTCTTCATTTCGGCACTATAAATCGGGGATTCATAACATTCGTCATAGGTAGCGGTTGGGGTGCATCTACCTTTGATATCGGATTCAGGACGACCCCGGAGAGTACAAGAGTTCATATCTTAACTTGTTTTATGAAAAAGAATATCGTCTTAATCCTTATCGCTTCCTGCCTTTACTTTTCAGCCGAAGCTACTTCTCGACTCGTACCAGGTAATTATTCATCCGTTCAGGATGCCCTCAACGTCAGCAAAGCCGGTGATACGGTTTTAGTTGACGATGGGGTGTTTACCGGTAATATCATTTGGCCGAATTACAACGGCATTGTGTTGAAATCACTTCATGGCAAGGAAGCCAGTTTCCTTGACGGCAATGCCGCAGGATCAGTCATCACCATCAATGGTACCCCTAACACGGTTGCAACCATAGATGGATTCACCATTCAGAACGGATTTGTCCGCGCCACCTCATCGAATGGTTATGTGGCGGGTGGTGCTGCTGTCAATGCAGTGAACACGGTTCTGATTGTTAAGAACTGTAACATCACGGAGAACCGGCTCACCGGCGATATCGAACACTTCAGCTACTGTACCGGCGCCGGTATTAATGCCGATGCTTCCAAACTTAACATCAGCAACTGCAACTTCTCGGAGAATACTGTTGACAGCACCTACAATGTTTTTGGTGGTGTCATCTACGCTTCCAATTCACAGAGTTCCTTATCGGGATTGACTTTCCAGGAAAACGGCATTACAGCATTTGCTTCCATTCAAGGAGGCATTCTTGCTCAAAGCACCGGAAAAGCAAACATTAAAAATTCTTCCTTTACTCAAAACCGGGTTACAGTGACTGATGCCGGATCAGTGAGCGGTGGTACCTGTTACTTTTCTGATCTGGGATCCGGATCGTTTACCAATGTACTTATTGGCGATAACACCATTAGCAGCGCCTTTACCGTACAGGGTGGTTCAATCTGGTCGTCCTTTTCTCTGTCGCTCATTCACTGCACGCTTGCCGGGAACCACTTTACCACCGGAACAGGAATTGGCGGAAATGCAATCAGCTTAAACAACAACATAGCCGGTACACCGAAACTGAAGGTGACGAATTCAATCATGTGGAGCCCGGAAGGTTCACCCTTTGAAATGGCATTTGTTGGTTCACCCAGCGTAACCTATTCAGATGTATATGGCGGATTCAGCGGTGCCGGTAACTTCGCTCTTGACCCGCTCTTCGTTTCATCATCTGATTTTCACCTGCAGAATTCTTCACCGTGCCTCAACACTTCTTCAGCCGCTGCCAACCCACCTCTGGATCTGGAAGGTAATAACCGCCCGATGCCGGTTGGTACAAAAGCGGACCTCGGCGCTCTGGAAACGAATCAGCCGCTGAAGACCATGGATGTGGTTACGGATGCCGGCTTGATGAGTGGCATGGACGTTTACCCCAATCCCGTGCATGCATCAGCCAACATTGAATTTGAATTAGCGGACGCCAATGATGTGGTGATTGACATCATTGATCTTTCGGGAAGGAATGTGAAGCATATACTCGCTTCTAACCTGGAGGCCGGTGTGTACAGTATTTCATTCAATGCCGAGCAACTTGCACCGGGCGCATATTTCATAAAGACACAGATCGGAGACAAAACACTCGATCAAAAGATCACAGTAGATTAAGTTCTATCTCGGGACAGCGAAAAGGGCGGTGCGGGAACACCGCCCTTCTATTTTTCGCATAGCTGTAATCAAGTTCATAGTGTCGCCGCTGGTGCTCGCTCACATGAACCTCACAAGTACTCAAAGACTCTTTACCACCTTCAGGGTTTTAATTCCGTCCGCACTTTGCACGCGGATAAGGTAAACACCTTCATTCCAATTATTACCGATATCAATGATTGTATTGGTAAGCACATGCTCATGATGTTCGATGAGCTGACCGTTGAGTGAGTAAACATCCCAGTTAACTTCTGACTGATCTGTGGTTGTGAGATAAAGTTGTGCAGTGCCTGCAAACGGATTGGGGTATGCTTTCACGCTCACCATTTCCTGCGGCGCAGTTTCTGTCTCATCACCCATTTTGAAAGGACTTTCCACTACATAGAGTGTGGAAGTTTTAATGCTGTCACCTGATTCGCTGCCATTGTTGTTAGAATAGTTGAAAGCACCGTAAAAAGTAACGGGTCCGCTGCCGGCAGATGGAGCTTTCCAATTGAACGACCAGCTTTTAATGCCGTTGCCACTCGTGCCGTTGCTTTTATGCGTGATGTAATTGGTGCTAACGATTTTAGTTTGCTGCGTGTTTGTCACGATGAGGGTGCCTTTGTATTGCCCGCTTGTATTTTGTGGTGATACTTCGAAACCAAACTTGGTATGCCCCGGTCCATTCGCGGTGGCGGTAATGGTGTACGTTGTACCAGGTATATAACCTGTATTGGGAATATTGGATGTAATGAGGCCGGCAACTGTTTGAACCGGCTTACCGGTGTGGCAACCGGATTTTGCACAGGTTTTACTGCTTTCAGCCGGCCCTCCGGCAACTTTTGCCGGTGCCCCTCCCACTTTTGAATAGGTGGTATTGACACCCGATTGAATGACCCACGACATGAGGGCCACGAGCACTGTAAGTGTAATGATTTTGTTTCTCATTTGATTGAGGTTTAAAGGTTAAGAAAAAATGTGCGGGAGGGAACAAAGAGTACGACTAAGATGGAAAGAAGGTTACCCTCATAACTTTCCCGGATTGCCGAACAGGGAAAAATGAGCGCTGAACGGGAGGGCCATTTCCCCGATGATTTTTTTAGGATGAGTCATTCGGTACAGCCGCTCTATATTGGGATAACAGAAAACGACCCCAGAATTTATTTTGGAAAGCCTTATACCACAAAGCCGAGTGGCCTGGATGTGAAATTTCCTGCCTCAAAATCTTTTAAAGAAGATTCTAAGAATTGAAACACGAAGTGCGGGGTTTCATTCTTCATAGCTCGGTGAGAGCTTTACGGCGGACCAAAATAAAACGCAGCGAAGAGCGCCCCTCCGCTGCGTTTGACAAACAGTAAGAACCTGTTATTTCGACTTATCAGGGAATGGCGGAACGGGAGGCACGTTCTTTTCCTGGGTCTTCAATTCATTCATGATCTCTTCAATGCCTTTATTAAGCTGTGCATCGTTGCCGATGTATTCCTGGTAAGGGTCGTTGTCAATAACAATGTCGGGATCCACGCCATGTCCTTCAATGGTCCATCCTTTATCATCATACGGTGCGAATTCCGGCCGGTTGAGGAAGCCGCCATCCATAATGGGCAGTGTGCCCCGAATACCCACAACACCACCCCACGTGCGTACACCGATGACTTTTCCGATTCCGAGCTTCTTAAAACGATACGCGATGATGTCGCCGTCGCTGGCAGAGTAGCGATCAACCAGCAGCACCTTGGGACCAAGCATCATCGTAGGATCGGTTTGTCCGATAGTATTGCGCATCATATTATAATACACGAGTTGTAACGCAAGGCGCTGCGCCACAAGGGAAGAAACAAATCCGCCGCCATTGCCGCGGTCATCCACGATGAGTGCTTTTTTGTTAAGCTGCGGATAGAAATGTTTAATGAATTCATTCAATCCGTCCACGCCCATATTGGGAATGTGGAGGTAGCCCACTTTGCCGCCGGAAATGGAATCAACATAACGGATGTTATGCTCCACCCAGTTATAATAATAGAGATCACCCTCATCGGCAACCGGCACCACAATCACTTTGCGCGCTCCGTCAGGCGATGCTTTACCGTTCACGGTGAGTTCTACCTGCTTGCCGGCAGTGTTGACGAGCGAAGCGTAAATGTCATTCATGGTATTGGTGGGTGCCCCGTTTATGGCAATGATGAAGTCGCCTTCTTTAACGTTCACTCCCACTTCGGTGAGCGGTGAACGAAGTGATTCACTCCAGTTGGCGCCTTCGAGAATGTGCTTCACCAGGTAATAGCCGGATGGATCGCGTGCCAGCTTGGCCCCGAGCAACCCGGTTTGTATGCGCTCCGGTTTTGGTTCATCACCGCCGCCGACGTATGAGTGACCCACACTGAGTTCGCCGATCATTTCTCCAATGAGGTAGGTGACATCAGCCCGGTGCGCTGCATAAGGTACCAGGGAGCTGTACTTCTGCTTGATGGCATTCCAGTCCACGCCGTGCATGTTGGGCGCATAAAAAAAGTCGCGCATCTGCCGCCAGCTTTCGTTGAAAATCTCCGTCCATTCTTCATGCCGGTTCACCCACACCTTCATGTTGCTTAAGTCAACGTGCTTGTCGGCGCTGATTTTGGAACCGGGCATGTCAATCACGGAATAGGTGCGGTCTTTCTGTACGAGCATTTTCTTTCCATCCACCGAGATGTAATAGAAATCGAAGTTGCCGAGATTGGTTTCTTCGCGGTCCTTGAGACTGTACCTTATGACGGAACTGCCTTGATCGCCGGATTTTGATTTCTGGTAATAGACATTGTTATCGAGGTACTGCAGGTTGCCGTACTGCGCCGCTTCAATGGGTAACGAAACGAGACGGTTCATGATACCGTCGAGATCCACTTTCACATCCGGAACTGCGGGCTTGGCTTCTTCTTTCTTGTCCGCCGGCGCTTTTTCCTTTTTACCCTTGGCAGCGGAAGCATCTTCTTTCGGTTCTTCCTTCACAGTTACTTCATCATTCTTCGGGGCGAAAGGCGAAGCAGTTTCTTTCGAGAGCGGAATGAGATAGACCTTCGTCATATTCTCATAGGCAATCTGAAACTCCGTGTTGCTGAAGCTCGGGTTGAAGTCGCGATCACTGAGCAGCATAAGATATTTGCCATCCCGGCTGAAGGTGGGCTCGTAGGAATTGTACCAGTTATCCGTGACTACGGTTGAAGCTTTGCTCGCCAGGTTGTAGATGAAAATACGGTTGTAGGTATTCCACTCAGGGCGTACGTAACAGATCCATTTGCTGTCAGGCGACCAGTCGTAATAGTTGTATTCACCCACATCAGAATGCTCCACTACAGTAATGGCTTTGGATGTCACATCCACATATTGCAACGTTTGCTTGCGGTCGCTCCAGAGAATCTTCTTGCTGTCAGGACTCCAGCGGATGTAGTACTTGTAGTTGTCGCCTGTGGTGGTGATGCGTGTGGCCTCTCCGTCGCCCTTCTGCGGACGGATGTAGATTTCATCTTCACCGCTGGCATCGCTGATGTAGGCAAGCCATTTGCCGTCAGGACTCCACACCACATTGCGCTCATGCACGCCGTTGGTTTGCGTGATGTCACGCGTGATGCCGCTTTCAGCGGGAACCGTGAACACATCACCGCGGGCCGAAAACGTAAGCCGGCTGCCATCAGGAGCAAGATCAACGCCTTCAATGAATTTGGAGGCATCAATCATTTCGCTGCGGCTCCAGGCATCATCGTTGTTTACCTGCACCGTAACCTTGGTCACCTGCTCCGTCTGCAAACTCATCACATACAATTCCCCGCCTTTCTCAAACGCGATATCCTGATCACCGAGTGACGGAAACTTGATGTCATAATCCGTGTAGTTGGTGACTTTGCGGGTTTGACCGGTGGTGATGTCGTAAACAAACAGATTCATGGTGCGATCGCGGTCGCTGAGGAAGTAAATCTTGTTACCGGCCCACATCGGCTGAATATCCTGTGCATCGTTGTTGGTGATATTGGTCCACTGCTTTGTGTCAAAATCAAAAATCCAAACATCATCCGCCATACCGCCGCGGTAGTATTTCCACGTTCTGAATTCGCGGAACACGCGGTTCATGGCAAGCTTCTTTCCATCGGGAGAGTAAGAACAGAAACCACCCACACTGAACGGAAGTTCTTCGCTGAGCCCGCCGTTGATGCTTGCGATGAAGAGTTGTCCTTTGAAATCATTGAACGATTGCTTACGCGACCGGTAAACGACATGTTCATTGTCTTTCCAGGTCATCACCAAATTGTTCGGGCCCATGCGATCGCTGATCTGATCACGGCCGAGGGTAGCAGTGTAGGTCACCCGTTTCGGTATTCCGCCATCTGATGGCATGATCATTACTTCGGTATTACCGTCAAACTGGCCGGTGAATGCGATATTTTTTCCGTCAGGGGAATATCGGGGGAAACACTCATACCCCACATCGCTGGTGAGCTTGCGGGCCACGCCGCCTGACTTGGAAACCGTGTAGAGGTCGCCGCCATATACAAATGTGACGCGGTTATCGTGAACTGTCGGGGTTCGAAGTAGTTTGGTTTCCTGCGCCATCATCGAAAAAGTGATCAGCAGCAGGACAAGGGAAAGCAACATTCTTTTCATAGATTTTTTTATTGAGAGGAAGCGAATGTAGCTACAAATGATGGTCGGGGTTATACACATTCGTCATAAGGGTCGCCCGATTCGACGCACCGTCGTGATGGGTGATTGGAAAAAGAACTTTTCCACCCGGTAAGATTCTTCGGTTAATAGTATCCGCCTGCATGAACAGGAATTTTACATTTGATGGCATCAAACCAATTTTTTTTCAAACCACATTCTTCATTTATGAGAAAACTTTACTTCAGTTTCATCATTACAGCAGCAATGATGAGCAATGCTTTTTCCCAGCAACGTATCTGCGGAACCATGGAACATCTGCAATGGCAGAAGCAGCAGGATCCCACTCTTGAACTTCGCATGCAGGAAATAGAAACGTACACACAAAACTGGATCGCGAATCATCCGGAAGGTCTGCGTACCGTGGTCACTATTCCGGTAGTGGTGCACGTGGTTTACAACACCACTGCGCAGAACATTTCAGATGCACAGGTACAGGCGCAGATTGCCCAGCTCAATGCCGACTATGCGCGAACCAACACGGATGCGGGCAACACGCCTTCCGTATGGCAGAGTACGGCGGCCAATTGCGAGATTCAGTTTTGCCTGGCGCAACGCGATCCGAGCGGTAACGCCACCAACGGCATCATACACAAGTCAACCACCAAAACATCTTTCTCCAGTAACGACGGCGTAAAGAGCAACAGCACCGGCGGCGATAATGCCTGGGATGCCAACTCTTACCTGAACCTTTGGGTGTGTAACCTCAGCGGGGGTCTTTTGGGCTATGCCCAGTTTCCCGGCGGCGCAGCTTCCACGGATGGCGTAGTCGTACTTTATTCTTCGGTGGGCAGTTTAGCCAGCCCGGGCACTATGTCACCTTACAACTTCGGCAGAACCGCCACACATGAAGTAGGTCACTGGCTCAACCTTTACCACATATGGGGTGATGACGGAACCGCATGCAGCGGAAGCGACCAGGTTTCTGATACACCAAACCAGGCCGGAGAAAACTACGGCTGCCCCACCTTCCCGCTTACGGATGGATGCACTTCAGGAAATGGTGTGATGTTCATGAATTACATGGATTATACTGACGACGGCTGTATGAACATGTTCACGGCCGGGCAGAAAACAAGAATGCAGGCCCTGTTTGGTGTTGGTGGTACCCGCGTATCCATCACCTCATCACTTGGCTGCACACCACCCTCCAGTTCATGTGGTACGCCAACCGGCCTGGCCTCATCATCTGTTACCAGTTCATCCGCCACCATCAGCTGGACCACCGTGAGCGGTGCAACGAGTTACAATGTACAGTACCAGCCCAGCGGAGGAAGCTGGACTACTACTACTTCCACCACCAATTCAAAATCATTGACCGGACTGAGTTCAAGCACCACGTATAATTACCAGATTCAGGCGGTATGCGCATCAGGTACTTCGGCCTATTCATCCGCCTCATCATTCACCACTTTATCATCAGGTGGCGGTGGCACTTACTGTGCTTCAAACGGTGTGAGCCAGACTTATGAATACATTGACTATGTTTCACTCGGAAGCATCAGCCGCACCTCCGGTGCCGAAGCCGGTGGTTATTATAACGGAACAGCATTGAGCACGAATGTTACCCAGGGTTCATCGTACACCATCACGGTAAGCCCGGGTTTCAGCGGAAGCACCTATACAGAATACTGGGCTGTCTTCTGCGACTGGAATGCCGACGGTGATTTTATCGATGCCAGCGAAACAGCCACATCGTTCACCACCACATCCTCAGGAAATAAAACTGCCACCATCTCGGTACCTTCTACGGCCACTACGGGTGCCACCAGGATGAGGGTGAGCATGAAATACGGCGCCGCACCGACCTCATGTGAATCATTCGCAGAAGGCGAAGTGGAAGATTATTCACTCAATGTCCAGGCAGGCGGTGGCGGCGGCACCTGTTCTGAAACCGGCGAATCAGGAAACAACAGCAGTTCCACACCTTCATCAGCCACGGTAGGAACCAGCTACCAGTCGCAGATCAGCACATCAACGGATGTGGATTGGTGGTCATTTGCCAATACAAGCACAGCCAAGAATATCAAAGTCACCCTCACCACACTGCCGGCTGACTACGATATTAAGTTGTACAATCCCAGTGGCACCAATGTGAAAACATCGCAGAACGGTGGCACCACCAGTGAAACCATCATCTACAATACCAGCACGGTTGGCACATACAAGATTAAGGTGTATGGCTACAACGGTGCATACAGCAATACACAATGTTATACGTTACTGGTTCAAACGAGCGCCAACCCGTTCCGCTATGCAAACGGTGAAACGGACGGCGAGTTGAATGCTGACAAATCTGAAATCAGTTTGTTCCCGAATCCGGCATTTGAGCATGTTACTGTTCAATTCAACAGCCAGGTGAAAGCTGATGCAATGGTGAGCGTGTACAACCTGCTCGGTCAGCGGGTTTATGCCAACCAGATTCTCGCACTCGAAGGACTGAATGAGTACAACATTAACCTGGACCATTTTGGCAAAGGCGCCTACATCGTGGAAGTTTCCACCGGCGATCAGTCGTTGCGAAAAGAATTCATCGTGACCAAATAGGATCCACCGGTCTCAAATCAAAAAGCTGCTCTCATACGGGAGCAGCTTTTTGCTTTAATAACACCGATCATGAACAATATGCCGCAGACCTACGTGGACGGCTTCTCGCTGTGTGACACCATGTGAGAATACTGGGCAGATGAAACCTGTTTCGACTTCACTGAAGAAGCATCCACTGCAGTGTGGGTGGATACCACGAGGCAAATTTTCAGGAAGAGCATCATTCCTCCGATGAAAAGCAATGAACGAATGAAAGATTTCATGGGCTTCAGAATTTTATATCAAAGGAAACGATTCACCCCATGGCATATTGTTAGCCCTCCGTTAATTTCAGTTAAGATGAGGTTAAGGGATTGATAGGCCTTCCGCTACCTTTGAGGCGTGGAGATGCAGAAGCTCTATGAACTTTTCAGAAACGCAACGGGTGTTTCTACCGATACCAGGAAAATCAGTCCGGGCAATTTATTCATTGCGCTGAAGGGTGACCGGTTCAACGGAAACCTGTTTGCGGAAGAGGCCCTGCGGTGCGGTGCTTCGGCAGTTGTGGCGGATGAAAAACACTTTCCCGAAAATGATAAAATCATTTTGATGGAAGACGCGTTGCGCACACTGCAGCTCCTCGCAAATCATCACCGCAGGCAGTTGAAAGCTAAAGTGCTGGCCGTGTGCGGCAGCAATGGAAAGACCACCACGAAAGAACTGATGGCGCGGGTGCTCGCTTCTTCATTCACTACCTATGCGACAAAAGGAAATCTCAACAACCATATCGGGGTGCCGCTTTCACTTCTAGAGTTAAAAGATGATCATGAATTCGCCGTGATCGAGATGGGCGCCAATCATTTGGGTGAAACAATACAGCTCTGCGAAATAGCCGAACCGGATTGCGGACTCATCACCAACAATGGCAAAGACCATCTCGAAGGATATGGCAGCATCGAAGGTGTAAGGAAAGGTAACGGCGAGTTGTATGATTTTCTCAGAGCCCAAAATGGATTGGCGTTCGTTTGCGCCGATCAGCCCGATCTGATGCAGATGAGCGAAGGCATGCAGCGAATTACGTATGGCCAGGCGGGTCCGGCTGATTGCCCTGGAGAAATCACAGCCCGGTTTCCGTTCCTGCAACTTCAAACTTTAAACTTCAAACTTCAAACTCAATTAATCGGTCATTATAATTTCGACAATATCATGGCCGCGGTGTGTGTCGGAAATTATTTCGGTGTGCCAGCTGAAAAAATTAAACAAGCAGTAGAATCATACATGCCATCCAACAACCGCTCGCAGGTGATTCAGCAGGGCACCAACACATTCATTCTGGACGCGTACAACGCCAATCCTTCGAGTGTAACTGCCGCACTGGAAAATTTTATTTCCCTTCCTGGCAAAAATAAAATCGTGATCCTGGGTGACATGGCCGAGCTCGGCACATCGAGTGATACTGAACACCGGGAGATCGTCAACAATCTTCAATCAGCAAACTTCAAACTGGTTGTACTGGTCGGTCATGAATTCCAAAAAGCCGATCCTGATCAAAAGTTCCTTCACTTTGAAAATGCTGCGGCCTTGAAATCATGGTTCGGGGTGCAGCAATTCGAACAATGCCACTTCCTGCTCAAGGCATCACGCGTGATCGGGCTGGAGAAAATCATGAGTTAGGTGCATGGGCGGGTAGTACCTTCGTTCATTCAAAACATCTTTATGTCAAGCACCATCATTTCCGGCACGGGGAGTTATATCCCGGAGAGAACTGTAACAAACGCAGAGTTCGGCCAGCATGAGTTTTATGGAGAAGATCAGGTGAAGCTTCCGCAACCGGGTCCGGTAATCGTGCGCAAGTTTAAAGACATCACCGGCATTGAGGAGCGGCGATATGTCACAAACGATTTACTTGCTTCAGATATTGGTGCCATTGCTGCGCGCGGGGCGCTTGACGATGCGCTCATCAGCGGTGAAGATGTGGATCAGATCATCGTGGCGCACAACTTTGGCGATGTGCGGTATGACACCATTCAAACGGACATCTTGCCGGGACTCTCAGCCCGCATCAAACATCTTCTCGGCATCAAAAATCCCAACTGCATCGCTTACGATATTTTATTCGGTTGCCCGGGCTGGCTTCAGGGTATGATTCAGGCGCACATTTACATTCAGGCAGGAGCAGCTAAGAGATGTTTGGTGATCGGAACGGAAACGCTATCGCGGGTGCTCGATCTCAACGACCGCGACTCCATGATTTTCTCTGACGGCGCCGGCGCCTCAGTGCTTGAACTCTCACAGCCCGATTCGGAATCGGGCATTCTCTCCTATGCCGCACGTACCGATACCGTTGATGAAGCGTATTACCTCTTCCTCGGCAAATCCAATTTGCCATCCTCTGATCCGCGCATCCGTTACATCAAGATGAAGGGACGAAAAATTTATGAGTACGCGCTGACAAACGTTCCGGCCGCCATGAAGGTTTGTCTTGATAAAGCAGGGGTTCAAGTTTCGCAATTGAAGAAGGTGCTGATCCATCAGGCCAATGCGAAGATGGATCATGCCATCATCGAGCGCCTGTTTGAGCTGTATGGTGAAAGCCAGGTACCTGAAAACATCATGCCCATGAGCATTGACAAACTCGGCAACAGTTCCGTGGCTACGGTGATCACGCTGCTCGATCTCATCCGCAAAAAACAATTGAAGGAACATGAAATCAACCCAGGTGATTTGATATTGATGGCTTCAGTGGGCGCGGGAATGCATATTAATGCGGTGCTTTACAGGGTGTGATCACATCAAACTCCCCCCATTGTCGAGCGCGAATGTCGGGACAGTTAGAGCGCGTGAGTCTTCGTGTTCGCCAAGTCAAAAAAATTACATCAAACTCCCCTCCTTCAATTTCTCCGCATTGCTGCCGTTGCTGGCCTTTGCGCTGTTGATGTGCAGGGGTAGACCAGCAACTGAAGTGTGAGCTGTCAGTCTGGCTCTGCTCAATTGCTTTTGCAAAGACCACCAGTGGCAAGACGTTTTTTGATAACTTACGTTGCGAATACCTTATTAGAAAAAGGAATTTCAAATTCACCCGATGGACTGGCCTTATCCTGATGAACTCGATGCAATGATTGCAGCCCCGCAACATCATCACCTGCTCTTTGAAAACGAATTTGTACGGGTGCTCGATGTGAGAATTCCGCCTGGAGAAATAACCGCTGTTCATACTCACCGATGGCCTGCTACTTTATACATCATTAGCTGGTCAGATTTTGTCCGCTATGATGATAAAGGAAACGTGTTGGTTGACAGCCGCACGATTGAATCAATGAACAATCCTCAGCCTGCCCTATGGTCTGATGCATTGCCACCGCATGCATTGAAGAATACAGGTAAAAATGAAATTCGGGTGATCAGTGTTGAGGTCAAGCAGGTGGAATGAAAAATCACATCAAACTCCCCTCCTTCAACTTCTCCGCATTTTCTGCAAACTGCAGTGCATCAATCATCTCCTGAATGTCGCCGTTCATGAACGCGTCAAGCGTGTACAAAGTTTTCTCGATGCGGTGATCAGTGACACGATTTTGAGGGTAATTGTATGTTCTGATTTTTGCTGAGCGGTCACCGGTGCTTACCATGCTTTTTCTTCTTCTGGAAATTTCATCCTCCTGCTTGCGCACTTTCTCTTCAAACAATTTTGTGCGAAGCATTGTCATCGCTTTTTCGCGGTTGCCAAGCTGTGTACGTTCCGTCTGGCAAATCACCACGAGTCCGGTGGGAATGTAAGTGAGCATCACTTTTGTTTCCACCTTATTGACGTTCTGGCCACCGGCGCCGCCGCTGCGTGCCGTTTCAAATTTTATATCACTGTCTTTGATTTGCACATCCACTTCATCGGCTTCAGGCAACACGGCAACCGTTGCAGCTGATGTATGAACGCGCCCGCTGGCTTCCGTGGCAGGCACACGCTGTACCCGATGCACACCCGACTCGAATTTCATGATGCCGTATACATTTTCACCAACTACTTCGAAGATCACTTCTTTGAAGCCGCCTGACGTTCCTGCACTCTCTGATTCTACGTAAACTTTCCACCCGCGCCGCTCGCAGTAGCGCATGTACATGCGGAAGAGATCACCTGCGAACAAACTCGCTTCATCGCCGCC
>JAFDYS010000023.1:103077-106308 GCA_018267315.1 Bacteroidota bacterium | reverse complement strand
AACTGCCGGATGTCTTCTTCCATCTGCTCCTGCTGCACGAGCAAATCATCCAGCTCTGTTTTGGCCATGTCACGCAGTTCGGCATCCTTTTCATTCTGGAGGATGTACCGGTCGCTTTCAATATTGTCAAGAAGCTTTTTGTATTTCTCGTAAGCATCCACCACCTTCTGCAGTTCCTTGTATTCACGGTTGAGCTGCGCATACTTCCGCTGGTTGCTGATGACGATGGGATCGTTCAGTTCTTCCTGGATGTTCAGGAACCGGTCTTTGATGGCCTGCAGCTTATCGATCATAAGAGCGCAAATTTAGAAATCGCAGGGTTGATGCGAACCTGTTAATTTGCATGAGCAATGAACGCCGATCAGCAACTCACTTTTGATCTTGTTGCTTCCGCCTACGATGCGGAATTTACGCACACTGCCATCGGGCGGCTGCAGCGCGCACGCGTTTATCATTACCTTAAAAAAAACCTGCCCGCTCGTTCGCTCCGCATTCTCGAGATCAACTGTGGCTCCGGAGAAGATGCTGTGTGGCTGGCAAAGCAAGGGCATGAAGTGACGGCGACCGATGCGTCGCCGAAGATGATTGCACAGGTAAGGGAGAAAGCTGCAGCCGAACGGCTCGAATCAAAAATCGTTAGCCGCATCTGTGACTTTGATGACCTCAGCTCCGTATTCGCCGGTGAGCAATTTGATCTCATCTTCTCCGACTTCGGCGGACTGAATTGTGTTTCGGCTGATGAGCTTGAAAAACTTTCTGAAGATTTTTCACGGCTGCTCAGGACAAACGGAAAATTCATTGCTGTCGTCATGGGAAGAAAATGCCTTTGGGAGCGATTCTATTTTTTGCTGAAAGGAAAAAGAAGCGAAGCATTCCGAAGGAATTCAAAAGAGGAATTGCTTGCTAGCGTCGGTCACTCAACGGTTCCAGTCTGGTACTATTCCCCTTCCGAATTCATGAAATTGTTTTCAGCACACTTCACGTTTGAGAGAAAGAAGCCCGTCGGCCTGATCATTCCCCCCTCTTTTCTCAATCCGTTTTTTGAAAAGTGGAAATGGCTGCTTTCGATTCTTCATTTGAAAGAGAAACTGATCTCATTTTCAGTCTTCAGCAATCTCAGTGATCATTTCTTCATTGAAATGAAAAGACGTTGATTGAAATAAATTGGAAATTGGCAATCCAAAATCTGCAATTTGAAAACCCTCCTCACTCACGGCTACTTTCTCGAGGAAGATCAGCGCGAGCAGCAGATCATGAAGCCCTATGTGCCGCTGGGCATCCTATCTATCTCGGTCTATTTGGAAGAACACGGCGTGAAGAATGAGGTCTTCGATTCTACATTTTCATCGTCCGAAAAATGTAAACAACATCTTCTTGAATCAAAGCCGCATGTCATCGGCATTTACGTGAACCTGATGACGAAGTTGAATGTGCTCCGGCAGATTCGTTTCATCAGGGAAAATCTTCCGCAAACGAAAATCATTCTCGGCGGGCCGGAAGTCACCCATCATGCTGAAAACTTTTTACGACACGGCGCCGATGTGATTGTGATTGGTGAAGGCGAGCAAACGATGCTGGAACTTTGCAGGGGCGGAGTTACACAATTGGAGAAAATTCGCGGTATCGCTTTTCTCAATGAAAAGAATGAGCTGATCAGAACTGCTCCACGGGAAAAAATCAGAAACCTCGACGAGCTTCCTTTCCCGAACCGAAAGAAAGTAAATCTGCAACTCTACTTCGATGCCTGGAAAAACAAACATGGTCAGAGTGCGATTTCGGTTTCCACCATGCGCGGATGCCCGTACACCTGCAAGTGGTGCAGCCGCGCCGTGTACGGTGAAAGTTACCGCAGGCGAAGTCCGAAGAAAGTGGCGGATGAAATTGAACTGCTGCGGTCAAACTATGCTTTCGACACCATCTGGTTCGTGGATGATGTGTTCACCATTTCTCACAAATGGCTCAAAGAATTTCATGATGAGCTGATCAGCAGAAAAATCTCAGTGCGTTATGAGTGCATCACCCGCGCTGATAGAATGAATGAAGAAGTGATTCGCCTGCTCAAAGAATCCGGTTGCTTCCGCGTGTGGATCGGCGCCGAGAGCGGCTCGCAGAAAGTGATTGATGCCATGGATCGCCGCGTCAATGTCAAGCAGGTAAGGGAAATGATTCAGCTTTCAAAGAAACATGGCATTCAGGCGGGCACGTTCATCATGCTCGGTTATCCGGGCGAAGAAGACAGCGATGTAGCGGAGACACTGCATCACCTTAAGACTTCCGACCCGGATTTCTACACCATCACCATCGCCTACCCTATCAAAGGAACACCGATGTATGAGGAAGTGGAATCCAATTTCATTCAGCAGTTGCCATGGGAAACTTCCACTGACCGGCAGATTGATTTCAGGAGAACTTACTCGCGCAAATATTACGACTATGCTGTGCGGTGGATTGCCAATGAGATGGCTATTCAAAAATCAAACGGTTCGTTTCCGAGATTTCTTCAGCATAAATTCAAATCACTCGCTTCAAGAAGTTTGATGAGGTGGGAAATGAAACAGCAGTGATCATGACGATTCATTGCAGCAACCATCAAAAGGTTTTTGAGAAAGGCCTGCAGCAGAAGTTGCAATAATTTTGTCTGTCGCAAAAACCGCTTGATATGAAGAGGACATTCCTGTTGCTATTGCTTATCGCCGCCAGTCGAACGCTGCTCGCTCAATGTGAAATCACTCCCACCGTCACCCCTGCCAATCCGATTCTCTGCCCCGGCGGGACGGACACGCTGTGGACAGAAGAATACGACACCTATCAGTGGCTGAAAGGGAACAATGAAATCGAAGGCGCCACCAATCAGTATTACGTGGTGACGGAAGCGGATCTGCTGAAGAAGTTCAAAGTGGAAGTAACGCTTGATTCCTGTGAAGGCACCTCCACGGCCGTACTCGTGGATGGCTGGGTTTTCCTGCTGCCTTATGTGATTCAAACAGGCGACATGGGTTATTACGATCCGCAGCTTGATGCCAATGTGCTCTGCCATGGTGATACGATGGTGCTCACCATGGGTCTTCCGTACAATGTGAATGTGCAGTGGTACGATTCAGTCAATCCCATTCCCGGCGCCACGGATGTTGACCTCTATGTAACTGAAAACGGAAGTTTCACGGTGTGCGGCGCACCGGAGGTTTGCCCGAATTATACCGATTGCATGCTCATTCCCATCAATGTGGTTTT
>JAFDYS010000023.1:0-103051 GCA_018267315.1 Bacteroidota bacterium | reverse complement strand
TCAATGGCGATTTGATTCCCGGTGCCACTAACCAGAATTATGAGCCAACTGAAAGCGGATCATATACCGTTATAATTACCGATCAATACAATTGCAGCAATGTGTCGGAACCGTATGACTACATAGCCACATCTGCAGGTGATGCGGCTTCTTCCTCATTCTTCAAGGTGTATCCCAACCCCGCAACTGATTTCCTCAAGATCATTTTGAATGTCAGTAGTTCTGAAAGACAAGACTATCGTTTGGAGAACCAGGTCGGACAAACCATTTTTTCAGGAATCATTACGAATGAAGTCACCCTGGATCTCTCAGCACTTCCCAGCGGAATTTATTTTCTCTATGTACAGGATGAAGGAAGAAATCTGATGAGGAAAATCATCAGGCAATGATGATTTCATGCTCTTCAAAATCAGGAGTTCCTTTTAAAAGCCGTCATAGCGATCCCGACATGAAAAATCTCGGGATCGCTATGACGGCACGTTAGATTGATGATAGCCGCTTGACTATCGTTGAAGCGCTTGCATTTTACTTCAGAATAATTTCACGCATCATCTTGCTCCCGTAGATGTCGCGTTGTGCCGTTCTGGTTTGCATGATTTGTTTTTGTGCATCATCATTACCCATGATTTTCGCGCGGATGGCATCCCACTGGTCTTCTTTGCCTTCCATGGCAGCCATGTTCTTATATTCCGTTAGGATCACGAAATTGAAATCATCAGGGTTGGCACTAGCACCCGAGAGAATCTTGTAAGAAAGGATGAGCCCCTGCTTCACGGCCTCATCGTTCACCAGTTTGACGGTGTTCTTCAAACTCGTGGTGTACTCCTTCATCATGCCGGGCTTTACATTGATCATCTGCATCGTCCACACGGAGCCATTGGTGTAGGGATCGGATGAAGATTGGGCTTTTGAAGTGTTCACCGTAAGAAAAAAGATGGCTGCGAGCAATACTGCTTTACTGAAATGGTTTACCTGTTTCATTAGTTGGTTTGGTTTTGGTTTTGAAATGATTTGAATTATTAATGGGTATCTCCGTTTAAAAAGTGACAAACGGATTTCTTTTGGTCATTGGTGCTGTTAAAAGGAGGAGGGCGCGAAAGATAGGAAAATAATTTACTCACATCGGATCCACATCCGCCACCACTTCCACTGACCGGAGTGAAACAGATTCCTGCAGCTTCAGCATCTCATCGTGAATGTGCTTTTTCACTGATGTGATCAGCTTGCCCGAACGCTGCAGTTTCAGCAGCAACTGAACAAGGTATTTGTTGCGGATGCGGTTGACGGCCGGTTCGGTAGGTCCCAGTAAATTTTTGCCGAGATCTTTTTGCAATGAAGCAGCCACGATGCGCGCCGCCTCCCATGCTTTCTTCGCTTCTTTATGTTTGAACGTAAGCTGGATGAGGCGTGAAAACGGCGGATAGAAAAACTGCTGCCGGTGATTCATTTCCTCTTCGTAAAATCCAACGTAATCGTGAGCGAGCACAAACTGCAGGAGGTACGATTGCGGTTGCGAAGTTTGAACGATCACGCGGCCGGTGGTGTGTCTCCTTCCCGCACGGCCGCTCACCTGCGACATGAGCTGAAATCCTCTTTCCGTCGATCTGAAATCGAGATGGCTCATGAGCTGATCGGCATTCATGATGCCGACGAGTGAAACATTGTCGAAGTCCAGTCCCTTCGTCACCATCTGCGTGCCGACGAGAACCTGAATCTTTCCTTTCTCGAAGTCGTGGATGATTTTCTGAAAGCCGCCGCGCGTTTTGGCTGTATCGAGATCGAGGCGCGAGATCACGGCATCAGGAAAAAAAATTTTGAGCTCATCTTCGATTTTTTCCGTGCCGTAACCGGTGATGTGCAGTTCACCGCTGCCGCAGGCCGGGCACTGTGAAATGTTATTCTTGCGGTGACCGCAGTAGTGGCACTTCAGCTCATTCTGAAACTTGTGATACGTGAGATGCACATCGCAGTTGGGGCACATCGCCACCCAGTGGCACACGCGGCATTCGAGGTACGGCGCATAGCCGCGGCGGTTTTGAAATATGATGGACTGTTCCTTTTTCGCCAGCGTGGCTTTGATTTCATCGAGTAATAGTGCGGTGAAATGCGAATGCATTTCTTTTTTCTTCTGCGCCGCTTTGATGTCGGCGATCACCATTTCAGGCAACGAGGCATCGCCGTAACGTTCATTCAGCTCCGCCAACCCGAATTTGCCGGTGCGGGCATTGTTGAAACTTTCAAGGGAGGGCGTGGCGGAGCCGAGGAGGACTTTGCAACGGAGCTTACTTTCTGAATCTCTTGCGCCACCTCCTGACCTCCTTAAGGAGGAACCGCTCAACTCAGCAGAGCGCAGCAGTTCTCCCTCCTGCCTGCCGGCAGGCGAGGTCAGGGAGTCAGAGGGCTGCGATGGGGATTGCTTCGTCACGCCATCACCAGCTGTCTTCGCTTCGTTCCTCGCAATGACGGCCGCCAATGTAATCGCCGCATCTCTCCCATGGTATCGCGGCGCGGGATCTTCCTGCTTGAATGAAGAATCGTGTTCTTCATCCACGATAACGAGCCCGAGGTTATCGAACGGAAGAAACAAGGCAGAGCGTGCGCCGAGGATGATCTGATATTCGCCGTGCAGCAGCTTGTTCCATATCTCCACGCGCTCCTGCTGATTGAACCGCGAGTGATACACGCCGATCTTTTTTCCGAAGTGGCGCCGCAGCCGCTCAATGATCTGTGCCGTGAGTGCAATCTCGGGCAGCAGGTAGAGCACCTGCTTCTCCTGCGCCACCACTTCTTCCATCAGTTTGATGTAAATGTTCGTTTTGCCGCTTCCGGTGACGCCGCGCAGCAGCACCACGTTCTTCGTTTCAAATTCAACTCTGATTTTCTGCAGAGCCGCTGACTGATGCACCGTCAGTTCAAAATGACCGGACATGTCACCTGCTTCCTCACTCAACCTTCCCACTTCTCTTCTTTCAACAAGGAAAATTTTCTTTTTCACCAACGCATCCAATGCGGCAGCGCCCGACTGCGATTTCTCCAACAGGTCGCTCTTCACCACTTCAGCAAAATCCTTTCCTTTTTGATGACTGAAATGAATGTAACTCATCAGCAGGTCAAGTTGCTTCTTCGCTTTGCGCTCCAGTTCATCAAACAACTCACGCAGATTCTGATCGGATGAAAATTCCGGATTGAGTTTCACAAATGTTTCGATACGCGGCTTGTAGCGCTCGATCAGTTGCTCCTTCACCACAGCCACATTCTTTTTCATCAGCGACTCGATGACGGGATACACGTTTTTGCGGTGGAGGATTTTTGAAATCTCATCCACGTTCAGTTCCTTCTGCAGGGTGAGCGCTTCGGCCACCACGTATTCCTTGTCACTGAGCGCAGAGAAATCTTCTTTGAAATCAGGATGGAGGATGATGGAGGTTTCACTCTCGAGTTTGAAACCGGCAGGAAGTGCGGCATTCATCACATCGCCTTCCGAACATAAATAATAATCCGCCATCCACTCCCAAAATTTCAATTGCGTTTCTGAAACAATCGGCTCTGCATCGAGCACGGATATGATCGGCTTGATCTTGTACTCCTTTGGTTCATCGTGGTGCAATCGCTTGATGAGTCCCGCGTAAATTTTTCGCTGACCAAATTGAATTTCGACACGCTTGCCAACAGCCACTGATTCCTCAAATTCTTTCGGAATGCCATACGTGTAATTCTTCTGCAATGAAAGCGGAAGTATCACCTCGGCAAACAATGTAATGTCCTCCTCAAAAAAATCGGGCATGATTCAAACATAAAGAGAAATATCTCGCTGAAAGTTTCCTTACCAAAATAATTGACTACATTACAACCTTCAACACTGATTGTAATTTAATCAATAATTCAGCAACCGGTTCAATTCATATCAACCATGTTCTTCAACAACAACATCAAGTTGCTCCGCAACTACAAGGACAAAACGCAGGACATTGTAGCCCGCGAACTGGGCATGTCGCGCTCCACACTCAACAGCTATGAAAACGGCAGCGTGAAAAATCCCACGCTCGATGCGTTGATGTCATTCTCCCGCTATTTCAAAGTTTCCATTGACACACTGGTGAAAACCGATCTCGCGAAGCTCTCGCAGTTTCAGCTTTCGGAATTGCTGCGGGGCAATGATGTGTACATCACCGGCAGCCGCCTGCGCGTGCTGGCCACCACCGTGGATTCCAACAACAAGGAGAACATCGAGCTGGTGAGCGTGAAAGCGAAAGCGGGTTACAAAAACGGTTTCGCTGATCCAGAGTTCATCAAAAAACTGCCGGCGTTTCAGTTGCCCATTCTCTTCGACGACCGCAAGTACCGCATGTTCCAGATTGACGGCGACTCCATGCTGCCCATTCCCTCGAAGAGCTGGGTGATCGGTGAGTTCGTCGAGAACTGGTACGACATCAAAAACGGACAGCCCTGCATCATGCTCACGCAGGACGACGGCATCGTGTTCAAGATCGTGCACAACGAACTGAAGCGCTCGAAGAAACTCGTGCTGCATTCACTCAACCCCGAGTTCAAGCCCTATGAGATCGGTGTGAATGACATCCGCGAGGTGTGGAAGTTCTGCAACTACATCAGCAGCGAAATGCCCGAGCCGATTCGCCACAGCGATGAACTGCTGCAATCTGTGGCGAAGATTGAAGAGGAGTTGATGGTGGTGAAAAATAGGTTGAAGGAGGAAACGGTCGCTTCATAAATTTCGCTTCATATGGAGAAATACATCCTCATCCCCATCTCCTGCTCCTATTACGACGAGCTCGAAGCATTGGCCACCCTTCGCAAGGAATGTGAAATTGTTTTCACCGATGAAAGCGGAAAGCAGATTTCCATCAAAGGAATCATCAAAACATTTTTCATCCTTGACAAGGTCGAATACATGCAGCTCGAAAGCGGAGAGGAAATCCGGCTGGATAAACTGATCAGCGTAGATGTAAAGCGACTCAGCAATTCATCAAACGGCTGAATGAAATATCTTGGCAGCAAATGAAAAAACTGATTACCAGTACGGCCGTCATTCTTCTGCTGGTGGCCGTTGCCGCTTCTTCACATCATTACGTCCTCGTTCCCGATAGATTTGTTTACCAGAAAGGCGATACGCTGAATGTTTACCTCATGGTGGGTGAAGTGTTCGCTTACGAGTTTGAACGCGAGCTGCAGGATTCCATGACGCCGCGATTCGACCTGATTACCCAAACCGGAACCCGAAACATTTTACCGTTGATGCCCGATGGCGCTGATCCCGTGGCCACCGTACCCCTAGATTTTGACGGACTTGGTTTGGTGGTGATGCAGCGCATGCCATCCATGATCACCGAAACCCCCGGCGCCTTTCAGCGGTACCTCGCCGAAGAGCATGTGAACGGCATTGCATTCGACAGCACCAAAACAAAGATGACGGAGATCAGGGAAAAATATTCCCGCTGCATCAAAACACTGGTGACGACGAGCCGAAGCAAAAAAGATGATTTCTTCACCAAACCCGTCGGGCTGAAACTGGAACTGCTCATTCTGAAAAATCCGTATCGCCTCATGCCCGATGAAGAGATGCCGGTACAGCTTCTGCTCGATGGCAAACCGCTCAGGGACGGATCCATTGAAGTGTTCATGCAGAGCTACGGAAACAAGGTTTCCACGCTCGTACTGAAGACAGACAAAAAGGGAATGGCATCATTCAAGCCGGCACTGGATGCTACCTGCGTGATCACATCCATTCACATGAAGGAACTTCCGAAAAACAGCGAAGCCGATTATGAAAGCACCTGGGCGAGTTATAGTTTTAAGGTGATGAACGGAGGAGAATAGTTTCAATAGAATTTCATCGCCACGGCCTGGCTCACCATGCCGATCAGAAAACCGGTGAACACCTCAAACACATCGTGCGCATTGAGCAGCACGCGGCTGCTGCCGACCAGCCCGGCCAAAATCACTACGGCAATCGGCAGGTAATTGAAGTTGGCAGAAGTGAGCACGCAGGCGAATACGGTAATGATGAGCGCCGCTCCCATGGCGCCGCTGTGGGCACTCACTTTCCTGAACAGGTTGAAAAGGAAAATCGCAAACAGCGTGATGGTGGCGCCGAGAATTACGATGTCAAAAATCTGCGGCATGCCTGATTTGCGGAACACCACATAAGCCCAGATGTAAAACACGCCGGTCGTGAGATACGGAACAAGCCGCTCCTTGGCATCGGGCATGGCGAGTGACTTGATGAAACCGAGCCGCCACACCAGCAGAATGGCAATGGATGGAAACAGCAGCGTGTTGATCACCACCATCAGGAAAATCTGGCTCAGTTGTTTCTGATCATAAGCGGAAAACAACAGCGGGTTGGTGAAATAGATCATCACAAAGGCATACGTTGGCAGCAACAGCGGATGAAAAACTATGGAGATGATGTTGGCGAGGGTCTTCAAGGGTGAATGGTCAGTGGTGAATGGTCAATCGTCAATGGTTAATAGTCGCAGGTCATTCGAAAATTTGTACAGCTACAGTTCCTTTCTCAGCCGCGCCACCGGAATCTCGAGTTGCTCACGATACTTGGCCACTGTACGTCGCGCTACCTGGTAACCTCTCTTCGTTAATTCTTCCGTGAGCTTTTCATCACTCAGCGGCTTCTTCTTATTCTCCACGGCAATCAGGTCCGACAAAATCTTTTTCACCTCCCGTGTGGAAACTTCTTCGCCGCTGTCGGTCGGCAATGATTCGGCAAAGAAAAACTTCAGGCGGAAGGTCCCGAATTCCGTTTGCACATACTTGCTGTTCGCTACACGGGAAACGGTGGAAATATCGAGGCCGGTCTTCTCAGCGATGTCTTTCAGGATCATCGGCTTCAGTTTCGTTTCATCGCCGGTGAGAAAAAAATCATGCTGGTGCTCCATGATGGCATTCATGGTATGCAGGAGCGTTTGCTGCCGCTGCCTGATCGCGTCAATGAACCACTTCGCTCCGTCAATCTTCTGCTTGATAAACATCACGGCTTCCTTTTGCGCTTTGTCCTTCTTCGCTCCTTTCTGATAGTCGCGCAGCATGTCTTTGAAGTGCGGGCTGATCCGCAGATCGGGCACATTCATGTTGTTCAATGAAAGCTGCAACTCTCCGTCGTTGTTGGCAATGTAGAAATCAGGGATGATGATCTTCTCAAAATCCTGCGAACCGGTGAAGGCGCTGCCGGGCTTCGGATTCAGATGTGTGATGTGGGTGATCACCTGCTTGAAAATTTCATCATCCACATCAAGCTGTCGCTGCAGTTTCTCATAATGCTTCTTCACAAATTCATCAAAGTAATCCTGAACCACGGTGAGGCAGTGCTTCTTCAACGCCGTGTTATTCTCTTCACGCTCTAATTGCAAGAGCAGGCATTCCCTGAGGTCGCGGGCGCCGGTGCCGGGCGGATCAAAGCCCTGGATGATTTTCAGCACCCTGTCCAAATCCGCTTCCGTGCAAGTCACATTCTGCGAAAAAGCGAGATCATCCACCATGGCATCGAGCGGTCGCCTCAGATACCCGTCATCATCAATGCTGCCGATAATATACTCCCCCAATACGTGGCTGTGTTCATCCAATTCCTCCATGCCGAGTTGCTCATCGAGGTACTCATGAAAACTCCGCGATACCGGTACGGGCAGAATGCGGCGGTCCTCTTCTTCGGGTGAGCGCTCTTCACGCGACCGGTAATCATCCACCTCATCGCTGTCCATGTAATCGGTGAGCTCCTGATTGTCATCTTCGAAACTGTCTTCCTTATCATGCTCCAGCTCTTCCAGTTCCTTGCGCTCCTCTTTTATTTCATCCATTTCATCATCAGAAGCGGCTTGCGTTTCTTCTTGGCCTGCTAATTCATCTTCGGATGATCCGGACTCGCCGTCATCCGTAATAACGGGCAGTTCTTCTTCGCCTTCCTCTTCGGAAGCGCCATCCTCCAGGGCGGGATTGGCTTCCAGCTCTTCCTTTATTCGTTCTTCCAGCGCATCAGTAGGAATCTGCAGCAGCTTGATCAACTGGATCTGCTGCGGTGATAATTTAAGGGCTAGCTTCTGCTGTAATGATTGCTTAAGCATACATCAATTTCTGCGGGTAGCGGTCTTCTCACAACTGCAAGTATAGCCATTCAGGGTCATATGGCAGTATCGAACTTCAGGCATGAATGGCTATTTTCGCCCGCCTTATGAAACGTGCAGCATTTCATTTTGCCCGTGTTTCATGATTAATAAATTATTCATTCGGAAATGAAAACGGTTTCAATCTGCGACCTTTCACAACATGAAGGAAAGGAAGTGACGCTCCAGGGCTGGAACAGTAACAAGCGAAGCGGGAAAGGATTGTACTTCATCATCCTTCGCGACGGCACGGGCTTTTGCCAGTGTGTGGTGGATGAAAAGAATGTGAGCGCCGGTGTTTTTGAAAATGCCGGCAAACTCACGATGGAAAGTTCGTGCCGCATCACCGGCACCGTGGTGAAAGATGAAAAGCAGATCGGCGGGTATGAAGTGCGGGCGACCGGTGTCGAGATCATTTCCATCGCCGAAGAATATCCTATTGCCAAAAAGGAACACGGTGTTGATTTTCTCATGGACAACCGCCACCTGTGGCTGCGCACGCAACGGCAGTGGGCGATCATGAAAATCCGCAACACGCTTATTTTCTCCCTGCACCGTTTTTTTCAGGAAGAAGGATTCGTGCAGATGGATGCGCCCATCTTCACCGGCAATGCTGTGGAAGGAACGAGCACGCTGTTCGAAACGGATTTTTATGGCAAGCCCGCCTATCTCTCACAGAGCGGGCAACTATATGGAGAAGCAATGGCCATGGCCTTCGGAAAGATCTACACGTTCGGCCCCACCTTTCGCGCAGAGAAATCAAAGACACGCCGCCACCTCTCCGAATTCTGGATGATTGAACCTGAGATGGCATTCTATGATCTTGATATGAACATGGACCTCATTGAAGCCATGCTCAAACACCTGGTGCGTGCCGTATTGCTTGAGTGCAGGGAAGAATTGAAACTGATCAACCGCGACACGACCATCCTGGAGAATGTGGTGAACAAGAAATTTCCGCGGCTCACCTACGAAGAAGCCGTGCGTATCATCAAAGGCGAGCAGGATGTGAACGGAAAAAACTCCATTGGTTCCCTCGAACATGACCTTGCTTCCACTCAATCCAGAATCGCTGAGGTGAAGAAAGAGATCTTGGAACGCGAAGAGAAGATTGCCGGTGGCGCGTTGAAGAAAGGAGAAATCAATTTCAACCAGAACAAGATTGATCAGTTGAAGAATGAGCTGAAGGACCTGGAAGAAGATGAACGCAATATTCCGCAGTGGATTCAGTCAGCCAAATCATTTGAGTTTGGTAATGATTTGGGAGGAAGCGATGAAACGGTGATCACCCGTTTATTTGACGTGCCCATCATGGTTTACAACTGGCCGCATGAAGTGAAAGCTTTTTACCTGAAGCGTGATGCCGATCCGCGCTGGGCCAAAGGGGTGGATGTGCTGGCACCCGAAGGTTATGGCGAGATCGTGGGTGGGGGCGAGCGTGAAACCGATATCAACCTGCTCATCGAAAAAATCAATGAACACAAGCTTCCGATGCAGGCCTTCGAGTGGTACCTCGATCTGCGCCGCTACGGCTCTGTACCGCATGCAGGATACGGATTAGGATTGGAGCGGTTGATTGCCTGGCTGTGCAAACTGCCGCATGTGAGAGAAACTATTCCTTTCCCGCGGATGTACGGACGGCTGGAACCTTAGCTGGATCAATCAGTGAAATGGCTCACTGAATATTCGTATCTTAACGAGATGAAAAAACGGAAGGGTAATTCACCTGAGGTAAGGGAATTCATCCGCAAGCATTCCGATTTATTCTGGTATCTACGACAGGATGCCAAAGAAAACATTTCACACGAAGTGTTGGTGGAATTCATCCTAAACTACGGAAATGAAAAAACGATCAAAGAATTATTTGATCTGCTCGGCGTGAAGTATGTGGCCGGAATTTTCAGGAAGCAGACGGCACGTGGCAAACGCATCAATTACTTTCCGGAGATCAGGCAATATTTCAACATGTACTTTGACCGGCATGCACCCTCAAATACTCACTAACAGCCAAACCAAAATTCTTCCTCTTATCAAACTTTTCAGCAGGAGCTATTTTCTTGTTGGGGGAACGGCCATCGCACTTCAAATTGGTCATCGTCGTTCTATTGATTTTGATCTTTTCAGAAATGGCACCATTGATCATAAAAAGATAGCGGACATACTTAGAAAAAAGCGAATGAAGTATGAACTCATCTTTAAGAATGAAGATGGCTACCACTGTCGGATTGATGAGGTAAAACTCACCTTTTTCAGTTTTCCCTACTCCATGGCGCATCCTGTAAAATTTGATGGATATATTTCAATGCCCGGGTTATTGGATCTTGGTGCGATGAAAGCATTTGCTTTTTCACGGAGAGGCAAATGGAAAGATTACGTAGATATGTATTTTCTGCTCAGAGACCACTACTCTTTCAGAGAAATTGCAACCCGTGCAGAAGAATTATTTAGTCCTGAATTCTCCTCGAAATTATTCAGAACACAACTCAGTTACTTTGGAGATATAGACTACAGCGAAACTATCGAATATGTGACCACTGCTCCAACCGATAGAGAAATAAAGTCATTTCTCAGTAAAGCAGCCACAGAGCCCTTTTAATGGTCTGAACTATTTATGCGCTGCAAACACCGGCCATGATTTTTCCTTCAGCAACTTGGCGGCCGTACTCTTCGAAAAGAAACGCGAGAACGCGCTTCTGCCATAAGCACCCATTACCACCAAAGGCGCCGTGAATGATTCGGCGTTACTGATGATTACTTCATCAGCCGAACCGGTAGCCACCTGAATCGAAAGATTGGGATAGTTGATGCTCAGGTACTCCTTCATGAGGTTGCTGTTATCATCTTCGCCCTCTTTGCCCTTTGCAATGTGAAGCATGGATGCAGGAAGCTTTGTGAATGCAGGGAACAATTGCGTGAACTGCCTGATCGCATAAACGGAAGCGACCTTGCCATCGAACGTGAGCACAAGTGATTGCACCGGTTTGTACTGCTCCGGCACCACCAACACGGGGCATTCCGCATCGACTAACACATCTTTTAGGATGCTTGCCTCGCCTGATACGCTGCTAAAAAAAGTCTGGTAGCCAAGGATGATGAGATCTGCGAACAAACTCTCCCGAACCAGTTCATTGGCAGGCACCCCTTTGTCAAGATGAATCTTGTAACTGGCACTGGCTTCTTTACATTTCTGTTCAAAGGTCCTCATGTTCTCATCGAGCTTGCCTTCCGCTTCTTTCTCCATCTTGTCAAGCACCCGGGTGTCGAAAGCAAAGTAATCTTCCCCGAAGAGCGTAACATAACCAAGATAGCTCAGGTCTTCAATGAACACACCTACAATCAGCGTTGATTCCCGCGGCAACAAATTGAGCGCGTAGTCAAGAGCACCGGCTGAAAACGAACTGCTGTCAAACGCAACGAGAATTTTTTTCATGCGGGATATTTGATTCAAAGTTAGCAATGAACATTCATTCCCTGTGATGATCTTGCAGTGTTATTCCGTTTATCTTTCGAGAGAATTATGTTACCGACTGAAAGTTGAACGCGGCTTCCAAACCATATTTCATCAACCTCGATGCCTTGCGGTTCTTCGCCGCTACCGGTTTCTTCATGCATGCCTTCATCATCCGCATCGAAGGTGTTCAATATCCCGCGTGGATGAACCAGGTCTCGCGCTTTGCATCGAGCGGCGCGCTTTGCGTGAACGTGCTGCACGTGCTTTCCGGATTCCTCATCACTTACCTGCTACTGGCCGAAGAAAAATCAACCGGGCAATTCAGCATTCTCAGGTATTACCTCCGCCGTACACTGCGCATTTGGCCGTTGTATTTCACCATGGTAATCACGTTTCTTTTTTTTGTTCCCATGGTGATGCAGGCATTCGGATTTACGTACCACGAAACGGCCAATCCGTGGTCTTACTTCTTTTTCTGGAACAACTTCGCCATGCTTTCTGATGGCTTTCCCTACTCACCGGTGCTGGCTGTTCTCTGGACAGTTTCGGTGGAAGAGCAATTTTATGTGGTGATGCCATGGCTGATGAAGTTTTTCAGGAAACAACGGGTGGCTGTTTTTCTTGCCATCGCTATTGTAAGTACGCTTGCCAGGATTTACTTCCGGAATGAAGGCACAACACTTTTCTTCCACACCCTGTGCATCATGAGTGATTTTGCCGTGGGTGCATTCATCGCATGGCTGGCAGTGAATAATCATTCCTGGTTTCATCGCTGGAAAAAGATGCCGCGCGCAGTGAACTTCGGAATCTATCTCGCGCTTCTTGTAATGATTGTTTTCTATCATCCTGTTTTTGATTCCCCCCTCGCCACCATTGCCGAACGATTGATTCTGGGACTGGCATTCGGTCATGTGATATTGGATCAGGCCTTTGGTGAGAACAAAGCATTCAACATGCACCGCATTCCCGGTTTTGTCTGGCTCGGTAAACGGGCTTTCGGGATTTACTGCTTTCATCAGGTGGGGATTCTTGCGTCAGTGCATTTATTCAAAGCCATGAACTGGCTGCAATCGCCCTGGCAATTCCTGCTCTTGCTTCCATTGCTTTCTTTCTTTATTACGGTTTTAATTGCGGCCTTCAGTTACCGGTTTTTTGAACAACCTTTTTTAGACCTGAAGAAAAAATTTGAAATAAGCGGGGCCAACTGAACTGCTCAATTTCCCTCTGTTTTCTCCGCATGTGATGCGAGGTATAACAAAATAACATTGGTGAGTAACAGCAACACGGCAATGAACTGATGTGCGGCGGCCGGAACGATGGGGATTCTGCCGAGTGATGTTATGAGCGTATAAATCCCCAGCATGACCTGGAAGAATACCAGCATCGGAAAAGAACCGAGGGCCCGGTGGAACATCGGGGTGCCGGATTTTACCCTGCCCCGGTAGAAAAATAAAATGATCAGCACGGCTACTATGATTCCCAGCGAACGGTGGATCAATTGAATCATGCCCACATTCTGAAAGAAGTTGGTAATGCGCGGCGTGAGCACGAAGAGCGCTTCAGGTATGTATCGTTCTCCGAACTTCGGGAATGTTGGATAGAAAAGCGCCGCATGATTTCCAGCCATGAGTCCGCCGTAAAAAATCTGCACGGAAAGCAACACGAGAATCCAGGTGAGGATGGGCTTCAACGAACCTATGCCATGCGATTCCTTTTTCAGGTCAAATACATCCAGCGCAATCCAAAGCAGGTAGCAGACCAGCAGCAAAGCGAGGATGAGATGCATGCTCAGGTTGAGCGGATCCACCCACGGTTTATCAATCAGTCCGCTGCTCACCATGATCCAGCCCATAAGTCCCTGCAGTCCGCCCAGCACGAAAACAAAAACAAGTCTCATCAACAGCTTTCGGTCGATCATTTTCTTCCACAGGAAAAATGCAAGCGGAATGAGGAAGACCGGAACAAACAGCCGTGCCCAGAGGCGATGCACATATTCCCACCAGAAAATATTTTTGAAGCCCGCAAGGTTCATGTTGCTGTTCATGAGCTTGTATTGCGGGAATTGTTTGTACTGGTCAAAGGCATGCTGCCACTCCGTTTCATTCATGGGAGGAATGGTTCCCATGATCACATTCCACTCGGTGATGGAAAGCCCTGACCCCGTGAGGCGAGTAATTCCTCCCAGCAATACCTGAATTAAGATCATGAAAACTCCGACCAGCAGCCACGTGCCAATCATTTTCCGCTGATATTCATTCTTCATGAGTGGGCAAAATTAGTATCGAAAATTCCGGCGGTAAATCATTTTGAAATTCATAATCTGAATTTACCTTGCGCCAGATCAAAAAATCCTGAACATGAGAATTCTTTTTTCACTCTTACTGATCCTGTTGATCAGCCATTCAACCTTCGCACAGAAACTCGAAGCAGAAAACGTTTATGAAATCACCGGCAAAGCCAATCGCGGATATCTGGGTGACGTTACCATTGATGAACCCAATAATGACATTGCGCTGACCTTCGTCACCAAGTCGAACGATAAGATGGCTAAGTTTGAAACCTATCACTTCGACGGGACTACCTATGCATTCAAGAAACTGGATACTGATGAAGAGGAATTCGAAAAAGCGAAAACCAAGTTCAAATGGTTCAAATACAAAGGGGAAAATTACTCAGTGGAGGCAGTTACCGTGGAGCGCAACCTCACCGGCACACTCGTGCTCAAACGCAAACTCATCTCCTACACCTGGAGTTGGTTTTGGGGCGGCTATGACCGCGATGTGAAAGTGCTGGAAAAAGTGAAACCCAAAAATGATGAAGGCAATAAGTACTACGCATGGACGGCGGCAGAGAACAATCAAACCGGAGAAGTGCTGGTGCTGGTGGGGCCTAAGGCGAAAATCGGCGCCAAGGACCAGGACCCGAATGCCTATATGAAGAACTTTTCCATTCTCACGATCAACAGCGATCTGGATGTAACAAAGGAGAGTAAAATTGATTTTCAGTACCCGATGATGCCGATGATCTCCAATCCCATTTATGATCCGGATGCCACTTCTGAAGATGATGCCGACCTGTCCAATTCCGATTGGGGCCTGGTGTTCGTACCTGTTGGCGGACCCGGCATGAATAAGGTCGCCGATCCTGATTTCAGTGATTTCACGCTCGTGCGTGTCAATGGCAGCAACGACCTGAAACAACGAACTTCCTTCAAACCCGAATACAACCTGTGGGGCATTCAGGATATGATTTCCTCAGGCAATGAAGTGTACCTCATCGGCCCGGCCAAGAAAGATGACAAGTACCTGAACCAGATTTTCCCCGCTAACATGGATGACGATGCACGCACCGCCGCCATTGAAGCCATGAAGTGGCAGGCGTTCCAGATCATGAAACTCACCGATACCAAAGTGGATTATCTTAAAGCCACTTCCATTGATGAGTTTGATGCCAAACTCAAAACACCCCCTTCTCAGAAAAAGGCACCCTCTTATGACGGGAAGAAATTTGCCGTAGTGAATTTCATCAGAGCAGCCAATGGCGATGTGCTGGTGATGGGTCAGAATTTCAACCAGCCGAAAGACGGACCGCGCAAATACACCGATCCCGTGATGTTTCATTTCGGAAGCGACGGTGCTCTGAAAGCGCAATACGGTATCCGGCGAGATGAAAACAACAAATATGCAGAGATGGCTCCGTCACAGCAGGATGTATTCTGGAAAGCAGGATCGAGCACGGCCTATTGGATGATCACGGAAATCAAAGGGGTGAAGAGTGAAACGGAATTGAAGAATGCCAAACTGAAAGTGCTCGCCTATCCTTCCGTGGCGAAGATTGACATCGCATCAGGAGATGTGGGGGATTTTGTCGCCTTCGGACAGGATCAATATTACCTGCACAACGAGCATCCGTATCTGCCGACTTCCAACAAGAGCAAGATTGTATTCTTCGGTGAAAGTAAAGGAGGCAAAACACTTTGGTTCGGACGGATGCCGATGGAATAGCAGCTACTGCTGCAAAGAAGTTTCGAGGGAGATATTTTCATCTCCCGGTTGATAAGGAAGAAACGTCATGATGAATTGCAGCATCTCATCGGTGGTGCGCATGCTGCCGTTTCTTCCTTCCACCTGCTTCGGCGGATGATTGGGATTGTTTGGATTGTTAACCGTGTTGTCCATCACCGCCACCACTTCAATCATGGAACCCGCCGGAATGTGCAGCATCTTCTTAAATGTGTAGAAATACTGCCAGCGGAAATCCCAGTGGTTGATTTTGATGAGAGGAATGGTGTCGCCATCGGGTTTCAGTGCATAGGCGAGAAATGATTTACCCAGCAAGTGCATGTGCGGATTTACCGTGAGCAGGGAGATGTCATTCAGAATTTTCCCGCGCATCACAAAGGTCATAACCGTATCAGGCGGAATCACCAGGGGCGGAATGATGTCGCCCACACCGAGCGTGCCGAGTTGAATTTCTTTGGTAGGCCGCACGGGCGGTTTCTGATCGAAGAAAATATTGACGTATGACGTGTCAAGAACATCTTCGGGTGCGGGACCATAATGAATGTCGTTGAGGTACACGAGATTTTTTTGCGTGGCGAAAAACCCGCCGATGCCTTCCGGGTAAACGGTTCCGAATACACCGGGCAAATAGTTAGTCGCTGATAATTCCACGCGCGGATTCGATCCGTCATCATTCAACAGCTCCATTTTCTTCAGCACGTCATCACGCGTTTCATCTCTCGTGTCAAGCACGTAATCGCCGTCGAAAACGGTTTTCTTCTTCTGATCATCGAAGCAAATCAGGTGACCGTTTACGTGATGAACATAGCGGCATCCGGGCACAAATTCAATGGCGCGGATGAACGTATCCCGCATCAGCTCGAACGGAATCTTCATCACCATAAAGCGATCGGTGTTATCACCCTTCACTAAAAATGGTTTGATCGGCAGCGTGAGATCAGGTTGCCCCAACATGGAATGCGCTGCAAATTGCGGAACAGGCGGCACCCTGGTTGAATCACCCAGCGGCGCACCGCTCATGACCCAGTGATCAATGATGGCGATTTGTTCATCGATCAAATAATTCTCTTCGCAGAATGATGAATAAGAGGGATCAGCCGGCCACGGCGGCATCACTTTCTTCATCACCACCTCGCGAATCGTGAGTGAGCGCTTGGCTACATCTTTATAAGTGAGCAGCGGAAAAGGACCTGCCTGCCCGGGGCGGTGGCAATGGGAGCAATGCTGATAGATGATCGGTGCCACATGTTCCGCATAGGTGTATTTCACATCGTCTGCTTTGTCCATTCTGTATAATGTGTAAAGCGCCGCAGCAAACGCAAGGAACATGGTCATCACCAAACCCACTCTGAAAATCCGGTCAATAAAAGTATCCCGCCTGATCATGGTTTGGTGCTAAAAGTAGGTTGGGTGAAATTGCTTGGTGCTAACAAAAATCATTGGATATAACAACCGATGGCTTTCGTGGAATCGGGGCTGACGGGTTTGCCTTCCAGGAAATTATTCATAGCATCTGTAAGGTAGAATTCGGTGGCATGCGCGCGCGTCTTCCCTATTTCATAGCCCCAGTTGTCAATCATGCCGTGGTAAATCACTTTGCCTTTTGAATCAATCAGAAATGCCTGCGGCGTGATGGATGCTTTGAGTTGTTTCGTTAATACAAATTCAGGATCGAGCAGAAACATGAACTTCAGGTGGTGGTCATCGCGGTAGGCCGCCAATTCACTGTCAGAAAAATTGGTTCCGGCCATTACGCCGTACATCTTCACGTCTTTGGAATTGAAAACACTGTCGAGGTGCCGGAGAGTTTTCGCGTAGGAATTGCAAAACGGACACTCGGGCTGAAGAAAGATCACCACCGATGCTTTGTTCTTCTTCAATACGTTAAATGAAAATTCTTCGTGACCCAGTGTTTTGAGTTTTACGGAGAATATTGACTCCGGGTTATCCATCCCTGATTTGCATGAAACCAGTGTCAGGATCGTAATGCAGGCGATGCCACGTAACAGATTCATGGGGTGCAAAAATATGCCTGAGCGAAAAATCATCGGATGATGCTTCTCATCAAAGCATAGTTATTCTTCGAAAAAACCTACGCTGCCACCCACCCATGTTTTGTTTTTGTTAAAGTCAACACCGATCATCTTGCCGCGGCTGAGGCGGATTACGCTGATCACAGGTTTGGGCTGCTTATCATCACGAAGCCAGAGGAAGAGCAAGCGGATTTCTGTTTTCACCATGCCTTCATCGGCTGCGCGAAGCACCGGTTCGTAATTCACTTTGCGTTGCAGAATGTAGTTGCTCCGGTCTTTGATGCCGTCAACAATTTCTTTTGTCACATCAAAATGAACCCCCGCTCCTGCAAAAGAAAAGAGCGGTTTGAGCACATAATTTTCCAGATCCGTGGGAATCTCTTTCAACTCATTCAGGAAATAAGTCCCGGGCACATACCGGCTGTTGATGAACGGCAGCGAAAATTTGCTGATGCGGAAAAACCAGTTGGGGTGTGAAACCCAATCCACATTCACATCTTCGGTAAGGTGAAACTGGCAACTGAGATCGGTACGTTTTAAAAACTCGTCAAAGATCACACGGTTGTAAATTCTCCGAATGGGAATTTTCTTTCCATCCTTTTTATAAAAGAGTTTTTCGCCTTCGCGAATCACCTTGCTCACGCATACATACTCAATGCCGAGGTACTGCTTCGTCAATTCAAAATCAACCCTTGTTTTCTGTTTCTCCGGTTCAATCTCCATGAGCACCACCTGTTCCGGATCTTCATCGGCTATAATCCATTTCTTCAGCAGGTTTATGTAAGATGATTCGGTTAACCCGCTCAGCAGGTGCGTCACTTCATCGGGCACGGTAAAATGCCTGCGGTACATGCCGGCCATCCAGTGCTGATAACAAAACAGCGAAGGAAAGGCCTGCATCTCGATCAGCTGCGGGAGCAGTTCTCCTGCTTCATTTTTGCAAACGGCGAGATCAATGGCAATGGTTGTGGGCCGGGCATGCTCATTGGGTACCCGCAGCTTGGGCGGAATGGCTGCATCAGACCGCGAAAAATATTCAGGAGCAGTGACGGTTGACAAAATCTCACCGGCTGCTTCTAACAACTTATTGCGGAAGTCACGCGGAACGAAAATCGGAGACTCGGCAATGCGGAAATCTATGTGGTAACCGGCCTCCCTGTTCAGGTCTTCGAGGAAGCTCTTGTATTTCTCTTCAGTGAAATCAGCATTGTATCTGTCTCGATATGCAGGAATCATTCAGTTGCTATTTGGCGGTTGCCAAAAATAATACTTGAAGTGGTGAGAGCCGGAGCAGTTTGAATTTGCAGGAACCGTCGCTTCAATGGTCTTTACTGACGGCCTGATCCGGGTTTCAGATTTACCGCGTAAACCGGTGACCTTTGGAATAATCCGCTACACGTAAACTGCTGCCTGAAGCACTTTTTCGAATGCGATAGAAAGGAAGGCGGGGATGACACTGCTTTGAGTGAGTACAATCTTATCAGGATCATCAAGCATGTCCACCATCTTGTAGTATTTGTCCTCACCGTAGTTTTTGATGATAGCTTCTTTTTTATCCGTTCGCGTAAAGTAGCGGATCATCCCGTGCGGATCGGCTTCGGGATGAAACTGCGTTCCGAAAAATTCCTCAGAGAAACGGATGGACATGAGTGCACGCTCGAGCGGTACATGCGGTCGGTCTTTTTCAATTGCGAGAATCTTGTACCCCTCTTTTCGGATGCGATGCCAGTCGGGCTGAATCACCTGGTACTCGCGCGAATCCGTAGCATAGAAAGGATCTGGCAACCCGCTAAAAACCGGATCATGTAGACCTGTTTCCGTTTTGTGAATTGGAAAAATGCCGAAGGCCGGAGATTTTCTCTTGGTCACCACACCGATTTTTTTGTGGCGGCACATGAGCTGGAATGAATGACAAATGAGGAAGACATGCTTCTTCCGGTCGGCATGATGGAGATTGTATTCCCACAAGTCATCCATGAGTTTGAAATACTTCTTTTCCCACGGCAGGTTGGATTCAAGCGGGCTGCCGGGGCCACCAGAAGAAATATAGATATCATACGAATCATCCGGCACATCGCCGGCATGGCGCACGTCGAAAACATGCCAGCGAACCTGCGCATCCACTTTCTTCGATTGCAGATATAAAAGTGAGCGGATACCGCGCATACCCTGGTTTTCCACGCGGTCATACATGTCAAGCACAGCTACCCTTATTACGGGCATGTCCATGTTCTGCTTTTCATTAAACTTAAACTGAGGATGATGGTGCGAATGTCATTAAACTGACAACAGATCAAATATCAAAACTGCGAGGTAAGGTAGAAAGTTTCGCGGAAAATTAATTTCCACATAACATTAAAGAAGGAAATAAGAGTTCTGAACGGATTAGCTTAATCCATGATTCGTCTCTTCTACAATGTAGTCAACCACTTGGCGCAGATCCTTGGTTTGCTCGTAAACAGCCAACTGCCTGTCAGCGCCGGTGCCCCGCTTTACGATTTCGCGGAGGTAATTCACTTCTTCGCGGCAGTTGAGTTCGTCTACCACGTCATCCACAAACTCAATGAGTTCTTCAAGCAGTTGCGAAAACGGCACCTCGGCTTCCTTACCGAAATCAATCAGCTTGCCGTGAACCCCATAGCGTGCCGCGCGCCACTTGTTTTCATTAATGAGTGCCCGGCGGTAATTTCTGAAACTCAGATTCTGCTGCATCAGTTTATACTGCTTGGCAATGACGGCCTGCATAATGGCAGCAAGGGCAATCGTTTCATCCAGCCGCATGGGCACATCGCAGATGCGGAATTCCAGGGTGGGATAAACAGGATGAATGCGCAGATCCCACCAGATTTTTTTTCCGTTGTCAATGCATCCCGTTTTAACCAGAAGCGCCACGTATTCATCGAATTCACTGGCGCTGCTGAAATTTTCAGGAATGCCGGTGCGCGGGAATTTGTCGAAGACCTTGGTGCGGTATGATTTGTATCCGGTATTTCTTCCCAGCCAAAAAGGAGAATTGGTGGAGAGAGCGAAAATGTGGGGAAGCAGATAACGAACGGCATTCATGATCTGAACGCCGATCTGCCGGTTTTCGATACCCACATGAACATGCAATCCGAATATCAAATTGCTGCGGGCGGCATCTTGCATTTCATTTACAATTTCATGATAACGCGGATGGTCGGTGATCATGGCATCCTGCCACCGTGAAAACGGATGCGCCCCCGCGGCGCCGATGAGGCAATCCTGCTTTCTTGCGATGTCTGAAATAATGCTTCGCAGCTTCTTCACCTCCTGCCGGGCTTCTTTCACATCATGGCAGATGTTAGTGCCCACTTCCACTACGGCTTTATGCATTTCGGCCTTCACCTGTTCATCCAGCAATGTTTTGCCGCCTTCCACCACCTGATGCATGTGGCTTACCAGCTCCCGGGTTTCAGGATCGATGATCATGAATTCTTCTTCAATGCCCAGGGTGAAGAGTCGGTTCATTGGACGTTTTTTTTGAGGTAGATATTCGAACTAAAGAAATGAATTCCGTGAAATCCGGTGGCGCATTTTATATGCTCTCGCCACTTACAGCCCGTTTCATGTAGGTTCCCCACGTGAGATTATCGGCACCTTCGCGGTGTGCCAAAGCGCGCTCAATGGCCATTTGTGATGCGTGTTCTACCACCCATTCGAAATTTTCGTCGCCGACTGAATGACGGTCTGCATCCGGCGCCGGATTGCAGAAGTCAATAGCATAAGGAATACCATCACGCACAGCAAATTCAACCGTATTGAAGTCATAACCCAGTGCTTCGTTGAGCCGTAGCACATAGTCACGCATGGTTTGCATGAGTTCATCCGACACATTGTGGTGAGCCACATAACGGAGATGATGCGGATTGCGGGGTTCATAGTGCATGATGCGCACGAATTTTCTTCCGAGGCAGTAACACCGGAAATAAGAATCAAACTCGATGGCTTCCTGCAACAGCATCACCAGTTGCCCGGTTTCGGCATGCTTGGCAAACAACTCTTCCTTATCATGAATCTTATACACGTTCTTCCAGCCGCCGCCGGAATATGGTTTCATGAAAGCCGGAAAGCCGATATACCCCAACATGCCATCCCAGTCAAGCGGTGAAACCAGATTCTTGAATGAATCAGCCGTGGTATCCGTGGGATGATCATACGAGGGTAGAATGACGGTTTTGGGTACCGGCACGCCTATCTTAATCGCCAGGCAATTGTTGAAGAACTTGTCATCCGCCGTCCACCAGAAAGGATTATTGATGACGGCGGTTCCGGTCAATGCGGCATTCTTGAGATAGGCACGATAGAACGGAACATCCTGAGAGATGCGGTCAATGATAACGGCATAGTCAGAGGGATAGGCCTGCGGCACCTTATCAATCTGCACCCATTCTGCCGTGATGCCTTCTACATTTTTAGAGTTCACCCGTTCTATAAATGCTTCGGGAAACGTGCGTTCCATTCCGGTGAGGATTCCAATTTTCTTCATGCGATATTCTGGTTTTTGTTCTGTGATTTTGACTGATGAAACAGGCAGGAAAAATGAGGGCGCAAATATAATAGCGGAAGGTGAAAGGGGAAAGGAGCGGCAGGCCAGTGATCATCTCCCGATTCGCAGAAAGAAAAATTTGGCGAAATGGGCTTGCATCTTGAAAAAGTTTCTAAGTTTACTGAAACGTTCAGGTATCGGAAATTTTTACGCCTCAAATAGTGCTGCTTACGCTTTTATTTGTTGCATCATTTCCGATCTTTGAACGCAGCATTTTTAATCATCTAAATCACCCTGTTACTATGAGATCCACTCTCTACAAACTCTCCTTCATTCTCGTTTCAAGTTTATTCCTGTTGAACGCTCAATCAGCGCGTGCGCAGTACTGCGTTGACAACCTGTATGCCGTGGGTTGCTTGTATGGTGACTATATCGACAATGTGTCGGTTGGCGCTATCAACCAAACGGGCACCGGTTGCGGTCAAAACGGTTACAGCGATTACACCAACCTGGTAGCTGATTTCGAACAGGGATCCACCAATGCGCTCACCGTTACTGTGGGCAACTACGGTCAATACGTAAGTATGTGGATTGATTTGAATGATGATTATGTTTTTGATGCCTCGGAAAAACTGGTCAGCTACCTGTATTGCAGCACGCCCGGAATCAACTACACCGCCGGCTTCTACGTTTCGCCGTTCGCAACGCTGGGCGAACACCGCATGAGGATACGCTGCGCACAGTACACCTTCCCGCTGGATCCATGCGCCAACTATTTCTATGGCGAAGTGCATGATTATACGGTGAACATCACGCCACCGATGAATATGGTGTACACATCGAGCACCTGTACGCAAACGGAAACTGATAATGTGTCGCTCGGAACCAGCGATGCGCAGATTCTCGGTGTTCAGGTCGTTGCATCCGGAAGTTTGAACCCGATCAATCTCACATCGCTTACTTTGAACTCCAACGGGTCAACCAATTTTGCAAATGATGTAACCAACGTGCATGTGTATTACACCGGCACATCGTCGGTTTTCTCAACTGACATTCTTTTCGGCTCATCCAGCAACCTCGCGTCACCAATCACGGGCAGCGTGCAACTCGCCCAGGGCGCCAATTATTTCTGGGTTACATACGACATCAGTTCAAGCGGTACCATTGATGACTACATTGACGCGGAGTGCACTTCAATAACAGCAGGCGGAAGCAGTTATACGCCAACCGTTACAGCTCCTACCGGCAACCGGCAACTGGGTTACTGTACACCCAACAACCTGTACGGTTGCTTTTTCGCATACATTGACGGAGTTGAACTGAATACACTTTCCAATACCTTCTCTTATTGCAACGGTAATTCTAATGGCTACATTTATTATGAGCCCAACGGCAACCTCACTACAGATTTAGAGCGCGGAAGCAACTATCAGATTTCACTCACCGGCCCCTCCTTTGAATATGTGGGATTCGGGGTTTGGATTGATTTGAATAATGACGGCGACTTCTCGGATGCCAATGAATTTGTTTATTCATCCCCCACGATTGGCCTGGGAACACAGGTAGGAACTGCTTCCATTCCCATCACTGCATCACTGGGCGAACATCGCATGCGGGTTCGTTGCAAGGATTACGGTACGGTATCGTCAAGCGAATCCTGTTCTGATTTCTATTATGGAGAAGCCGAAGATTATACGATCAATATCATCGAGTCAACGCCGATGGTATTTGTGTCAAGCACGGTTACACAAAACAATACCTCGGATGTGATTTCCGGATCGGCCGATCAGGAACTCATCGGCATTCAGATTGTAACCCAGGGCGGATTGAATGCATTCAACCTCACTTCACTTGCTCTAAATGCCAATGGCTCCACCAACTTCAGTGGTGATGTAACGAATGTGAAAGTGTATTTCACCGGCAACAACGCCAGCTTCGCCACCACCAACCTCTTCGGTTCTTCCGCCACGATGCCCGCCACCATCAGCGGCAGTCAAACTCTTTCTTCAGGAACCAATTACTTCTGGGTCGCTTATGATGTTTCATCATCCGCCACACTCGGTGATGTGCTTGATGCAGAATGTACACAGATTGTGATGTCGGGCAATGGCGGAACACAGACACCCGATGTGTCAGCACCGTTTGGTTCCAGAACCATTAACTACTGCGTGCCAAGCACCACCTACGGGTGCTACTGGGGCTATATTGACGGCGTTGAATTCAACACCATTTCAAACCAGTACAGCGGTTGCAACGGCAACGTGAACTCCTACATTCAATATGATCCTTCACAGTTCACCACTACGGTGGAAGCCGGAGGCACCTACCCGATCACACTCACCGGTGGACCGAGTTATGAATACGTTGGTTTCGGGGTGTGGATTGACTTTAACAATGACGGAGATTTTTCTGATAACGGTGAGTTTGCGTGGTCTTCTCCCTATGCAACATACGGACCGCAATACGGAAGTATCAGTGTACCAAGCACCGCAACCATCGGGGATCACCGCATGCGCATTCGTTCAAAGGACGGCTACGTTCTGTTTTCAAGCGAAGCGTGCGGCGAATTGCTTTACTACTATGGTGAAACGGAAGATTACACCATCACGATTTCAGCGCCCAGCAGCATGACTTATGTGTCAAGCACTACCACGCAAACCGTTACCGATCCGGTCTCCGCCGGATCAACGGATCAGCAGTTAATTGGTATTGTGGTATCCACGCAGGGAAGTCTGAATCCGTTTAACATGACCTCCATCAAATTGAACAGCAATGGCAGTACTGACTTCGCCAATGATGTGAGCAATGTGAAAATTTATTACACGGGTTCAAGCCCCACCTTTGCTGCCACCAATCTTTTTGGCTCATCATCCAATCTGTCTAACCCGATCACCGGAAGTCAGGAACTCGGCGCCGGTAACAATTACTTCTGGGTGGCTTATGACATTTCGGGCGGCGCCACCATGGGTGATATTCTAGACGCGGAATGTGAGCAACTGGTGATGAGCGGAAACGGCGGCACCCAGATCCCTGACATTACTGCTCCGGATGGAAACCGCGAAATCAACTATTGCATCGGATCATTCCAATACAGTTGCTACTTCGCATACATTGATGGAGTGACGTTGAATACCCTGATCAACACCTTCAGTTATTGCAACGGTAATCCGAACGGATACATTCTCTATCCGCAATACGGTAACACCACCACTGAGTTGGAGCTGGGTCAGAACTATTCACTTCAACTTGACGGACCGTATTTCGAAGCGGTTGGCTTTGGTGTTTGGATTGACTACAACAATGACGGTGACTTTGAAGATTTGGGCGAATTCGTTTACGGTTCTCCCTATTATACCTATGGCTCACAGTTCGCGACGCTTACGTTGCCATGTAATTCGGACTATGTAGGTGACCACCGCATGCGCGTTCGGGCTTTCGATTATTATGCTCCCAATGCCGGTGATGCATGCACCCAATTCTATTATGGAGAAACGGAAGATTACATCATCACACTTTCTCCGCCAACAACTAACCAGGTTTACAGCTCCAGCAGTTGTACACAGAATAATCAGAATACAACAGGCACGGGCATTCCGGATGTTGAGATTATGGGCATTCAGGTCACCATGGCAGGTTGTAACAGCCCGCTTTCAGCACAGTCATTCACGCTGAACTCCAATGGATCAACAAATTTTGCAGGCGATGTTACCAACGTGAAAATCTATTACACCGGCACAAGCCCGGTATTCGCCGCGAGCAACTTATTTGGCTCTGCAACAAACCTGTCTTCACCCATCACCGGCAACCAACAATTGAATGCCGGCACTAACTACTTCTGGGTTGCTTATGATGTTTCAGGTGCAGCCACCGTTGGCGATTATCTGGATGCAGAATGTACGTCCATCGCTCTTACCGGACAGAATGTGACACCGTCCAACAGCGCACCATTCGGCAACAGGCAAATCAACTACTGTGTACCTGCAACTAACTACGGCTGCTATTGGGGATATATTGATGATGTGGAGATCAACACGCTTTCACATGCATACAGCGGTTGCAATGGCAACTTTAATGGTTATATCGAATACGATCAGTCTCTGTACACCACCACCCTGTTACTGGGAGCGACCTACAACGGCTCATTGGTGGGCGGACCATCCTATGACTACGTTGGATTCGGCGTATGGATTGACTATAACAATGATAATGACTTCGATGATCCTGACGAATATGTTTGGGGTTCCACAACGGCGACAAGCGGTACCCAGAACTTCACGTTCACAGTACCGAATAATCCGAATTATTCCGGTGACCGCCGCATGCGCATCCGTTCTAAAGAATACAGCACCATGACGGGAGCTGATGCCTGCACCTACTTCCTGTATTACTATGGTGAAACAGAAGATTATACCATTACACTGGAACCACCTGCCTCTTGCACAGCCACTCCGGATCCGGGCACTGTAGCGGCAGACCCTGCAGTGCTTTGTGATGCAGGCGGCTCAACCACGCTTGAAGTGGTCGGCTATTCACTGGCAGGCGATCTCTCATTCAAGTGGCAGTCTTCAACGGATGGAATCAACTACACGAACATCGGAGGAGCGACCAATACCTCTTACGTGGCCTCACCTTCTTCATCCACCTATTACCGGGTGAAAGTGACTTGTGATAACACGAATGAATCAGCATTCAGCGATGGCATCCAGGTGCAGGTGGGCGGCAATGAGCAGATCACATCGAGCACCGGAGCTACGGTTTGCGGTGAAGGAAATGTGACGGTGAGTGCCAGTGGAGATGGCGATTATGTTTTCTGGTATGCCAATGAAAGTGATCCAACGCCGGTTTATTATAGCTCCAGCCCGTCCAACTATACCTCATACGTCAATGCGACTACTACATACTATGCTGCTGCAGGAATCGGCACAGTAAATTCAGGTCATGTAGGGCCGGTTGACAATACAATTGGCATAACGAATCAGTATTTCACCTATGCTTACCAGAATTTCTCGGTATATAAGCCCTGCACCATTGTAGGTGTTTATGTATATCCGGCTTCTGCAGGTGATGTGCAATTGTATCTGTGGAATTCAAACTACGTAACCATTCAAACTGCAACGGTTACCGTATCGCAATCTGATGTGGGACAGAAGACCTGGATTCCACTCAACTGGGCTTTCTCTGATGGAGATGTGGGTGATTATCATCTCGCATGGGGTTACTCCAGCGTAAATCTTTACAGCAACGATTATAACCCGAGTGGGTACGCCTATCCATACACCCTCGGTGATGTGATTTCGATCACGAGCAGTGCCTACGGAATCTGGTACTACATGTACGCATATGATTGGGTGATTGATTACAGTCAGCTATGTATTTCACCGAAGGTTCCTGTAACAATTACGGCAACTCCTTCACCTGAAATTACCGTTACACCCGATCCTTCCAGTGCAACCATTTGTGCAGGAAGCGGCCAAAGTGTGACACTCAGTGTGAGCGGTGGCGGTTATAACAATTTTGTTTGGTCACCGGCTGATGGCTTATCATCCACTTCAGGATCCTCGGTTACTGCATCACCGTCATCCAATACCGCTTACACCGTGCTGGCAAGCAATGCTACCTGTGCTAATGCTGATACGATCAATGTTTATGTGGCAGAACCGCCTAACGTAACCGTTACGGCAACACCGGACGCAGTGTGCGCCGGCGGCTCATCGCAACTGGTGGCATCATCTCCGGCAACCAACTATTCGGTTTTTGAAATTGATTATGAAACAGAACAAAACAATGCGGGAACGTTAGTACCTCTTACAGATGAAAGCTATAGTTCGGCATTACCACTTGGGTTCACTTTCAATTTCTATGGAAATGATTACACGCAGTTCTATTTGTCTGCCAACGGATGGTTGTCATTCACTCAGCCGTATACCGCCGGGTGTTGCCAGGGGCAATACCTGCCTAATTCGAGTGATCCAAATAATCTCATCGCATTCTGTTGGGAAGATTTGAATCCGGGAATCGGCGGAACGGTGAAGTACTGGACAACCGGAACCGCTCCTTTCAGAAAGTGTGTAATTGAATTCAAGGATATTCAGCATTATTACTCCGGTGACCCGATTACTGTGCAGGCCATACTTTATGAAACGACGAACATCATTGACATTCAAACCACCAGTATGCCAGGTAATCCTTCGGGCTATTGGGCACCACATACTGTAGGGATTGAAGACGTAACGGGGTCCAACGCGCTGACAGTGCCGGGCAGAAATGCCGACGCAACCTGGACGGCTAACAACGATGGCTGGCGGTTCTCTCCGCCGCAGCTTACCTACTCCTGGAGCCCATCCGGTACGCTGGATAATGCAACTGTATTGAATCCGGTGGCAACACCTAATGCTACCACCACTTATACAGCCACGGTAACTGATGCCAATACACTTTGCTCAACTCAGCAATCAGTAACGGTTAGTTTGGTGACGACTCCGGTTGGAGGAACCATCACACCGGATATAAGTGAATATTGCGGCGAAGCAAATGCGCTTTTATCTGCTGTGGATTATACACCGGGTGCCGTTTTGCAATGGCAGCAATCATCCTCACCGGGTGGACCGTACACAAATATTCCCGGAGCAACATCTGATGAATACACCACTCCGGGAATCAACAGCACAACCTATTATGTCGTGAAAGCTACTTGTGCCGGCAGTTCAACGGGTGAAGAGGCAACCGTTCAGGTTAACCAGGCGCCGGATCAACCTATAGCCGTTGACGGTGGCAATTGCGGACCCGGTCAGGTAATACTGGGTGCAGAAGGTAGCGGACAGGGTGAATTATACTGGTACTATTCACAGAATGGCGGCAACTTCCTCGGTACCGGATCGCCTTTCACCACACCGTACATCAATGAGACAACTACCTTCTATGTTTCAGAAGGAGAACCTGAATCAACTCCGCTTACAACTACATTGAACGGATTTTATTCATCCAGCGGAAACATGTTTGATATCGCTGCCAAGACTGATGTTTACATCACCGGTTTTGATATCACCATGAGTAATTTCTATACCTCTGATATAGAAGTTTACTTTAAGCCCGGCACCTACCAGGGATATGAGTACAATCCTTCGGCCTGGTCCTTGATTGGTACGGCTCCCGGAATTGTTGGCGGAGGAAATGGGGTGGCGGTTCCGCTTAACCTGCAATTGTTTGCCCACATTCCTGCCGGAACGAGCGGTGCATTCTACATTACCTGCAACAATTACTACTCCTACCTGAGCAATCAGTATGGAACCGGTGTTGGCAATGTGTATGTACAGGATGATAACATTCAGGTGAAGGAAGGTATTTCCAATTACTATGCATTCGGGTATCCCTTCGGTCCCTATGTATTCGGCGGACGCGTTCATTACGTGGCGCCGGGTTGTGCCAGTCCGCTGGTGCCTGTATTAGCACAGATTTACCAGCCACAGGTAGCCGCAGTTGCGAGTGCCACCGAAGTGTGCGAAGGAACTTCCATTGAGTTGGTAGCTGAGAATCTTGGCAGCGGAAACTTCGAGTATGAGTGGATGCCGCAAATTCCGGGAATGAATCCGCAAAACGGATTGAACGACACCGTAACAGTTACGCCTCCTGTTTCCATGACCTTCACGGTTAGCGTGACGGATCCGCTGGCGCCACTTTGCGATACCATGATTGTAATTCCCGTGGTTGTGAATCCAACTCCCGGTGTCTTTATTGCCAACCTGGATCCGCAGTACTACGAGAACGAACTGCCCTTCACACTTGAGGGAGTTCCTGCCGGCGGTACATTCTCCGGTCCGGGTGTAACAGGCAATCAATTCAATCCATCCAGTTTGCCGATCGGTGGACCATATACCATCACATACACCTACACGGATGCTTCCGGTTGCACGGGCAGCTACTCTCAGGATGTTTATATCGTTCCGATTGAGGGCATTGGTGGAGTTGGCATCAGTGAAACCATATCATTCTACCCGAATCCAACGGAGGGAATTTTCAACATGAGTATTGAACTTTCGGCAGCAGCCAATGATGTTGAACTAACCATGTTTGACATGGTGGGCAAAGAAGTGTTCAGGAAGGATTATGGAAATGTTCAGAAGGAAATTCTGTCAACATTCGATTGCTCATCCTGGGCGAAAGGAACCTACTTTGCCAGGATCAGCATTGAAGGAAAACAGTTTTACCGGAAGATCACCATCCAGTAACCGGAAATTCAAAACACGGATCTACAAAAGCGGAATGTCGAAAGGCATTCCGCTTTTTTCATTATCATCGTGTTGCTTCACAGCATGAAAGAGATTTTTTCTACATTCGCTTGAGCACATTACCTCTATGAGAATACACAATGTAATTCAACGGTTGCCCGGTCAACCCCCCATTACACGGCTTGCATTCATTTTATTGATCTGGGTACTGGCTTGCACATTTACCGGTTGCGGACTGTTTGGAAAAAAATGTCAGACTTGTCCCTCTTTTTCCAGAGTAACGGGCATGTCAAACTCTGTTGCAGTTTGTTCAGTTGACGAAGCCAGGGTGAAGTAAGTCATTGTCCCGTTCTCGATTTCTTCCTTAATATTGCATTTTAGAATCGTTCTAAACAGGCATGAACCGTTCATTGCTTCCACTTGGTGAATTGAAAGAAGGCGAAAAAGGAATTATCAGACGGCTCTCGCAAGGCGATCTTTCGCTGAAGTTATTAGAAATGGGATTCCTTCCGGGAGAATCTGTAACCATTGAGAAGATCGCTCCCTTAGGTGACCCTATTTCAGTTAAAGTTGGAAGCTATTTGCTCAGTCTTCGGAAGGAAGAAGCCAATGTGGTGATGGTTCAGCAACAGTAAGCCGCACGGTGCGTGAAGAAATCCCTTAAAATTGCTCTCATTGGAAATCCCAACAGCGGAAAGTCTTCGCTCTTCAACGTCCTTACAGGACTTAGGCAGAAGGTGGGAAATTTTGCGGGTGTAACTGTAGACAAGAAAACCGGCTATCTGCCGCTTTCCAGAGATATCGCTGCTGAAATTATTGATCTGCCAGGCACCTATTCATTGTATCCCCGTCGTATTGATGAATACATCACATTCGATGTCCTGCTTAACAAAGAGAATCCTTCTTATCCTGATTTACTGATTATCGTTGCCGATGCTTCCAACCTCAAAAGAAATCTGCTGTTCTGTTCTCAGATTATTGATCTGAAAATACCCACAGTGGTTGCCCTCAACATGATTGATGTGGCCCGGAAGAATGGCTTAGCCATTGATGTAAGCAAACTATCGCAGGAATTGGGGGTGAAAGTGATTCCCATCAATGCCCGCGAAGCCAAGGGAATTACTGAACTGAAACGGGCCATTCAAACTGCGGTGCCGGTGCCACGACATGATTTTGTTGACGTGCGGTCGCTTGCCCCTGAAATGATGGAGCGGGTAAAAACTATTTCAGAAGCTAAAAGTGATTACGCCGCATTTCAGATTGCATGCCACTACATCAATGTCTATTGCCTCAATCCGGAACAAAAGAAACGGATCAGGGAAGTGCTTACACAGTTTCAATTTGCTGCAGCCAAATCACAGGGCGAAGAGATTGTAAAACGTTATGAAAAGATAAATCCGATTCTCGCTGCTGCCACTTCACAAGACACCAGCAAGCAGCAATCCATTGAAACCACAAGTAACATTGACCGGTGGCTGCTTCATCCCATATGGGGCTATGCCATATTCCTGCTCATCTTCTTCATTGTTTTTCAAGCCATCTTTTCATGGGCAGAAGTGCCTATGAATGCGATTGATGCTGCATTTGGCTGGATGCAGAAGCAACTGCAGTTACATCTGCCACAAGGATTCATTACGAGTTTACTCACAGAAGGGCTCCTTCCGGGAATTGGCGGCATCGTGATTTTCATACCGCAAATCATGCTGCTCTTCGGCTTCATTTCCATACTCGAAGATACCGGATACATGACGAGGGTGAGTTTCCTGATGGACCGGCTGATGAGCAAGGTGGGTATGAGTGGCAAATCAACGCTCCCGCTTGTGAGTGGCATGGCCTGCGCCGTTCCCGCCATAATGGGTACGAGAGGAATTGAAAACTGGAAAGACCGGATCATCACCATCATGGTAACCCCACTCATGAGTTGTTCAGCGCGGTTACCGGTTTATACCCTTCTCATCGGCTTGATGGTGCCTGATGAAAAAGTGTTCGGCATAATGAATCTTAAAGGACTCACCATGCTGGGTTTGTATGTACTGGGATGGATTATGGCCTTCATGGCTGCTCTGGTGATGAAGTGGCTGATCAAAGCGAAAGAAAAAAGTTACTACATCATGGAGCTTCCGATTTACCGCCTTCCCCGATGGAAGAATGTCGGCATAACTATGATTGAGAAAGCCAAAGTATTTGTAGTGGATGCCGGTAAAATCATTATCGCCATCTCCATTGTTTTGTGGCTGCTGGCTTCCTTTGGTCCGGCGAACTCACTCAAACAAATTGATGAGAAGTATCTGAAAATTGAATCTGCCGGCCCAGGCATTCCGGATGAGGTAAAGCTTCAAAAGCAATCTGAGAAACTGGAGGCCTCTTATGCCGGAAGAATAGGCAAGTTCATCGAACCGGTGATTCGTCCGTTGGGATTCGACTGGAAGATCGGCATAGCACTCATTACATCGTTCGCGGCACGTGAAGTATTTGTTGGAACCATGGCTACCATTTACAGCGTTGGCGGTGATCAAAAATCGAACTTCGAAGGCATCCGCGAGCGCATGAAAACAGAACAGAATCCTGATACGGGTGAAAGGATTTATTCCACAGCAACCGCCGTTTCGCTCATGCTGTTTTTCGCATTTGCCATGCAATGCATGAGCACGCTTGCGGTAGTGCGGCGAGAAACCAAATCATGGAAGTGGCCGCTCATTCAATTAGCTTACATGACGGGGCTCGCCTACCTCGTAAGTCTCGCCACTTTTCAGCTCTTCGGCTGACCGAAATCACAATCCCGGATAAACGACTGCAATACCTTTACTTCAGTTGTTAATGAAACATTTATAGTGTAATCCGTTGAGAGTATTGATTCACTTGCATGTGATAAATATTAAATGATTTTGTAAACGTGAAAATTTTATTGGTGCGTACCTGAGTCATGCTGATGCCTAACCGACCATCTATCTACTATGAAAAAAATTCAACTCATACTGCTCATTGGCATTCAGCCTCTATTTATTCAATTCTCATTCGGCCAGGCACCCGGTATTGCCTGGCAGGTAAATCTTGGCGGATCAGACTTTGAAATCGGGCAGGCCGCAGTGGAAACAGCCGATTCGAATTATGTGGTTGTCGGGTATACTGAGTCAACCAATGGTGATGTATCAGGCAACCATGGTAAATCAGATGTTTGGGCGGTTAAATTTCAACCCAACGGGGCTATCGAATGGAAAAAATGCCTGGGCGGCAATGAGAGTGAACAGGCCTCATCAGTGAGAAACACACTCGATGGCAACATCATTATTTGCGGATACGCTTCTTCTTCCAATGGTGATGTGGCCGGTATTCATGCCATGTCTGATGCCTGGGTGCTCAAACTGGATCAGGCAGGCAACCTGCTTGCTCAGAAGTGCCTTGGCGGCACCATGGATGACCGCGGTTCATATATGGAGCAAACGACGGATGGCGGATATATCATGAGCGGACTTACCACCTCGAACAACTACGATGTGAGTGGTCTTAAAGGTGTAAGTGATATGTGGATCGTGCGAATGGATTCATCATTCAACATTCTGTGGCAACGATGCATCGGCGGCAGTTCTGATGATGCAGGAAACTGGGTTCATGAATGTGCTGATGGCGGATTTGTAGCTGTGGGTTATGTGGGCTCTACTGACGGAGATGCCGTGGGCAACCATGGTAACCGTGACGGTATAATTGTTAAGCTCGATGCTTCCGGTAATATTGAATGGCTGAAATGTCTCGGCGGTTCGCAGGAAGATGTATTGTATTCCGTCGTTTGCCTCGATGATGGCGGATTTGCCGCGCTGGGCAAAACACTTTCAAAAGACGGGGATGTGCAGGACCATCATGGCGGATCAGGACGTGATTATTTTCTTGCCCGGCTTGATGCATCCGGAAACCTTCTTTGGGAGAATTGCCTCGGCGGTACGAAAGATGAATGCGCCTATAACATTGAGAAAACGAAAGAAGGAGGATTCATTCTTATCGGACATGCCTATTCCAATGATGGCGATGTAACCGGCAATCACAATACCAGCCGTCCGGATTTTTGGGTAGTGAATACTGATTCATTAGGAAATATTCTTTGGGAACAATGCTATGGCGGAAGCGAAGGCCCCAATCAAACGGGCGACAATCCTTATGCAATTATTGAAACATCAGATGGCGGATTTCTTATGACCGGCAGATCGGAATCAGCCGGCGGAGATATCACCTACAACCATGGTGTGGAAGATATGTGGGTGGTAAAGCTTCAGGGTAGCGGCATCATTCAGCCGGGTATTACCACCAATGGAATCACACCTCTCAGCTATACTCAAGGCGATCCAATCACCGTACCATTCACTGCGGTGGGCAATTTTAATGAAGGCAACCTGTTTACTGCACAGCTATCCGATGCAGCGGGCACGTTTTCACAACCCGTTGATCTGGGCACACTCAACTCAACATCTTCAGGATTCATTAACGGAACAATTCCCTCTGCTACGCCTTCCGGAAGTTCCTATCGTGTAAGAGTAGTCAGCAGCAATCCTGCGGTGATCGGAACTGACAACGGGCAAAATATTTCCATTCAATCATCCTGCACGGCACCAACCGGACTGAGTGTATCGAATATCACCGGCACATCAGCTCAGTTGAATTGGAATGCTGTGGGTAATGCAGTTTCATATACGCTTAAATACAAGAAGAGCGGGAATAACCCGTGGATTAATCTTTCATCATCGAATACCAACTATTCACTCGGAGGACTCCTTGCTCAAACATCATACACCTGGCAGGTGAAAACAACTTGCCAGTTGAATCCCAAAATAACTTCTAACTGGTCGGCTCAGAACAAGTTTAATACGCTCACGGCCCGTCTCGGGGAATCAGCTGATGCAGAACCCCGCGTCTTTCCAAACCCGGCAAAAAATTCTTTCACGCTCTCCTTTTATCTTGAGCAAAGAGAGCCGGTTGTAATTGAACTCTACAATGTGGTTAATCAGCGTGTCGCTGTTATAGCCAGCGAAACGATGGATGAAGGCCTGCATCAATCACAATTTCAATTTGCCGCGCTGCCCTCAGGAGTTTACTTTCTCATTCTCAAAATGGATGAACAAACCCGGACAATGCGGTTAGTGGTTGACTGACAATGATCAACTTCGATCCGGTTTGCACAAATACACAGCGTTAGCGCTGATAGCAGGCCTTCAGTTTAAAATGTATTTTGATTTCCAAACTATTTATGCGGCTGAGCGTATGAGTAAACTCATAAACAACTTAAAATATTCCTACCAGATGGTATGACTTTTCAAGAATATTTTCATTAAATTTGAAATAGTAATCGACCCTTCTATGAAAACACTGTTCATCGCGTTATGCGCAATTATCTTTTCCATTTCAGTTGTGATTGCTCAGTCAACGCCCCCTGATTTTGAATGGAAATACTGTATTGGCGGCACTTTAAAGGATAATGCGCAGGATCTTGTGCAAACAAGTGACGGCGGCTACCTGATTGTCGGCCATACCGAATCAAATGACGTTGATGCAACCGGAAATCACGGTGGAGGCGATGGTTGGATCGTTAAGGTCAACTCGCAAGGTGAAATACAATGGCACCGCTGCTATGGCGGCAAAAAATCGGATGTGCTTTCTTCCATTGTAAAACTTTCAAATGGCAATTACCTGCTTTGCGGACAAACGAGTTCTCTCAACGGGGATGTAGTGGGTAATCATGGCGAAAATGACATCTGGATATTAGTCATCAATGATTTGGGTGATATTTTGTGGCAACGGTGCCTGGGCGGAACCAATATTGATCGTGGAAGTTATGCATTCGAAACATCAGACCATTGCTATATGGTAAGCGGTCAATCTTATTCTTTAGACGGGGATGTTTCAGGTAACATGCATGGCCGCGGTGATATTTGGATTGTGAAGATGGATACGTTGGGAAACATCATTTGGCAAAAGTTATATGGTGGTACCGGTCTTGATTTTGCCTACGGTATGCGGCAAACCCTGGATGGCGGATACATTGTGATTTCATATACCACATCTACCAATGGCGACATTATCGGCAATCACGGTTCGGGTGAAGGATTTGTACAGAAGCTGGATGCTTCGGGTAATGTGCAGTGGAGCCGGTGCATTGGCGGAACTTCTGATGATTACCTCCATTGTGTGCGCCAACTGCCCTCCGGTGAGTATGTGATTTGCGGGAGATCGCTCTCCAACAATGGAGATGTGCTTTACCATCATGGCAGCACGACCAGCAAGGACTGGCTCTTTCTCAAACTCGATCAGGCAGGCAACATAATCTGGCAGAAGAGTTTTGGAGGCACCATTGATGAATGCAGCTATTATTTTTCATGTACACAGGATGGGGGCTTTGTCATCACCGGTCATACCTATTCCAATGACGGTGATGTAAGTGGCAACCATAATACCGGGGAGGCAGACTATTGGGTAGTGAAGACGGATCAATATGGAAACATACAATGGCAGAAATGCCTTGGCGGAAAAGGAAATTTCGGCGACAATGCTGTTGCAGTCATTCAATCAGAAGACGGTGGTTATGTAGTGGCCGGAAGCAGCGACTCACGCTCTGATGATGTTACCGGACTTCATGGCAGAGAAGACTTATGGCTCGTTAAGCTTGAAGCACAACCGATTCCTTCCAACACGATTAGTGCCGGCGTGCTTTCTGATATCAGCTATCTCGGTGGCGACAGCATTACCGTTCCATTTTATACAACCGGTTTGTTTGATTCCACAAATGTTTTCACTGCACAGTTATCTGACGGACTCGGCAGTTTTAATGTACCGCAAACATTGGGAAGCGCATCAGGCGCCAATGCCACGATGGTGAAAGGAGTGATTCCGATTTATGCACCTCCTGGCAGCATGTACCGTGTACGAATCATAAGCAGTACTCCGGCCGATACCGGTTCAAGCACCATGAGCAACATCAATATATCCATGTCACCGGCTGCATGTACTGTACCTGACAGCCTTGCTGCATTTTCTATAGCAGCAGATAATTCATTCATTTCATGGAAGCCGGTTCCCATTGCACAATCATATAAAGTGCGATACAAAATTTCGGGTAATAATCCCTGGATGAACCTGTCAGTCACTACTCCCAGTGCACAGCTAACCAACCTGCAACCATCCACAACCTATGTGTGGAACGTGAAGACGGTGTGCCAATCAGCACCGCTGATTGCATCCGATTGGTCTCCGCAGCAAACCTTTGGCACGCCGCAGTTACGGGGAGTTCTTGACAAGCCATTCAGTTTTGAAGCTGCGCCTAATCCTGCCACAAATGAAACGGTAATCGAATGGAATCAAACCCAGGACGGGAAAATCAATATTGAACTGTTTAACCTGCTAAATCAAAAACTCACTAATGTGGCTCAGGGATATTTCGATGAAGGCAGCCACCGGGTCAATTTGAATTTGGGCAATTATCCTGACGGAGTTTATTTCCTGAGAATGACGGTGGGAGAAAAAGAATTCGTGAAGAAACTCGTAAAAGAATGAGCGGTGGAAATTCCGTTATTCCTTATTCCGCGTGTCCATCACGATGGTGACGGGTCCGTCATTAATTAATTCTACCTGCATCATGGCCCGGAAAACACCGGCATAAACCTGCTTTCCAAGTTCTCTTTCCAGCTGAAGGAGAAATCGTTCATAAAGCGGAATGGCAATTTCAGGTTTTGCTGCGCGTATGTAAGATGGACGGTTCCCTTTTTTCGTGGAAGCATGCAAGGTGAACTGACTTACCACCAGTATGTTGCGGTTTGTTTCTTTCACCGAAAGATTCATCACGCCATCCGCATCATCAAAGATGCGGAGATTGGCGATTTTTCCTGAAAGCCATTCAATATCATTGTTGCTGTCTGCCTCTTCAATTCCCAATAAAACAAGCAACCCCTCACCTATCTGCGAATGAACCTTCTCCGCGATGATCACATAAGCTTGTTTTACCCGCTGAATTACTGCTCGCATGGTTGGGCTAAGGTTGAATGGGGATTCGGAAAATGCTAGTCGTATATTTTTTCATCCGTCTTCAACTCATGTATGATGGAAAGATAATTTTCATAGCGGCTCAGCGCAATCTCTCCGCTCTCCACCGCTTCCTTCACCGCACATTTGGGTTCGTTGATGTGAAGGCAATTGTTGAACCTGCAGTGATGCAACCGCTCGGCCATCTCAGGAAAATACTGACTCACCTCCGACACTTCGAAGTCAAGAATTCCGAATTCTTTCATCCCCGGTGTGTCAATGATGAAACCGCCGAAGGGCAGCTCATGCATTTCTGCAAATGTGGTGGTGTGCCTTCCTTTCTCATGATACCCGCTGAGTTCGCCGATCTTCAGATTCAATTCAGGAACAATCTTGTTGATGAGTGTTGACTTACCTACTCCTGAATGGCCGGCAAGCAGCGATGTTTTGTTTGTCATCATCGCCTTCACTTCTTCCACTCCGGTATTAGTCACCACGGAAGTGGCCACCACGCGATAACCAATGGCATCGTAAAGCTGCTTCCATTCATCCAGTGTCCGCAACTCCTTCCCGTCGTACAAATCGAGCTTATTAAATACAATGACTGTGGGAACATGATATGCAGTGGCCGTCACAAGAAAGCGGTCAATAAAACCGGAGGAGGTACGCGGCTGCGTGATGGTAGCCATCAGGAAGGCCTGATCGATGTTACAGGCAATAATGTGTTCTGCCGCACGGTGCCTCGATGATTGCCTGATGATGTAGTTATCGCGCGGGAGCACTTCAGCAATTACCGCATCATGGTTTTCCGATTCAATGAGAACACGGTCGCCAATGATGACCGGATTGGTGGTGCGACGATCTACCAATCGGAGTTTTCCCTTCACCCGGGCCTGCAAATGGCGACCATCTTCCAGGCGCACGTCATACCAGCTACCGGTTGATTTAATCACTACTCCTTTCATCGGCTGAAAACTATGTGGCTGCGGCTACACAGCTATTGAAGAATGAATTGCTTGCGAAATGGCCGAGATTACAGCCGGATCTTTTTCTGCAGCCGTGCCTACAACAATCATGTCCGCACCGGCTTTACAGAGCGCCCTGGCTTTCTCGGGCGTAGTGATTCCGCCTCCGGCTATCACCGGCACATCAATATTTTCACTCACGGCTTTTACCATGCTTTCACTCAGGCAATGCAGCGCTCCGCTGCCGCAGTCGAGGTAAATCAGCTTCATCCCGATCATTTCGCCGGCCATGGCAGTGCACATGGCAATGTCGTTTTTATGATAAGGCACCGGCCGTGTGTTACTGATGTAAGATACCGTTGTTTCATTCCCGCCATCGACGAGGATGTATCCTGTAGAAATAATTTCGAGCTGACTTTCGCGCAGCGCCGGAGCTGCCATCACGTGTTGGCCGATGAGCAATTCCGGATTGCGGCCCGAAATCATGGAAAGGAGCAAAATGGCATCGGCATTCGGCTGGATCTGCAGACGGCTTCCCGGAAATATGATGACAGGAATGTCGCAGCAACTTTTGATTACGTCAATGCATTCAGGCAGGGTATCATTCACGATCAAACTTCCACCAATAAAAAAATAATCTACACCTGATCTCGCCGAAATATCAATCGTGCGAACCAGCAATTCCGGCGTTACTTTGTCCGGATCAATGAGCACGGTAAATTTTTTTTGCCGTTTTCGCTGACCCTGAACAATGCTTTGATAAATCGGTTCTTCCATGGGAGATGGTGACAAACGTAAATGAATTCCCGAGAAATCAAAAAGAATTTCAGCACCCGGAGTGAATTAATCAACCTGTCTATGAAATCCGCATTCCTCACAGCCCAATGGCGCAACCTGGTCATGATCAATTATGCCATTGATCCCTCCGTGTTGCTGAAGTATCTGCCCCGCGGCACTGAACCGGACTCCAGAGCGGGCAGACACTACATCAGTCTCGTGGGATTTCAGTTTCTCAGTACCCGCGTGAAAGGAATCCGGATTCCCTGGCATGAGAACTTTGAAGAAGTGAACCTGCGATTTTATGTGAAGAGAAAAATCGGTGATGACTATCGCCGCGGCGTGGTCTTCATCAGCGAATTGGTTCCGAAACCCGCCATTGCCTTTGTGGCCAATACCCTTTACCACGAAAAATATGAAAGTGTAAAAATGAAATCACGGGTGCAGGGAAGAACCGGGTTGAATGTGCACTATGAATGGAAATGGAAAAAACGCTGGAACAAGATTTACTTTCACTCTTCATCAGAAGCCCTTCCCCTGCTTCCGGGCAGTATAGAAGAATTCATCACGGAGCACTACTGGGGTTACAACCGGGTAAGTGAAAATAAGACGACGGAATATGGGGTTGAGCATCCGCGTTGGAGAGTATTCCCATGCACAGACCACAGCGTAGATTGTGATTTTGATTTGGTTTATGGAAATGATTTTGAATTTCTTAACCATGCAAAACCCGAATCGGTTTTTATGGCTGAAGGTTCGCAGATAACCGTGAGAGGCGGTACCACCTTCTGATACGTTTGCCGTTTTTACCTTCTGAGAAACTTCGATCGGGCAATCACTTGGCCGGTTGCATCACGCTCCGTGATCAGGTAAACCGAAGGGCTTAAGCCGGACACATCAATGGTTAATTCTTTAGAACCTGCTTCTTGTTTTAAAATTTGCTTGCCCTGAATTGTGGTGATTTCAATCATACTTCCTGTCTGCAAACCGATGATAGACATAAAACGGTCCGAAGGGTTTGGGAACAATGCCAGTTCCGCAAGGTGAATCATCATGTTTCCTGTCACATCATCCGACCGGATGTAACAACTCTTCCGGAGTGTGTCGCTGCCTAATGAATTGGTAGCCACCAAAGTCACATCATGAATACCGGGCTCTGAAAAAAGAATATCTGCCGGATGCTGCTCTGATGAAACTGACGGACTTCCGCCATCAAATTCCCATGCCCAGGTGGTGGGTTCAAAAGAAGATTGATCAAAGAAGTTTACAGTTTGACTGATGGCCGTTTCCGTATGATCAGCAAAAAAATCTGCAACCGGCTTCGCAAAGTCATCAAACCGATACGCTGTGATTTCATTTCCTGATCCTGCGGTGATGAGAATTCCGTTTCTTGCTAATACCGGCCCGCTGTAAATGCAGTCAGGAACATCAAGCTGCCAGAGCAGTGTTTGTAAATCTTCAGTGAAAGCAAAGTAGCTGCCGGTGCCGTCGCACACATATACGGTTCCGTCACCGGCAATCGTGATGAAACCGATATAAGAAATATCAACCGGTATCAATGCTGTATTGAGGAGTTCTCCAGTCTCATGATCAATGCGCCTGATATAACCATCATCAATGATGTAGAGATCATTGTTCCACCCTATACCGAAGTGTCCTGAAATTCCCGGCTGATCGGGCGTATAGTCCCAAAGCTGAATAAAGCCGCTGCCGGTATCGCGGTAAGCGAAGAGATCACCGCCATCGCGTGACACATATATGGTTCCGTCAGCACCCACGGTGATGGGGTTTTCCTGATCCGGATCACCGGGGATATCATCAGAATAATACAATGAGGCCCCGGTTTCTTCATCCATGGCCAGCAGCCGCTCATGCGTGACGATGGTTCCTTCCACCCGATACACCTTGCCGTTGTATGAAGCGAGCCCGTTGTTGGGAATGATGGAAACGAAATTGGTATTTGTCCAAAGAACTGCTCCTGAATTTCTGTCGAGCCGCATGGTACTTTGTGCATAGCCATCCGGTCCGTTGCAAATGACATCGCCGTTGCAGGCATAAATCACGCCGTCATTACCGCCGAAAATGGAAGCCGTGAGTTCACTTTGCCACTTCACACTACCATCAGCAGGGTTTAGTGCATACACATAGTTGTTATAATAATCATGAACATAAACAGCATGTTCATCAAAGCCGATGCAATACAGAATCGAGGTCGGACTGATTTGTTGCTCCCACAGAAATTCTCCGTTGGTGAGTGATCGGCATTCCACTATAGCGACGTACGGATTGAAGGTCACCCGCGATGTAACGAAGCGGTCACCATAAGTAAAAATCGAATTACCCCACAATGTGGTTCCCGCATCATCAATCTGCCACCAGGTGTTGGAAACGGCAGCAGGACCCACAATTTTACTCCTTCCATTATGCTGATTGTTTCCTCCGATGGTTGTCCAGTTCTGCGCGAATAAAAATTGAAACGAGCATAACAGCAGTACCGTGAGAAAGCTTTTTACCATATTCAAAATGAATTTTTGGATTGATTCCTTTCACCATTGCAATATGTTTCTGAAACCGGGTTGATATCGTTTACATTCTTCTGCCATGTTTCCGGTTTTTGGTCAAGAAGCACAAAGTCGGCCCATTTGCCTGATGAAATACATCCCCGATTCGATTCATCGTCATTTGCAATGGCACTGCCCATCGTGTATGAATACAGTGCATCATCCATAGAAATTTTTTCATCAGCACCGATTTCATTTCCTTCTGCATCTCTTCTTTGCATGGCGCACTGAATGCCGCTGAGCGGATTGAAGTCATTCACCACGGGAGCATCAGTCGAAAACGCAAGATTGATTCCTGCATGGAGAACTGAACGAATCGGATAAACCTTATCAAGTCGTTCTTCCTCCAGGTAGTCTCTGAAATTTTTTCCAAGCTCACGAATAAAAACCGGCTGCATTACGGCAATCACGTTTGCGTGATGCATGAACTCCAGATTTTTTTGTGAGGGAAAACCCACATGCTCGATCCGGTTTTTCTCCATGTGAAATTCATTCCACAGTTCTTGATATACTTCACAAACCAGATCCATCGCCGCATCACCAATGGCATGCGTGGCAATTCTGAATCCCGCTTCTTGCGCTTCCGCGGCCAGTTTCTTGAAGAAAGATTTTTCCAGACGCAGCACGCCTTTCTCCTCTGAATTTTTATAGGGCTGATACATCGCTGCCGTTTTCCCGCTGAGCCCGCCGTCAGCAAAAAATTTTACCGTATCAATCTTCAAATGAGGAGAAGAATATTTTTCAGGAAGCGGAAGCGCTTGCTTTGCGCCATCAGGTAACCGGATGGCAATGGCATTCACGCGGATTTTTAATTCTCCGTTACGATCCATGCTTTTATAAACCTCCAGCAAGTCGGGCATTACTGCGGGATCAGTGGCTGAAGTGATTCCTGCCTTCAGCAATTCACCCTGTGCGGCCAGAATCATCTCCCGATATTCAGCGGGCGTGTAACTGCGGATCTTTCCCAGCACAAGTCCAATGGCTGTCTCGGTAAAATGTCCCTTCAGTTCTCCATTGTTAAATTTCTTGATCTCACCGCCCTGCGGGGCCACCGTGTAGTTGCTGATGCCTGCGGCCTCCAGCGCTTTTGCATTGGCGATCACCTGGTGCGCACATACGCGGATCACTGAAACCGGACGGTCGCTGATCACTTCGTCCAGATCATGCTTTGTCGGCATACGTTTATCAGGAAAGAGCGCCTCGTTGAAACCACGCGCCTGAATCCAGTCGAGCTCTGGATTTTTTCTTGCATAGTCGAGAAGTTTTTGCTGCATCTCGCCGATGCTTCTCACACCGCGCAGATCGAGCAGGTACGTCATCAGGTTGCCCACTTTCCAAAGGTGAATGTGCGCATCATTGAACCCGGGAAGAACTGTTTGAAGTTTTAGATCTGAAACTTGAGATTGTGTAGTTTGGAGTGAAAGAATTTCTTCATCTCTGCCAACAGCCACTATTTTTCCCCGTGAAATTGCAAAAGCTGAAGCGGCAGGTTTTGATATATCCTGCGTGAGAATGTTTCCGTTGTAGAAAATTTTTTCGATCACTCCTCAATACCTTTTTGCTTCCGCGGCTCCCTCATTTCCTTTTCTCGTGCGCGCGCGCAATCGCATCTTCCAAAACCTGTAATCCTTCCTGAAGTTGTTCATCCGTCATTACCATTGGTGGCAGTAAGCGGATGCAGTTGCTGAACAATCCGGCGCGAATGAGCAGCATGCCGTGCGAAACAGCATCACGGATTATTTCCAGCGTGAGATCCGGATCGGGTTCCTTCGTTTCCCTGTCTTTCACAAATTCCACCAATCTCATGGCACCCACTCCGCGCACATCTCCGATGAATTTGTATTTCGCTTTCCAGTTTTCAAGAGTGGTGCGAATCAACTCGCCGACTTGGTTAGTGCGCTGCAGAAATTCTTTTGAAGAAAGAATCTTCACTGCTTCTATTGCTGCAACACAGGCCAGCGGATTTCCGCCATATGTTCCTCCCACACCGCCGAGGTGCGGTGCATCAATAATTTCGGCACGGCCGGTAACCGCACTGATCGGCATTCCGGCGCCGATTGACTTCGCCATACAAATCAGATCGGGAACAACGCCGCTGTGTTCGCAGGAGAAAAATTTACCTGTGCGCGATGCACCTGCCTGAATCTCATCAAATATTAACACAATGCCATTTGCGTCGCAGACCGTTCTAAGCTTCTCCAAAAACTTTTTCGGAATGGGAATGAAACCCGCTTCACCCTGTACGGGCTCGATGACAATTGCCGCCACGGCCGAAGGATCCACCTGCGAAATCATCTGCTGATCAAATTGCGCGCAGCAGTAATCCACGTATTCCTCTTCACTCATCTGCTTCGGACGGCGATACACATTCGGTGCGGGCAGGCGGAAAATATCACTCACAAATGGTCCGAATCCTTTTTTGAAGAGCGCGTATTTACTCGTAAGCGAAAGCGTGAGCAATGTTCTTCCGTGATATCCTCCTTCGAAACAAATTACGGCACTGCGCTTCGTGTAGTAGCGCGCAATGTTCACGGCATTTTCCACGGCCTCACTTCCTGAGTTTGCCAGAATGGTTTTCTTCGGAAAATTTCCCGGCGCAAGCGAGTTAAGTAATTCAGCAAGTTCAACGTATGGCCCGGGAGTTGCAACGAGCGTGCAGATATGGAGATATTTCTCAAGCTGCTCTTTCATGGCATTCACCACTCTTTCATTGCGGTGCCCGACGTTCATCATTCCTATTCCTCCGGCAAAGTCGAGCAATGTGTTTCCATCCACATCATGTACCACTCCGCCTTCTGCATCGGCAATTACCACTTCAGTGGATTTAGCGAGTCCGGCCGGCATGGCATTTTTTCTGCGCTCGAGAATGACTTTCGATTCAGGCCCGGGAATTTCTGTTTTGAGGTGAATGAATGACATGTTGAATGTATTTGGGAATGTAATGTTAGCAGGAATTCATTTCATCCGGAAATCCATCGCGAAGCGCCGGTTTTCGGCTGGCTGCGGGAGAGTTATTTCCTGAAGTTTCTTTGTCCCGCTGCAGAGTGCTTACCATCAAGTCCAAAACCCCGCACTACTTCATACTTCGCAAACTTCACATTCGCTTCGCGCTTCAGCAACACCATTTCAGTTGCGAGAAATGATGCTGCATATTTCTGTTCGCAGAATTCTGCCGAGGCACGCGAGAGTTTTTCCCTTCCTAATCCACGCGCAATAAAGAGCTGGGGTTGAAAATAGAATTGTGCTTCCCTTTGCTGAAGCTTCAGCTGCTTTGACAATGTTTCCGTGATGTCGTTGATGAATTCAGGATTCATGATTTTGATGAAGACGGAAGAAGAACGTGCGTCAAAATCTTCGAGTGAAATTTTCACAGGAGAGATTTTTGAAACTGCTTCCACGATTTTTCGGATGATCTCCGCTTCCTTCGCATCGCTCTCCTGAAATTTACCCAACACAATCTCCGGTTTCGAAATCACCGATTGATAATGATCAAACTGCCGGTGAAATTTTTTCTTCAGCAACATCACCTCACGCTGCACATGCGGTGGCGGAATGATGGTAAGTTTGTATTCAAAATGTTTTGAAGCGGGAACCACCGGCGGAACAATTACCGGATCAGGTTTTGAGCGCGCTTTTGTTTCCGCATCTTCTTCGTACATCAGGTAATCAATCTTGTGCATCTCTTCCACGTTGATGGAGTAGAAACCGAACTCCTCCGCCACTTTTCCTTTCACCAGATAACATCCCGCTCCGCGGAACGGAAATTTTTTTGTGGCTTCCGGAAAATGATTCGTGTCGAAAAAATATCCGTTGCGGTCAAGGAAGCAGCCGAACATCATCGGCTCGCCGTTCTTCGTCATCGTGGGCTTGCGGGTGACGTAGTAGCCAATGATGGAAATGTTCTTGCGGGCAAGTTTTTTCAAATCGGAAGCGAGCAACAAAGCGTCGTCATTGCGCCTGCCCCGATTTTCTCGGGAAGGAGCATGTGCTGGCATTGTGTGAGAGGGCGACGAAACAACTATTCTTTTTGAGGGAAGCGAGAAAATCTCTTTGCCCGCGCTCACCTCCTTAGTTCCTGAAGGAGGAACTGCTGCGCGCTTCAGATGCGAAAGCGGTTCTCCCTTCAGGGAGTCAGAGGGCCGGGTTGGGGATTGCTTCGCTTCGCTCGCAATGACGTCCGTTTCAAGCGCTATCAACTCAAACGGCGAACACAAGGGAAATCCCAGAATCTCCATCTCATCCACTGCATCACGGTACTTCATTTCATCCAGCGGCGGCAGCCGGAAATTTTTGTACCCGTTCTCAAACAATTCACGGCGCACAACAGATTTTTTTTCATGTCCGAGAATTTTGTGAATGTCCCACAGCAATTCCTGTTTCGTTTTTCCGGTGAAACGAAATGCCCCGATGCGGATGAGGATGCGCAACTGATCCACGGAAATGGAAACGCGCTTCATGAAATTTTCCAGGGAAGAATATCTTCCGTTGCGGTTACGCTCTGCCACCACATCAAGCTGCACTTTCCTTTCCAGGTCATTCAGCAAATTGAAGCCGAGATAAATTTCCTTTCCGGAAATCGAAGTGTGCACGTCGCTGTGATTGATGTCGGGCGCGTGAATGGTTCCGCCGCACATGCGCGCTTCATGAATGTAAAACTGTACGCCGAAAAATCCGCCGCCATTATTAATCACCGCCACCATGTACTCGAGCGGGAAATGTGTTTTCAGATACATGCACTGGTAACTCTCGACGGCATACGAAGCGGAATGCCCTTTCGAAAAAGCATAACCGGCAAAACTTTCAATCTGCCGCCACACTTCTTTGGTGAGCGCATCAGGATATTCTTTCGCCTTGCAGTTCGAAAAAAATTTCTGCTCCACTTTCTGAAATTCCGAGCGCGCACGGTACTTGCCGCTCATGCCGCGGCGCAGCATGTCGGATTCTTCCAAGGTGAGTCCCGCGAAAAAGTGTGCGACCTTGATCACATCCTCCTGGTACACCATCACGCCGAACGTGTCGGGCATAATGTCCCACAGTTGCGGAATCGCTTTGCTGCGACCGTGATCTTTATCGTGAAAACGGCGGATGTATTCCTGCATCATGCCGCTCTGCGCCACGCCCGGGCGAATAATGGAACTCGCCGCCACGAGATCGAGATACGTTTCCGCTCTCAGCTTCGTGAGCAGCATGCGCATCGCAGGAGATTCCACATAAAAACATCCCATGAGTTTTGCCTGCTTCAGGTTGTTGCGCACTTCAGGATCTACGAAAAATTTTTTCACGTCGTGAATGTCAACCTGCACATTTTGATTCTGTGAAACGAGGTCAACAGCATCGCGCACTTTTCCCAGCCCGCGCTGAGCGAGGATGTCAAACTTCGCGAAGCCCGCATCTTCCGCTTCCACCATGCTGAACTGCACGAGCGGAAATCCCTTCGGCGGATTGCTGAGCGCGGAGTAATACTCAATTGGCTTCTCTGAAATCAACACTCCGCCCGCGTGAATGCTCAGGTGTGATGGAAATGTTTTCAGAACCTCTTTGTACTGGTAAATGAGTTTCGTGATGTGGTCGGGTGTCTGCGGAAGGTTGCGGTAATCCTGCAGCGCATCAATCTCCGCTTTCGGTAAACCAAAAACTTTCCCGAGTTCGCGGATGAGTGAATCATCTTTCATCTCGCTATAGGTGGCGAGCAGCGACGTGTGCGCATTGCTGTGTGTTTTGAAAATATGCTCGATCACTTCGTCGCGCTCATCCGAGGAGAAATCGAGGTCGAAGTCGGGCGGATTTTTCCTCGAAGGGTTGATGAATCGCTCGAAATACAAATCCAGATCAATCGGATCCACATCAGTGATGTACAGCAGATATGCCACCATGGAGTTCGCTCCGCTGCCGCGACCGACGTAGAAAAAATTTTTTCTCCGGGCAAACTGAATGATGTCGTGGTTGATGAGAAAGTAGGAACTGAATTCTTTTTCGATAATCACGCTGATCTCTTTGTGAAACCGCGCACGGATTTTTTCACCGGCTGACGGATACCGTTTCGCCATTCCGTCTTCACACAACTGAATCAGTTTGTTGTAGTCCTCTTTCGAACTGCCGAAAAAATGTTTCTTGTTTTTGTTTTCTCCGAAATGAAAATTGATGGGCTCGCATTCATCCAGTACCCTTTTTGTGTTGTGAATGATCTGCGGAAAATCCCTGTACAGCGCACACAGTTCTTCTTCACGCATCATGATTTCATCAGGTGATGCCTGCTCACTCACCGGAAGTTTGCTGAGCACGATGTTGTGATCCATGGCGCGCAAGAGACGATGTGCATTGAAACCGGTTTTGTTTCTGAACGTTACCGGAGCGAGCGCAACGAGTTTCTCCATGTGATTTTTGAGAGGAGAAAATTTGAGGCGGTTGAGATCGGATGGGCGGATGCCGATGAATTCATTCTGCTTCAGCGTCATTGCGAGGAGCATGCGTGAGCCATTGCGTGAGGGCGACGAAGCAACTATTCTCTTTGAGCGAAGCGAGAAAATCCCCGCGCTGCCCTCTGATTCCCTAAAAGGAGAACCGCTCTGCTTCAGAGTGCGCACGGGCTTCTCCCCTTCAGGCGATTGAAGGGCGCGCATGAGCAAGATAGACTCTTCGTTAAGTTGGGGATTGCTTCGTCGCTCCGCTCCTCGCAATGACGAGAAGTCGTAAACCACAAACGCATTCTCAAACTCCGGCGGCCGCCCGGGAATTACGGCTTCTCTTCCGGTTAGTCCCACATCGCCTTCGTGCAAGCACTTCGAGAGAAAACTATTCAGCGCAAAAAAACCGTGATGATTTTTTGCGATGCCGATAAATTGTTGCCCGGAACTATTACGGAAATCAATTCCCGCAATCACCTGCACGGGGAATTTCTCCGGATAGGTTTCAGTCAACCGGTGCGCTTCGAGAATGGCTGATGTATTGTTGATGTCGCTCAGCACGAGTTTGCGCACCCCTTTAGCTGCTGCTTCGCGAAGCAGCTCTTCGATACTCATCGCACCGTATTTGAAGCTATAGTAGGTGTGGCAGTTGAGATACATTTCAATTCAATTCAGCCACGTAGCGATATCTGCTCTGCAAACTTGAGAAACCGGTGCGGGCATGAAGCCCCGTAGGGGCGACAGTATGGTAACAGTAGTAGTGTAAACAACAGAATTTCCATTGAACCGCGTAGCGGCGACAGATCCCATCAGGTTATTCATAAAACTCAAACAGATATTTTTCATCAAATTCAATATCCGATTTCCGTAACAGCTCCAGATATTCTTCGCGAAAAGTTTTCCGGTGATGATGTTGCTCCTGGTTCATGATGTATTTAATCACCGCATCGCGCTGTGATTTTGAGTAGGAGAAAGCCGCATATCCCTCCTGCCATTGAAATTTTCCTTTGACAAAACCGCGTTCATTAATCCACTTGGATGAATTCGCTTTGATCGCACTCACTAAATCTGAAATTTTCATGGATGGCTCCAGCCCGAAGAAAACATGCACGTGATCTTTCCATCCGTTTACCACCAAACATTTTTGTCCTTTCCTGCTGACGATGCCCGTGATGTATTTATGAAGTTCATCGCGGAAATTTTTCGTGATGATATTTTCTCTTCCTTTTACTGCGAAGACAACCTGAATGGAAATTTGTGAATAGGTATCAGCCATGGTGAATTTTGCTTTGTGTTATGAAATGAAGTTTCGGTTAGACTGAGCATAATAAAGGTTGTGAAAGTTGTTCGAGTGCATTTGAGCTCCGAAGGAAAGGCATGATGGTAAAATGAATGATTTATCCGTTTACTTGCCGAGCCCCGCAGGGGCGGCATTACAACAATTAATGTCGATACTGAAAAATAATGTCGCGCCTGCGGCGCTTAATCGAATTCCTCATTTCAATCCTACCATAATGTCGCGCCTGCGGCGCTTCATTAAATTTCCTTTTAAAAATTCTCTCATGATCTCATCATCAAATTTGTTCACGCAACCGCCACTTCCTTCCTCTTCTGCACTCCGCCCGCCACACCTTTCCTTATTCCGTTGAAGGGATTGAAATCACGCAGGTGAAAATTCATTCCGGCAGCGCGCATCACGGCATCGTCACCAAACCGCTTCTTCAACTGATCCATGGCCTGATACAGATGAATCTGCTCGAGTGAATCTTCGAACAAATTGATCTGGTATCCGCCGCCGACGAGATAGGAGAACCGCACGCCGACCAAACGAATCAGCATCCGGCGCTCATACAACTTATCGAACAACTCCTTCACCAGCGGAATCACGTGATGGTCGCACGACGTGTACGGAATGCGGCGCTGCATCGTGTGCGTGTCGAAATTGCTGTAACGGATCTTCACCGCCACGCAGCTGGTGAGTTTGTTTTCGTTGCGCAGCTGAAAGAGCAAGCTCTCCGTCATGCGGATGAGGATGTCTTTCATCTTCGTGATGTCAATCGTGTCCTGGTCGAATGTTTCTTCGCTCGAAATACTTTTTCTCTCTGAATAAGGAATCACCGGCGAGTCGTCGATGCCGTTGGCTTTCTGCCAGATGGTTCTTCCGTTTTCGCCGAACACATCGTGCATCAGTTCCACGGGCATCTGCTGCAGCGTGAGAATTTTTTCAATGCCCATCTGCTTCAGCGTGTGATAGGTTTTCTCGCCCACCATCGGGATTTTGCTCACACTCATCGGCGCGAGAAATTCTTTCTCCGTTCCGCGGTCCACCACTTTTTTATTGTCGGGCTTGATGAAATCCGTGGCCACTTTTGAAACGGTTTTGTTTACCGACAATCCGAAGGAACTCGGCAAGCCGGTTTCGCGCTTCACTTTCTGCCACAACTCCGTGGCCCATTTCTGGCAGCCGAAAAATTTTTCCATGCCCGTCATGTCCATGTAGAATTCATCCACCGAACTCTTCTCGTACACGGGAACATTTTCCTGAATGATTTCCGTGACTTCATCCGACTTCTTCGTGTACATCTCATAATCGCCGCGCACGATGAGCGCTTCAGGGCACAACCGCTTCGCCAGTTTCATCGGCATGGCGGAATGAATGCCGAATTTCCTCGCTTCATAACTGCAGGCCGCCACCACGCCGCGATCACTGCTGCCGCCGATCAAAACAGGTTTACCATTCAAGGAAGGATTCATCAGCCGCGATACGGCGACGAAGAAGCAATCGAGGTCCATGTGGACGATGGTTCTGTCTGCGCTGAGAAACATGACTGTATTACAATCTTATCAAGTGATTGTAATTTAATCACTCCATCCATGCGGCCAAAAAATGTTTCAGGAAAATTTTTACCGGCGGGAAACTAAATCTCCTTCGAAGCATCGAGCACGATCACGGCGCCGGAATTTCCGCAGGTAGGATCGTTCAGATAATCCTTCATGAAGCCGACGATTTCAAAACCCACTTTCTCCTGAACGGAAACCGTGGGATCGAAAATTTCTTTGCGCTTCACTTTCTGATAGTATTCTTCGATGGTCATCTCACCGCGCAGGCGATCATAGCCATTGAGCATGCCCACCGTGAGCTGGCCTTTCAAACCGAGTTGCCTGCACAAATGCTGACGGGCGCGGTACAGCGCTTTTGCGATTCCCATCTTGCGGTATTCCGGATCCACACTCACATCAATGCCATACAGCCACTCCCCTTCCGGATCGTGCGTGGTGAGCCAGCCGCCGCCCATGATTTCGCTGAAGGTATGCGGCTCCGGATTCTTAATATCATAGCGGTACCGCATCGTGGTGGTGGCGCCGACAACTTTTTCCCCATCAAGAGCAACGAATTGCCCTTCGGGAAAAATCTCAAGGTGCTTTTTGTATTGCTCCGCATGAAGAATTTCTTCTTCGGCAAGATTGGGAAATACTTTGTGCTGCAACGCTTCAAGCTGAAAAGCATGTTCCTGTTGCATGGGAACAATGTCAATTCCGCTTTTCAGTTTTTCGTGATAACTCATTTTCATTTCAGAAGGCATAGCCCATGCCCGCATAAATCACTGCAGAAATTACAAATGCGATCAACGCATACGGAAGCTGTGAAAGCGCGTGATCGAGATTATTGGTGTCGGTTGATTGCGCCGTGAGAATCGTGGCATCGGAATACAAACAGGCATTCGCCCCAAACACTCCGGCGCTCACGACGGCACCGATATTCATCAACACATTCGAGCCCAGTGTTTGCGCCAGGGGAATCACAATCGGGATCACCACTGCATACACGCCCCACGACGATCCTGTTGCCCATGAAATGGCACTGATGGAAACGAAGATGATGACCGGCAATAATTCTTTGCTCACCATCGGTTTCACGCCATCAATCACATATTGGGTGAGTCCCATCTGATCACCCACATCTTTCAGCACGTAGCTGATCACTACCAGTGCCAGTGCGAATATCATGCTGTTGAACCCGGCGAATACCGTTTCAGAGAGTTCATGGAATCTTCCAACGCGGATTACGAGATAGTAGATGAACGTGAAGACGACAGCAATCATCACGCCTTTCAGTGCGTCGAGATCGAGGGCGAAAGTGGATGCCAGCAATACAATGAGCGGCAGGATAAAATAGATGCCCTTTGATTTTTTACCGGTATCGAAATGATCGAGTTTCAGTTTGGCCATTTTCCGTCCGCCGGGAATCAACTCTCCCGTTTCATCCACGCGTTGCTGTGCCTTCTTCATCTTCCCGAAAATCGGAACCACGCCAAGAATTACGAGCGGAATCAGCAGCACACTTACCCAGCCATAAGTAACAAAAGGGATCACTGAGAGATACACATGGTTGCCCTGCCCCTCTGCGGCGAATTTCGCCTTCACTAAAATTGATCCGATGAACAACGTCCACGTGGAAATGGGAACCACTACACTCCAGGGCGGTGCCGTGGTGTTCACGATGTAAGCCAGATATTCCCTCGGCACTTTGAAATGATCGGTAATTTTCTTCATCGTGATTCCGACGGTAAGCGCGCTCAGGTAATCATCAAGGAAAATAAAGAGTCCGAGTCCCCAGGTTCCGAAGAGCGCCGCTTTTTTCGTCTTAACATATTTTAAAATGTCCTCGCCGAATTTCATGGCACCGCCGCTGCGCACCACCAGTCCGATAAGCGAACCGTACAATCCGCAAACGAGAATCACCCACACGGTGCTCTCATCTTCCATCACCCTGTACAGCGATGAAATGAAATTGGAAAAGAAATTCGTGTGATCATGAAAACCAATAAGGATGAAACCCACGATGCAACCGATGATCAGCGGTTCAAAGGAAGACCGAAGAAGTATCGCCAATGCAATGACGATCAATGGAGGAACCAGGGAAAGTGCACCGTAGTCCATTCAAGCCGGATGAGCGATGGCAAGATACAGTATTGAGATGCAAGTGTGAAGACCGCTCCACACGTTCTTCCCGTTATGAACCATGATTACCCACTGCTGGTAATTCAATACAGGTCATACAACCAACCCAGCGATACCACGGTCATAATCATGTATAGAAGCGTGAGGGGAAATCCCACCTTTACATAGTCTCTGAACTTGTATCCGCCGGGACCATAAACCATGAGATTGGTTTGATAGCCGATGGGTGTCATGAAATCGCCGGTGCCGGCGAATGCAATACCCAGCATGAATGGCATGGGATTGATCGCAAGTGATTCACATGTTTCGAGGGCAATGGGGATGGTGATGGCCACCGATGCTGCATTGGTCATGAATGCGGTAAGTATATTTGTAATGAGATAGATGCCTGCCAGAATACCTATCACACCCAAGGGCTGTAACAACCCGACGAGTTCTCCCGCATAAAATTTTGCGGCTCCGCTAACGGACAAGGCCTTTCCGATGGAAAGTGCAAAGGCGAGCAAAATGATCAGATTCAGATCGAGGCCTTCTTTTACATCTCGCACGCGAATCACGCGAAGGAGCAACAACAAGCCCACAGCCACCACCAGTCCGCTGAACAAGTTAAACAGGTTGAATGCTGCCAGTGCTATCGCTGCTACAGTAGCCCCAAGCAAAATATAGGAATCCCGTATACCGATTTTACGGCTTGGTTTTACCTTCCCGATGATCATCAGATCCCGGCTGCCTGCCACATGAAAATTGAAATCAGGGCCCGGTTGAACGAGCAACAAATCGCCTGCCTTCATCCTGATGTCTCCTATTTTCCCTGCCAGCTTTTCGCCGTTTCTGTGTATGCCTACAATAGCTGCATCATACTTCGGCCGAAAATCCGTTTCGTTGACGTTCTTTCCCACCAGATAGGAATCGGGGCTGACTACCGCTTCCACCAAACTGAATTTTCCATCAGGCACTGACGTAAAATTATTTCCGGCAAGCTGAATGCCTTTGCCTGACCTAACCAATTCCGTAATGCGCTCTGTGTTACCGGCGAAAATCAGTACATCGCCACGTAAAAGAATTTCCGATGATGGAACCGGAGACATGTTGATGCCATCGCGTACCAATTCAACCAGATAAAGTCCATCAGGATGCGCCAACTGCGCTTGCTCAACCGTTTTGCCGTGAAGGGCTGATTCGGCTCCAATGACACACTCTGTAACATATTCGCGCTGGTTGGATTTAAATGAACTGGCTGGATCAGTCCGGATAGGAAGTAGCCGGTGCCCGAAGAACTGGAAATACAAAATGCCCATGATGGCGACCGGAATACCCACGGCGCTGAAATCAAACATCGATAGCGGCTTGAGGCCGTTTTCTACCATCAATCCGCTGACGATAAGGTTGGTTGAAGTACCAATGAGGGTAATCATACCTCCCATGATCGTAGCATATGAAAGCGGGATGAGCAGCTTTGATGCGCGCACGTTGTTCTTCTTCCCCCATTCCTGAACATAAGGCATGAGCAGCGCTACAATTGGCGTGTTATTCACCCAGGCCGATGTGAAACTCACGAAAGAAGTAAGCCGCCACAGAAATCCCTTGTATCCGAGTTTCCCGCTGAATATCCATTCAAACATATTGTTGATCAGATCCGTTTTGCGCAGGCAATCTGCCAGGATGACCAGCAGAATAATCACCGCTATCTGCTCATTCGAAAATCCCTCGAGTACTTCTTTGGGACCAATGATGCCCGATACCACCAGGGCCACAATGGCAAACAAGAATGTAAGTGTCGGGCGAATGAATTCTTTGTAGAGAGCGACGATCAAAAACAAAATGACTGCGCTCACAATGAGAATCTGTAAAGTAGAAGTCATGCAACGATTGAATTATGAAGTTTCATTTTGAATAACCTGTACCGGGTATTACAGCGGGGCAGGCAGTCCATTTTAATACTTGGTATGTATGTCCTATTATTTCAGTAGGTTTTTCGGCAAATGTAAAAACCTGATCTGTTTTTCCAAATGCCACGAGTAAAAAGATTATGCTATGGATCTTAGGAGAAGGAAAAATTGGGTATGATCAATGAGCAAGGGGCATACTCGTTTTTCACAGGTTGCCGATGGTGATAAGTTTCTTCTCCATGTACTCCAGCATGCCTTCCATACCTGCTTCATGCCCGAGTCCGCTCTGTTTCCATCCGCCAAACGGCGCTTCCGTTCCCTGTGGCGCCCAGTCGTTCACGCCGATCATTCCAAACTCAAGACGTTCATACAACCAGATCGCCGTCTTCAGATCATTCGTCCACACGTAGGCTGCAAGCCCGTAAGAGGTACTGTTGGCTTTTTCAATGACTTCCTCTTTCGAACTGAAAGGAATAACCGGTAGCACGGGCCCGAAGATTTCCTTGTCATAAAACTTCGCTGAACCTTTTCTGTCAGCAACCACCGTGGGTTGAACAAAAAATCCTCTTTCACTTCCGCTGCCGCCTCCAGTGGTGATTTCAGCACCTTCTGATCTTGCTTCCGCAATCATGCTTAGCACATTTTCCTGCTGGCGCTTATTAATGAGCGGACCCATGCGCGTATCTGGTTCCAGTCCGCTCCCCACCTTCATTTGCGAAACATATTTTGAAAGCGAGGAGAGAAACCGGTCGTAGATTCTTTCGTGCACATAAAACCTCTGCGGAATGTTGCATACCTGTCCGGCGTTACGAAATCGTCCCGAAGCCGCGGTTTTCGAAACTTCATCCACATTTACATCATCCATAATGATTACCGGTGCATTACCGCCTAATTCCAGAGCGAGTTTTGTTCCGGTGCGTGAAGCGCCATCCATCAGAATTTTACCGACGCGGGTGCTTCCGGTGAATGAAATCTTCTTCAGCTTCGGATGATTCAGCATGGCTTCGCCGATTTTGGCTGCATCACCGTTTACAAGATTGGCAACGCCATCAGGAATGCCGGCTTCTTTCAAAGCAGAAAATAAATTCATGGATGTGAGCGGCGTGTATTCGGAACCTTTGCACACGATCGTACACCCTGCGGCAAGGGCTGCGGCGCAGGCACGCGCCGGATTGTAAGCCGGAAAATTCCACGCCGTGATTATTCCGATCATGCCCATCGGCTGAAGAATGACCTGCATCCTCCTGTCAGTTCGTTTGGTGGGAATCACTCTGCCATAAGCGCGCTTCCCTTCTTCTCCAAACCACTCGAACAAATCAGCAGCCACCCGCCACTCCCCTTCGGCTTCGGCTTTCGGTTTGCCGCTTTCAAGGATGGTTTCCTTGCCAAACTCCGAAATATTTTGACGGATAATTTCCGCCGTCTTTTTCAGTATCTCACCGCGTGTCCAGGGAGAAAGATTACTCCATGAAGCAAATACACTTGCTGCTGCTGCAATAGCCAGATTGCAGTCCGCATCATCACCAAACGGAACTTCGGCAATATATTCTTCAGTGGCCGGGTTCTGGACCTTCCATGTGCCATGATTCACGGCATCCACCCATTGACCGTTGATGAGTTGCTTTTTCATACTGATTCCCTTCAATCGAAACTTAAAAATAGAGTTTGCACACCACAATGCCCGTGATCACACACACGAGGTCAACCAATAGCATGATCCATAAAGTGTATCGCGTATTCTTCACACTTACCGCTCCGAAATAAAGAGCGAGCACATAAAAAGTTGTTTCTGCCGCTCCCTGGAACATGCACACCAATTGCCCGGTGAAACTGTCGGCGCCATAGGTCTTCATAGCATCTAGCATGAACCCCCGCGAACCGCCCGCATTGAATGGCCGCATGAGTGCAACGGGAATGGCATTGATGACTTGCTGATCCACACTGAAGAGTTTCAGCATGGCAGAAACTCCGCTCATCAGCATATCAAAGAGTCCCGAATTTCTGAAAATGCTCAGCGCGACCAGCATGCCGATCATGTATGGAAGAATGCGAAGTCCAGTGGTGAATCCATCTTTGGCCCCATGCACAAATGAATCGAATACGTTGGTGTTAGCTGCCGCAAAAACTTTTTCTTTCCAGAAGGCATACGCCACAATAGCGAGAATGATCGCGAGCAATACACCATTGCTCAGGTTTCCGGTGAAGTGAAACTTCTCCGCACCATGCAGTTGGGTGATGAAATACATGAGCACCGCAATGAGGATGCTGATGCCGGCCACCACACCAATCACTACCCCGTTGAACAGATTGATGCGCTGCCGGATGCTCACGAAAATCAAAGCGGCCATGGTACCGATAAAGGAAGTGATGATGAGCGGCAGCATGATGTCGGCAGGATTGGCGGAACCCATGGCCGCCCGATAGCCGATGATGGAAGTGGGAATAAGCGTGAGCCCTGCAGCATGAAGGCAGAGGAACATAATCTGTCCATTGGTAGCTCTGCTTTTTTCGGGATTGGTTTCCTGCATGCTCTCCATCGCTTTCAGTCCGAATGGTGTAGCAGCATTATCAAGCCCGAGAAAGTTAGCGGCGAAATTCATCGTCATGTACCCGTAAGCCGCATGACCTTTTGGTAAATCAGGAAAAATGCGGGTGAAGAATGGTGCCAGTCCGCGTGAGAGTTTCTCCGTAGCTTTTGAATCGTTGAGCAGATTCATCAGCCCGCAGAAAAAGGTGAGATAGCCGATCAACGGAAGCCAGATGTCAATAATGGTGTTCTTGCATGTCGGAAAAATCCCATCTGCTCTTTGTGTGCCCAGGCAAATCTCCACTGATCCCGATTTTGATAACCGGTACAATGAATCGCCCTTTAGCACTCCGGCATCTCCGGCTGATTTGACGGAAGCAAAAATTTCAGGGTAATTGCTTAAGAACGAAAGCGAGTCCGCTTCTCTCACTACCACCGGTTCACCTTGTTTGCCGTTGACCATACCGGTGAGTGAATACAGATTACCAGTAAAAAGCAGAAACAAGGCCCATGCAATGCTGGCAACAATGATGATGGCGAAGAAACGGGAAAGGGCCATGGATTGGTGAAAGGTAGAAATTGACTGACTGAGAATCAGCAATTCTTCCTAAAAGAAATTAACCGCAAAGTTCACCGAGTTTTCGCAGAGAAAAACGCAAAGAAATTCTGCGCGGTTCTTTGCGTCGCTTCGCGACCTCTGCGGTTAAATATTACTTCGTCAACTCTCCCAAACTCTCCTAAATAATATCCAGCCCGCGGTGCAGGTCAATGTCTACAATCACCGGCGGACTCAGCAGGCGGATAACATTACCGCCCTCAATAAAGACAGTGATGTTCATTATTTCAACAAGTTTGCCCCGAAAAGATGGAAGGTCAAGAACCAGCTCAGACAATTTCCCTCACATGCAGAATCTCTTTGCTACCGAAAGTCGGACGAACCATTTCAGCTTTCAACGTCTTGAGTGCAATGGTATTCCCGTCGGTGGAAACAAATTCAACCTCGTACGCTTCGCCGTTGTTATAGACGAGCACAACGGTTCCCACATCCCCGGACTTAAGATGATGCTCCGGAATGTCAGTAGTGAGAACAACCGTGTCGAGTTCATTAATCATGAATCAAAGTTAGATTTTTTTAGGGTAAGCCGTTACGAATCGAGCTGTTTTGGTCTTATCAAGGACGTGCTAAATCGTCTGAAGCAGCAAGTGCTTACCATCCGGGTTTCTTATTTCTCCACTTACCACATAAAAAATTCCAAACTCATTCTCACTAATAGATTCAATTTCATTCCGCTCAGCGATTGAGATGATTTCATTTTTCAGCAGTGAAAAATTCTCAGAGTGAAATCCATGGAGAGAAAAGAGTTTTGATTTATCGGTACTTTTCGTTTGAGAATCTGATGACAAATATTTCAGGAGTTTGTCATCTGAAATTGAAAGTTCAAATTGGTGGATGAGTTTCATTTCAGAATATCACATAGTCGAAATAAGTCTACTTTGCCAACTCTCCCAAACTCTCCTCAATAATATCCAGCCCGCGGTTCAGGTCATTGTCTTCAATAACCAGCGGACTCAGGACGCGGATTACATTGCCTGCCGCAGCGGCGGTGATGATGATCAGTCCTTTTTCATAACAGCGCTGCACCATCTGCTTCGCCAGTTCGCCGTCGGGTTTCTGAATATCGCCGTCAACGGAAAGTTCAAATGCCATCATGGCGCCGAGACCGCGCACATCACTGATGTGCTTCGGAAATTTCTTCTTCATCTCTTCAAAGCGGAAGCGCACCCTGTCACCCACTTTCTGCGCCTTCGCATTCAAATCAATTTCTTTCATGTATTCCATGGTGGCGATGGAAGCCGCACAACAAACCGGGTTACCGAGGTAGGTGCCGCCGATGGTACCGGGGTTGATACCGTCCATGACTGAAAGTTTTCCAACCACAGCGCCAAGGGGCATGCCGCTGGCCATGGACTTCGCCCACGTCGAAATGTCCGGCGTGATGCCGTAGTGCTGATACGCTCCCCATTTTCCGGTGCGGCAAAAACCGGTTTGCACTTCATCAATGATGAGCAGGATGCCGTATTGATCGCAAACTTTTCTGAGTCCCTGTATGTATTTCTTCGGCGCTACGCGGAAACCGCCTTCGCCTTGCACGCATTCGATGATGATGGCCGCCACGTCTTTCTCACTTACATAATAGTGAAAGAAGTCATCGAGTTTTTTCAGGTGGTAATCTGAAAACTCATCTTCACTCATTCCCCGGTTGTCATGCGAATAATCGGGAAAATCAATGCGGTACACTTCCGGAGCAAATGGACCAATGCCGAGACGATAACCTACTTTGGAGGTGAGCGTTGTGGCCATCAGCGTACGTCCATGAAAGGCCCCGGAGTAACAGATGATCGCTGAGCGCTTGGTGGCCTGCCGGGCAATTTTGATGGCGTTCTCCACGCTTTCAGCTCCCGAGTTGGTAAGCATCACCTTTGTTCCTTCGCCGTGCGGAAATAATTCCACCATTTTTTCGGCCACATTCAAATACAATTCATACGCAGCCACACCAAAACAGGTGTGAAGGAATTTTGCGGCCTGTTCCTGTATCGCTTTCACCACTGAGGGCGGACAATGGCCTGCGTTGAGCACGCCGATTCCCCCCGTAAAATCAATGAGCGGTACGCCATCGGCATCGGTGATGATAGCTCCTTTCGCTTCACTGATGGTTGCAGGAGTGAAAATGGAAAGCGCATTGGGCACCAGCTTTTTCCGGCGCTCAAAGATTTCCTGTGTCTTTCTTCTTTCTTTGAAAAGCTCAAATCCTGTTTGTTCTTTTCTGGTTGTGATGACTGCCATAGTTTAGGATTTATATCATTATAAGGAACGATGGGGAACTCCGGCGTTGATGTGACGAAGCAATCTCCAAAAATGCACGGATGGGAATTGCATCGTTGCGCCGGCGAATGAGACCACTCATGCTCTTTGCAATGACGATGATTTATTGATCAATAAAAATAGTTTTCACGTTTACGAATTCATGCATTCCGTATTTGCTTAACTCACGTCCATAGCCGGATTTCTTTACACCGCCGAATGGAAAGCGAGGATCGCTTCTGACCAGTGAATTCACGAACACGTTGCCGGAATGTATCTGCCTTGCCACTCTTTCACCCCTTTCCAAATCTTTTGTCCAGACAGATGCACCCAGTCCATAACGATTGATGTTGGCTAAAAAGATGGCATCATCTTCATCGGGTGCGCTCACGATCGCCGCAACAGGACCAAACATTTCTTCATTAAAGGCAGGCATACCGGGCTTCACGTAGTTGAGAAGCGTAGGTGCAAAGTTACAACCGTTGCGTGTGCCGCCCGCAATCACTTCAGCACCGGCCCTGATTGAAGCATTTTCCTGCTCCTCCAATTTTTCAGCGAGATCGATCCGGGCCATGGGGCCGGTGGTGATCGTTTCATCCAGCGGATTTCCCTGCCTGAGTTTTACCGCTCCATCAATCAGTTTTTGAACAAACTCTTCTTTCACTTTTTCCAATACAATGAATCGCTTGGCGGCAATACATGACTGTCCGGCATTTTGCATACGCGACTGCAATCCGACTCGGGCAGCCCTGTCAAGATCGGCATCATCGAGGATGATGATGGGATCGCTGCCGCCCAGTTCCAGTACAGTTTTTTTTATGTGCTTGCCTGAAAGCGCCGCCACCGAAGAACCCGCCATTTCGCTGCCGGTAAGCGTAACTCCCTGCACAATCACATGCGAAATCACTTTCTCGGTGATGTCAACACCGGCGATGAGTGATTGAAAAACACCTTCGGGAAAGCCGGCTTCGCGGAACAGCTTTTCTATGGCCAACGAGCATCCACAAACATTCGGAGCATGCTTGAGCAACATTACGTTGCCCGCCATAATCGTTGGCGTGGCGGCGCGCAGTACCTGCCAGAAGGGAAAGTTCCAGGGCATGATGGCGAATACGGCTCCAATGGGTTCAAAGGCCACCACGCTTTTCTTCGCTTCACTTGCAATCACTTCATCGTGCAGGATTTCTTCCCCGTGATCAGCATAATAGTCGCACGTGTTGGCGCATTTTTCAATTTCAGCCCGAGCTTCACTCAATATCTTGCCCATCTCAAGAGCTATCAGGCGGGATAAATCTTCTTTCTGCTCTCTCAGCTTCTTTCCCAACTGATGAAACGAATCAGCTCGCTGAGAAAAGGAAACGTATTTCCATTTCTGAAAAGCGAGATCAGCTTTCACCAATGCGTCTTCAACCCGCTCCTCACTCATGAGCGGATACTCGGCGATCACTGACTGATCAAAGGGATTGATTGACTTGAATACTTTCATAGATTAATATCCCGGATATTGTTCCAACGCACCACCGGTAGCCGAAATTTCATTTACCGGAATAGGAAATACCGGTAACACATTTTCGCCCACTACGTCTGCCACTTGCCCAATTCGCGCCAGATCAAAATAACGATGCCCTTCGAAGTTAAGCTCAGCACGCCGTTCATCCTGCACGACACTTTCAAAATTCAGCATGTCAATTTCAGGAATACCGTAGCCGCCGCGCAGGTCGGCAATGGTTTGAAGGTCTTCTGCGCATCCGTTGAAATCACCCATTGCTCCCCTTGCCTCGGCACGGATGAGATACAATTCTGCAATCCTCATGATATATGCAGAGTTATCCTTTGTGTCTTCTCCCCGGTATTTCTGCGTGCGTCCATCCGGCTGTATGCTCGGGTCGTTGATTTCAGGATCGAAGTTTACCAGAGAAGCACGTGTGTCTGCCGGACGTTGCTGAAAGAACAAGTCCAGATTTTCATTGGCAAGAAACGAAACATCCACCCTCAGGGCATCATCGCGCACATAAGAGAGGTTGTTGTATTCGCTTTGGTCCTGTACATTGAACTGCAATTCAAAAATGCTTTCTGAACTCAGCTTAGTCGTGTAGATGACAGACGGATCACTCACCAGCGAAAATGCCTGTGAGTTGATCACGTCTGTTGCCATCGCGGCAGCATTGGAATAGTCTTTCATGTAGAGGTAAACACGCGCCATCAATCCCCGCACGAAATAGTTGGTGACAAAACCGGTCGTTTTTGTGCCGCTTCCATATTCCACATCATCATTTGAAACCAGCGTGAGCGCTTCATTCAGGTCAGCAAATATGGCATCGTAGGTTTCGAGCACGGTGTTGCGCGGAAAAATGTCAGAAGGTGACGCAACAGTTTGCACCACGGGTATTCCGTATTTCGAACTCAGATCCCAGTGTTCGCCAAAAGTTCGGAGCAGGTCGAAGTGAGCGAGTGCACGAATGCAATATGCTTCCCCCTTCACATCAGTACGCACTTCATCGCTGAGGGCAGGATCATTGATGCCGTCCACATGGGCGATGATTTGATTGGCTGTGTAAATGGTATTGTAAGCTGCTACCCAGAAATTCGAAATGAAAATATTATCAGCACCGAGGGCCTTGTCGTTGAACTGATTCAACTGAGGAGAATCGTAGCCGCCGGCAGTGCCGTTATCGCTGTACGCATCAATCATGAGCGGAAAGTACCCGCCGTAGTAAGCAGCATTCTGAAGCGTGTTGTACAAACCGATCCGGGCAGAGAGTAAACTTGCGCCATCGGTAAACATGTTATCGTTCGCCACATCATTGGGTGATTCCACATTTAGAAATTTCTTGCAGGAAGAAAACAGAAGCAGTGATGCAACCAAGAGGATCGAAATTGAAAACCGGATGTGTGATTTCATCAGGTTATTATTTATTGAGAGATTCTTTTTCATGATCATGATTTTTGCCGGTTAGAAACTAAGGTTAACGCCCAACAGGAAGGTTCGCGCCTTCGGGTAAGCCGCGTAATCCACGCCGGTGGTATTGATGTCAACACCGCCGGTGGAACTTACTTCGGGATCGTAACCGGAGTAGCTTGTAAAAGTGTACAGGTTCTGCACCTGCAGGTAAAACTGGCAGGCACGTATGTATTGTTTGCTCTTCAGCTTCAGATCATAACTCAGTCCGATGTTGCTCAGCCGCAGGAAGGAACCATTCTCCAGGTTCTGCGTCGAGTTCTGATAGTTGTTTGAATTGATGAGCGATGCTCTCGGAATATCAGTTTGATCGCCGGGATTCATCCACCGGTCATTGGCGTATTCCGGATTATTGGAGTAAACCTGGTACAATACATTCTCCGCATCCCATCCTTCAGGAGAGTACCCCAGAGACAGGTATTCACCGCGAATCATATTGTACACATCATTGCCCAGCGAAAAACTGGTGGCCACATTCAGGTTCCAGTTTTTCCAGTGAAGATTGGTGGTAATGCCGCCGTAATAATCGGGCAAGGCCTTGCCGATGATGGTGGCATCATTGTCGTCCACCACGCCATCGCCGTTGAGGTCTTCATACATGGGGTCCCCTGTTTCCGGGTCCACACCAAGATATTTTACGCCCCAATATGAACCCTGCGGCTGACCGACCGCCAGGATGTGCGACGGTGCCAGGTCATTGTAGGCGTAGAGCAATATGCTGTCTGAGGTGAGTTCCAGCACTTCATTGTGCAGGTATGAAATGTTGAAACCGATGTCCCAGGTTACTGCCGCCCGAATGGGTGTTGCATTGATGTTGAATTCCCACCCGGAGTTGAGTACGCGACCTGCATTGCGCGTGATGGTGGCAAAGCCGGTGGTACCGGGAATGGCATCTTCACTGAGCAGGTCGTATTTCTCTTCATGGTAGTATTCCAGCGACCCATACACAATTCCATTCCACAATTCATAATCAATTCCTGCATTCAACTTTGCATTGCTCTGCCAGCGCAGGTTAGGATCGGCAATGTTTCTCGGGCTAAGCCCTGCGATTCCTGTGTAGGTGATGGGTGACCAGAAGCTCACGTATTGAAAGTCTCCGATTTCCTGGTCGCCGGTGAGTCCATAACTCAAGCGCAATTTCAGATCAGTAAATACTTTGCTCTCGGGGAAGAAACTTTCCTGCGTGATACGCCATCCCACGGAACCTGCGGGGAAATAGCCATATTGATTTTCGGGTCCGAAGCGGGATGAACCATCTGCACGCATGGAAAAACTGGCGAGGTACTTTCCTTTGAAATCATAATTGGCGCGGCCGAGAAATGAAACCAATGCCCATCCTGTTCCGTCAGCAAGGCGGGAGGTGAGCACGGCCGAACTGGAAACATTCTGTAATCCGCTGCCGATCGGAAAACCCTGACCGGTTACATACAACCGGTTTGACTGGTTTCTCTGTAAGGTAAATCCACCGAGCAGATTCAAATGATGCACTTTGTTCCATGACTTGTCATAAGTGAGCGTGTTCTCCCCCAACCAGTTCAGTTGTTTGAAACTTCCGTTCGTGGCTTTACCTCCCAATTCAATCGCATCCGTTGTTAGCGGCGACCAATACTGATCATCGGTGAAGTAGGTGAAATCAGCTGACCAGGATGTACGGAATGAGAGATCGTCCAATATCTTGTAATCTGCCCAAACCGTTCCCAGACCCCGGTAACTGTTGCTGTATGCTATCACCTCATTGGCACTGAGAATGGGATTATCGCTGAGCCACGCAGCTTGATAGAGCGTATAGTCAGCATAAGTTCCGTCATCATTATACGGTGGCATAAGCGGAGAACAGCCGAGTGCATTCGTGACGATGCCGGTGTAGGTATCGTCATTGAAACTTCTTCTGTTCTTTGAATAGGTAAATGAAACATTTTCACCAAAGGATAGCTTGTCATTCACCTGCTGATCAAAATTCATCCGGTTGTTGAACCGCTTGTAATAGGAATTAATTACGATACCCTGCTGATCGAAATAAGATGTGCTGATGTAAAAGCGATTTTTTTCTGTTCCCCCGCTCGCTGAAAGCTGAACATTGTTGACAGGAGCATTCTGCATGACTTCATCTTCCCAATCCACATTCACATTGGTGTTCCAACTATCAGGTAATGGGTTGGTAAGGATATCGGGATTGAAATCTTCACCGAAATATGTCGGGTCTTCTTCGTACTTCTTCAGATCCTGCGCGCGTGCGTCTTCGACCAGGGCCACAAACTCATCAGCACTCATGAAGTTGATCTTCTTCGATCGCTGCTGCATCCCCGTGTAGTAGTTGAAGTTGAATGATGTTTTTCCTGCAGCGCCGCGTTTGGTGGTGATCAACACCACGCCATTTGCTGCACGGGCACCGTAGATGGATGCCGAAGAAGCATCTTTCAGAATCTCTATACTCGCAATATCATCGGGATTGAGATCGGCGATGGAAGAAACATTTTGCCCGTTGCCGGTGGTATTTCCCTGGGTGTCATAGGATGTGGAAAGCCCGGAATTGCTTTCGCTGATCATGGGAATGCCATCTACAACATATAATGGATTTTCGCTTCCCCGCACACTGATAAGCAGCCCTGCTCCGGGTGTACCCGATGGCGTTACCACGTGAATGCCGGTTGCTTTGCCTGTGATGCTGGTACCAAGATTCGGATTGGGCAGCCCTCTTATGTCATCACCTTTAAGCGATGAAATGGCTCCGGTGATGTCACTCTTCTTTTGTGTTCCATAACCGACAACGATCACTTCTTCCAACTCACTCTGTTCAGTAAGTATGGCATCGAGGTTTGCATGCGTTGCAGAGAAGGGATCTTCATGATTATTGTATCCCACATAGGAATACACCAGGGTGCCGGACGTGGCAGGCACTTCCAATTCAAAGCGACCGTCTTCATCAGTTTGCGTTCCGTATGAAGGATCTTCTTTCCAGCGGACAGTCGCCCCAATCAATGGTTCCCCCTTTGGATCGCGAATGACACCGGTGAGTTTCAGATTCTGTGCGAACAGATTAGGTGAATTGCCCAGTATCAGCAGCAATAGGAGCAGCAGGTGGATTGGTCTTCGTTGCATAGGCAATGGGTTATTTTGAAAGTTAAAAGGTTTTACGATTTGATTTCAGCAAGTCAAGTTCCGGTTGAGCATACCTGAAAACTTTGAAATAAACGTTGACTGAAGTTTCTGAAACACCAGCCACACTCAGCACTTTCTTCGACATCACTTCGAGCAGGTGATCGTGATCACGACACATCAGGTTCAATTCAAGATCATTGGAGCCGCTGATCATGGCCAGGAAACTCAACTCCGGAATCTTCTCCAGTTGCTTGGCCACGCTCATCACTTTTTCTGAGGGCCGCACTTTCACATACACCTGTGCATAGGTGTGAAAGCCGATTTTTTCGGGGTTGACTCTTCCCACTATGGTTAAGATGTTCTCTTTCACCAGGTAGTTGTACCGGTTGCGGACGGTCCCTACCGAAACATGAAGCTGATCGGCAATTTCAGTAAATGACTTGCGTCCGTCTTTTAACAGCGTTTCAGCAATCTTAAGATCGAGATCGTCAAGCACAGGAGGTGAATCAGGTATATTTCAAAGGTTATGAAGTTTATGCAAAAATTAAAGTGAACATTGAAAAAAATTTCAGGATCTGTGAATAAGACTGCAGGTTTTGCAAAGCAGCAGAGATTGATTGGGCAATCTGCCCAATGTTTCGTGCATGTTATTTTTGCAGTTTCAGGGCCCATAGCTCAGTCGGTTAGAGCAGTCCCGACACACCATGTCGGGATTGGTCGAAGGGTGAGTGAGGGCAAAAGATGAAATGAAATTTTCAGGGCCCATAGCTCAGTCGGTTAGAGCAGCGGACTCATAATCCGTTGGTCGAAGGTTCAAGTCCTTCTGGGCCCACATGGCAGATGCAACAACGTATTCTGTTTACGTCTTGCACAATCCGATCATCAAAAAACTTTACATCGGATATTCTTCTTCTGTTTCCAATAGACTTGTCCAGCATCAACGAGGCAAGAGTCAATTCACCAGTCAAAACGAAAACTGGCAGTTACTCTTCGAAAAGAAATGTGACTCAAAATCTGAAGCCATCAGTCTGGAGCGGAAATTGAAAAACTGGAAAAACTCTCAGCGAATTCTTTCGTGGATAGAACGTGAAAAGAAATTGAAAGCGTAGAGTAGTCCCGACACACAGTGTCGGGACAGACAGATTTTCCTGCGAACAAATTGAATGAATCAGGTGCGCTGACTTACCGGCAGAAACGGGCGTTAATTAATTTATCATTTATTTTACCGCATTGTGAAATTGCTCACCCTCCTGCTATCCTTCTATTTTCTATGGCTGAATGTTCAGCCATGCACTGATCATGCGGAGAACTTTTCAGCGGGTCCCAAATCAGCATTCATACTACAACCGGAGAATCATGGTTCCCATGCCGGGGATGAATCCTGTTCGCCATTGTGCGCCTGTGCCTGCTGCAACATTCAGTTTATTGCCAACTCGTCACAACTGGACCTGATCAAACTTCAGTTTGCAGAAAAAAATCTTCCCTCTCTCTGCCAGCAGAAAGCCAAAGACATATATTTCTCCTTCTGGCAGCCGCCGCGCGTGAGTTAATAATCACTTCGTCGAACAGCACTGTTTTCAACTGAACAGCCTGAAGTTTCAGGCTGCCTCCTCATTTTGATTATTAACCATTCTATTTTTATGATTTACAAAATCATTCAATTCTCCATAAGGAACAAATTCACTGTTGGTCTTTTCACGGTGGCGCTGATTCTCTACGGAAGTTACTCTCTCACGCAACTTTCGATTGATGCCGTACCTGATATCACCAATAACCAGGTGCAGGTTTTTACGCTGTCACCGTCGCTGGCCGCACAGGAAGTGGAGCAGTTCGTTACCGCACCCATTGAACGCAGTCTGGCCTCGCTGCCCGACCTGAAAGAAGTGAGAAGTATTTCCCGCTTCGGACTATCCGTGATCACCATTGTGTTTGATGACAAGGTGGATATCTACTTCGCGCGTACACTGGTTGATCAACGTCTTAAGGAGGCGCAGGAAGAAATTCCTTCCGGCATGGGACAACCCTTCATGGGACCGGTGAGCACCGGCCTTGGTGAGGTGTATCAATATGTACTGCACGTGCAAACAGGTTTTGAAGAAAAATACACCGACATGCAACTGCGCGAAATGCAAGACTGGATTGTGGCGCGGCAAATATTGGGAACACCGGGCGTTGCGGAAGTCATCAGCTTCGGTGGTCACCTGAAGCAGTATGAAGTTGCCATTGATCCGCTGCGGCTCAAAAGCATGAATGTCACCATTCCGGAAGTGTTTGATGCGCTCGGGCGTAATAATGAAAACACCGGCGGGGCCTACATCGAAAAAAGCGCCACGGCTTATTACATACGCGGAGTAGGTCTGGTGAAATCTATGGATGACATCGGGAAGATTGTGGTGAAGACGAATTCGCAGCACATTCCTGTACTCATCCGCGATGTCGCTTCACTGCACTATGGATCCGCCAACCGTTACGGCGCTATGACGCGCAACGGCGATGGTGAAGTGGCCGGCGGAGTAGTGATGATGTTAAAGGGAATGAACAGTGCCAAAGTCGTGGAGGCGATTAAGGAAAAAATTCCCACCATTCAGAAATCGCTTCCCGAAGGAGTAACCATTGAACCCTTTCTCGACCGCAGTTCATTGGTTGAGCGCGCCATCGGAACGGTGGAGACCAACCTGATTGAAGGAGCGCTCATCGTGATATTCATTCTTGTTTTATTTCTCGGAAACCTCAGAGCCGGCTTTATCGTCGCTTCGGTGATTCCCCTTTCCATGTTGTTCGCCGTAATCATGATGAACCTGTTTGGTGTGAGCGGCAACCTGATGAGTTTGGGTGCGATTGATTTCGGACTCATTGTTGACGGGGCGGTAATTATTGTGGAAGCGGTGCTATACCGGGTGCTGCACAGCCGGTATCATGAAAAAGGAATCATCAGGCTGAACCAGGAACAGATGGATCACGAAGTGCGGCAGGGCGCATCGCAAATGATGAACTCCGCCACTTTCGGGCAAATCATTATCCTCATCGTGTACATCCCCATTTTCACACTGGGAGACATTGAAGGAAAAATGTTCAGGCCCATGGCGATGACGGTATCCTTTGCCATCATCGGTGCCTTATTGCTCGCACTCACCTACGTGCCGGTGATGAGCACCATTTTTCTTCCGAAAAAAACTTCCCCGCGAAGAAATATCAGCGACCGCATGATGGATTTATTCCAGCGCCTGTACACTCCCGCCATCGAATTTTCCATCCGCAGAAAGCTGGCCGTGATCACCATCGCTATGGTTCTGTTCACCGGTTCTGTTTTCCTGTTCAACCGGATGGGGGCTGAATTCCTTCCGACACTTGAAGAGGGTGACTTCGCTTTTCATTCCATGCTTCCCGAAGGAAGCACGGTGGATATGAGCGTGAAGAACAATGCGAGGGTGGAAAAACTCCTGATGCAGTTTCCGGAAGTGAAACAAGTAGTCTGCAAGACAGGCACCGCAGAAATCCCCACGGATCCGATGGCTCCCTATGACACCGACGTGATCATTGTGTTGAAGGAAAAGAAAGACTGGAAGACAACAATAAACTATCAACAACTGATGGACACCATGCTCAACGCACTCATTGAAAACATACCCGGCGTGGCATTCGAAGCGACACAGCCGATTGAAATGCGCTTCAATGAACTGATGACCGGTGTGAGACAGGATGTGGCCGTAAAAATTTTTGGAGAAAATATTGACACGCTTGCCCGCTATGCGCAGCAGGTTTCAACAGTACTGACTGATGTAAAAGGCGTACAGGAACCGAAAGTAGAACGCACATTGGGTATGCCGCAAATAACAGTGGACTATGACCGCAGCCGGGTGGCGCAATATGGGTTGAACATTAATGACCTCAACCGCATCGTGAGAACGGCCTTCGCCGGCGAAGCGACAGGTTCAGTTTTCGAAAACGAAAGGAAGTTTGACCTCGTAGTCCGGCTTACACGGCAGAACCGGCAGGATATTGACGATGTAAAAAATCTCTTTGTTCCCCTGCCATCCGGCAGCCAGATACCCCTGCAGCAGGTGGCTAACATTGACTACTCACTTGGCGCCAATCAAATCAGCCGCGAAGATGCCAGACGAAGAATTGTAATTGGCTTCAATGTTTCAGGGCGCGATGTGAAATCTGTGGTGACAGAAATTCAGCAACAACTGGATGCAGAAATAAAATTGCCTCCCGGTTATTATTTCACCTTCGGCGGTTCATTTAAAAACCTGGAGGAAGCCACCAACCGGCTGCTGATTGCTGTACCCGTGGCACTGCTGCTGATTTTTATTTTGCTCTTTTTCACCTTCAATTCTTTTCGTGAAGCGCTGCTCATTTACACTGCCATTCCATTGAGCGCCATCGGAGGCATTGCAGCGCTTTATGTCCGCGAAATGCCGTTCAGCATTTCAGCCGGTGTGGGATTCATCGCTTTGTTTGGGGTTGCCGTGCTCAACGGCATTGTCCTGATCTCAACTTTCAACCAACTCGAAAAAGAAGGATTGGAAGACAACCGCGAGATTGTGCGAAGAGGAACACGCATGCGGCTACGGCCCGTTCTCATGACGGCCAGTGTGGCATCACTTGGTTTTCTGCCGATGGCGCTTTCCAATTCCGCCGGAGCTGAAGTACAGCGACCACTGGCCACAGTAGTGATCGGTGGATTGATCTCCGCCACGGTATTGACGTTAGTGGTACTTCCCTCTTTGTACCTTGTTTTTTCACGGAAGAAATTTTCAAAACCCGCTGCAACAGCCGCTGCCGTCTTTTTGATTTTACTTTCATCCGGGTCTCATGCACAATCTCCCTTGGTAAAAGTGATGAGCGTGGATAGCTGTATTGCAGTTGCGTTGCGAAACAATCCTTCCCTGCAGGCATCACAACTCTCCATAACCGAAAAACAGAAATTGCAGAAGACTGCATTTGATTTGGGAAAGACAGGTTTGTTTTATGAGAACGAAGACCTCATCAAGGATGAACCCGGTGAAGACGGCATTCTCAAAGTCGGTTTCTCGCAAACGATTGATTTCCCCACGGTGTGGTTTTCACAGAAGAAATACAATAAGCAAAATACACTCATAGCGGAAACGTATTATTCGCTGGCTCAAAAAGAATTGATCCGAAAAGTACGGGCTGCCTATTATGAATTGTGGAAGTCCGTTGAGAAACAAAAATTATGGGCCGGGCAGGACAGCATTTTCTCTGAATTTGAAAACGCGGCCGCACTGCGCTACAGCACAGGCGAAACGGGAAAACTGGAAATGCTCTCTGCTCAGGCCAAGCGCCGTGAAATTCAGCTTGCCCTCCAACAATCAATGAGTGAAGTGAAAATGGCCGGTGAAAAATTAGCGGCGCTGCTCAACACAAAGGAGGAACTTCTGCCATTGAATGAGCCAATCCCAAAACTGGCTGCAACAGTGGTGATTGATACATCATCCATGGCAACGCACCCCTACCTGAATCTTTCGCAGCAGCGCATTTCACTTGCCGGTTACAACAAAAGTGTAGAGGTGAACAAACTGCTCCCCGACCTGTCAGCACGATACTTCAACCAGAGTTGGTATGGCGTGGAACCCGGCTATTACGGTTACTCTTTCGGAATCGGGATACCACTGTTCTTCTGGTCGCAGCAGGGAAGAATACAGTCCGCCAAATTGCAGGAAGAGATCGCCGTCAAGGAATATGAAAATGAGTTGCTGCAGTTTAATGTGTCCTACCGTCAAGCAGTGGAGGAATATCAGAAAAACTTACTGCTGCTTGACTATTATGAAACCAACGGACTGCAACAAAGCAGTGAAATCCAGCAAGCCGCTGTTGAAGCGTACCGTTCAGGCGAAATCGGGTACCTCGAATACGCCGCATTGCTGGCACAGAGCTATACCATCAGAAACAATTACCTCGATGCATTGAACAGCTTCAATCAGTCCGTCATTCAAATCAACTTCTTCACTGAAAAATAAATCAGGAAATGAAAACTTTATTCAATCATACCAACATGAAATCACGCACCAGGCTGCTTCAGTCTCTCTTCACACTAATCACACTCTTTGCATTTTTTTCCTGCGGTAAAAGCGACCCGGCAACCAAAGCACAACATGATGACGAACCGCAGCCAAAGAACAATAAGGTGGTGCTCATCACTCAAAAACAATTTAAAGCCATCAACATACAGCTTGGCAGGATTGAGCAGAAAAATCTGACGGATGTGCTTAAGGTGACCGGATTTTTGAAGGTACCGCCACAGAATAAGGCAAACATCACCTCAATCAGCGGCGGTACAGTGCAATCCATCCTCGTGCGGGAAGGCGACTATGTGAATAAAGGACAGATGCTGGCCACCCTTATTGATCCCGCGCTGGTGAGAATGCAGGAAGAATTTCTTGATGCGCAGTCGAAAATCGCTTTCGCCGAAGCGGAATATCAGCGTCAAAAAGAACTCACGCAAAAAAATGTTTCCGCTCAAAAAACATTTCAGCAGGTGCAGTCTGATTACCTGTCACTGAAAGCAAAACTGAGCAGTCTCTCGCAGCAACTGATCTTGCTTGGCATCGAAAGCAACGCCATTACGCCCGACCATATCGAAACGGTGATCAGCATTAAGAGCCCCATCAGCGGTAACATCTCGCACATCAACGTCAACATCGGCAGTAACCTTTCTCCTGCAGATGAATTGATGGATGTGGTTGACAATTCCCAATTGCACGTAGACCTGTTTGTCTTCGAACAGGATTTTTCAAAAATCAGGGAGGGACAATCGGTTGATGTAATGCTTACCAATCTGCCGGGTAAACAATACACCGCAAAGATCTTTGCTGTGGGCAGTGCCTTTGAAGGTGAAAGCAAATCCATCCCCGTGCATGCTGCCATCACGGGTGATAAGACCGGAATGATTGAAGGAATGAATGTGGTGGCTAATGTCAATATCGAGGATAAAACCACTTCAGCCATTCTATCAACGGCCGTGGTGAGCAGCGGTGGTGCTGATTACGTTTTCATACGGAACAACGGACATGAATCCATCGCTCATCTAACGGACGAAGAGTTTTCATTCAGGCAGATACCTGTGAAAAAAGGAGTAACGAACGGTACGTATTCTGAAATTACTCCGCTGGAAGAAATTCCGGAAGATGCAGAAGTGGTAACCAACGGCGCCTTCTACCTCCTGAGCATTCTTACGAATGAAGGGGAAGAGCACGAGCATTGAATTAATGGTTGATATCAAACAAAGGAGCGGTAGTTTTGAGGTGATGAAAGTGCTTCTTTTACTCCTCTGTTCCGTCATTTCTATGAAAGCCATCGCACAGGAGCTCATCTTAGACACATCCTCGATTATAAGACAGCTGTCGGCTATTCGGGAGCGGGATCAAAACATCAGGCGATATGACGACTCTGTAAAATTCATCACCCAAGTTGACAGCGCAAACCTTGTACAGATTGAAGCATTCATTTCAAAGTATGGCTGGCCGGGAAAAAGCTTTGTAGGCATTGAAGGCAATTACACTATATGGCTGGTGATCCAGCATTCCGATCTCGCAACTCAGGAAAAGTATCTGCCGCTGCTCGAGCAATCGGTCAAAGAAGGTGAGTCGAGGCCGCAGGATCTTGCTTATCTGACAGACAGAATTCTCATGCGTAAAGGAAAACCACAGATTTACGGAACACAACTATGGAGTAACCAGGGCGTGTGGGAATTTTGGAAAATAGAGGATGAGAAAAATGTAAATGAAAGGAGAAAGCGGGCTGGATTGGGTTCCATTGAAGAATATGCAAATCTTGTTGGAATAGAATACAAGCCCCATACAGAAAACTAATGACTGAAGTAACATGACTGAATCTGAAACCGTTCTTTCATGCAAACCTACTAGCCCGGAACTTCAAAAGAGAAAATGCACCATCCCCGAAAGTTTGCGAAAGCAAATTCTCGAAAAAAGGAACTGAACAATGGATATGCATATAAATTCTCCCTCGCTGTTTCAATGGTTAACGAACTCACTGAGTTCGTGAAAATGGAAAGAGCGTGTTGCGGCTTTTTCCGCTTTGACCTCTCCATCAGCGGCGATAAAAAAGAAGTATGACATCAGCTTACAGGTGCAGAAGGAATAAAAGATTTCATTAGAACAGAACTGAAATTGTAATGACACACGAAAATCATCGACACCACACTAACGAAATAACTAACCTCCATCGGGCATTCTGGATTGGAATCATTCTCAATGCCGCATTTGTGGTGATCGAGTTTGGAGCCGGGTTCTATTATAACTCGCTGGCACTGCTTTCTGATGCTGGACATAATCTGAGCGATGTGGCAAGTTTAGGCCTGTCGCTTTTTGCATTCAAAATTTCAAAGGCGAAATCAAATGAACGCTTCACCTACGGGTATCATAAGAGCACCATATTGGCATCTCTCGTCAATGCAGTCATTCTCCTGATTGCGGTAGGCAGTATTGGCTGGGAAGCCATTCAGCGATTCATGGATCCGGAGGAAACAAAAGGGTCCGTCATCTCCCTTGTGGCCGGAGTTGGCATTGTGATCAACACCATTTCTGCATTGCTCTTTTTCAGAAGCAAGGAAAAAGACCTGAATGTAAGAGGCGCCTATCTTCATTTGGCAACCGATGCATTGGTCTCCGTGGGAGTAGTGATCGCCGGCATCATCATTACTTATACAGGATTGAAATGGGTTGATCCGCTCATCAGTTTGGTCATCATGGGTGTGGTGATTTACGGTACCTGGAATTTACTCATTGAAAGTTTGCGGCTCTCGCTGGATGCCGTTCCCGAAAAAATTGAGTTGGAAAAAATCAAACAGGCCGCAACGAAAATTCCCGGAGTGAAAGAAATTCATCACGTACATGTGTGGGGAATGAGCACCACACGGAATGCGTTGACTGCTCACGTGGTGATTGATTCCAAAGACTCATTAAGTGATGCAGAGAAAATCAAGCACGACTTAAAGCATGAGTTGGAGCACATGAATATTCAGCATGCTACACTTGAGATCGAAAGCAGTGATGAGAATTGTGAAGAAGATCATAGATCTCTCTAACAATGACCAACGAAGATTTTGGTTGAATAAGCGGTGTTTCAGCTATGACCTGACGTTTGCTTCGTTCCCGGATGATGCTTGTCATTCCTCCCTGTTTGTGAACTCAGGACTTTTACTGAGTCAAAACAAAAAGAGATGAGAACGCTCAATAATGTCAATTTGAAAACCGTTCAGGATTACATTGATCAAATGAACAGCGATCCTTCAACAGCACATCGCACTCAAGTTATCGAAGGGGAATGGCTGATTAATGAAGGCGGACCCCAATTCCAGGGTACGCTGAACTACGAGGGAGGTAAAACTACATTCCAGGTTGACAATCCCACCTTCATGGGTGGTAACGGTAAATGGGCAGGCCCTATGCACTACTGTTTCTTCGGACTTGCTTCCTGCTATACCGGAATATTTGCAACGATGGCAGAAATGCTTGGTGTGAAGTTGAAAAAGTTATCTGCGCGCGTGGAAGCTGATGTAAATTTTTTCCCGGTGTTCGGATTGAAGGAAGGTACGATTATGGAAGAAGTGCGGGTGAAGCTTACGGTTGAGAGCGATGAGCCCGAAGAAAAAATCAGGGAAGCAGAAAAGTTGGCCATTCAGCGGTGCCCTGTGATTTACACACTGAAAAACCCGGTGAAGTTTACGCCGATGCTTGAAGTAACCAGGGACTTTGCCGGTGCAAAGAAAGAAGTAGTTCACTGAATGCTGTTGCCATGAAAATTTTGATCGTCATCAACGATGCTCCGTACGGCACCGAAAAAGCATACAACGCGCTGCGACTTGCCAACCAGTTGAACAAAGAACATCCGGATGTTGAAGTGAGAATTTTTCTGATGGCCGACGGCGCCAACTGTGCCATCGCCAATCAGAACACACCAAGCGGTTACTTCAACATCGAGCGCATGCTGAAGTTTTCACTGATGAAAGGAACGAAAGTGAAAATATGCGGCAGTTGTGCCGAGGCCCGCGGATTGAAAAACATTCCGCTCATCGAAGGCACAGAGATCAGCAGTTTGGCGGAATTCACCAACTGGGTGGTGGACAGCGATAAGGTGTTGACGTTTTGAATAGAGCTATTCGGCCTGAAAGTAACTTTTCACATAGCGGGAGAATTTTTCTTCCCCTTCACAAACCATACCTCCATCTCCCCTTTTCCTTTCACATTCACTTTGCCTTGCGGGTCACATTCAAAATGATCTTTCACCAGTTCATACGTGTTGCGTGTGATCTGAATCATGCCCGCGCTGCCCTGCGATTCCATGCGGCTGGCTGTATTCACCGCATCACCCCAGAGATCGTAAATGAATTTTTTGCGGCCGATCACTCCGGCCACCACCGGCCCCGAATTTATGCCGATGCGGAAAGCAAGTCTTCTTCCCCGAAAATCATGCTGAGAAACTAAATCCCGCATTTCAACTGCCATGTTCACCAGTGCTGTGGCATGATCGGCACGCTTGCGCGGTACTCCGGAAGCCACCATGTAGCAATCGCCTATGGTCTTTATTTTTTCCAGATCGTACTTGTCAACCATCGTATCGAACTCCGAGAAGACATCATTAAGCAATTCCACCAATTCCGTTGGAGTCATGGATGATGACATGGGGGTGAAATTCACGACATCAGCAAACAGGATGCTGGCGCTGTCGAAGTGGTCCGCAATGGTTCGCCTTTCGTGCTTCAATATGTTTACGATTTCTTTCGGAAGAATATTCAGCAGCAATTGCTCTGAGCGTTCCTGAAAAACATTTTTCTGCCTGAAGAAATAATATACCATGAAGAAAATAAGGGAACTTACTCCCACAAAATTTATGACGAAGAAAAACGTGATCAGTTTTGCCGAAAGATGGTTCTGATAATTTTGAAACGGCTGCATCAATCCGCTGAGTACAACGAGTGCGAGAAATGCGGCAAACCACTGAGGCGCCTTCTTCGGGCTATCGAATAACATGGCGCCGAGCGGCGAGATCAAGGCCCATAAGATCACGGCGCTGCCCTGCACAAATCCTCCGAGGGCAAACATTAGTGCGGCAGGCAACAGCAGAATCAGCAACAATTGACTGAAACGGAATAATTGAAACTTGCGCGTGAATGCAAAGAGCATGATGCTGAACAGGGAGAAAACGGAATATGAAATGGGAATGATCCCCGCTCTCACTTCACCAAAAGCCAGATACATGATCCCCCACCCTACCCCTGTAATCATGAACGGGAAAGCGCACAGCACCAGCAGTGACTTCTGTAATCTGATTTCATCATCGTCACCCGGACCACTCCCGATCTTGGCTGCTGCGCCGATGATATTTTTTAAAGAGAGAGGCATTCGACCCTTTTACTCATTCTGTGTGGTGAACTTAACATTTTTCGCGCGAGCAACCTCGTTGACGCTATCCTGGCTATTCATTCCCAATCCATCAAAAGATATAAGCGGAATGGACTGTTGTTAATTTCCATTTTCGAATTGAAAACTGATGGACCATCATCCGCTACTTTTATCACTTCAATCTAACTTTTGCTCAAGCCATTTCTCTCTGAAGCATATGTTGAAGCCGGCTGTGATGAGGCCGGCAGAGGTTGCCTTGCGGGGCCGGTGTTTGCGGCTGCAGTGATACTTCCTAAAAATTTCAGACATAAAAAACTGAACGACTCCAAGCTACTCTCCGAAGAACTGCGCAGTGAACTGCGCCCGATCATTGAACGGGAGTCCATTGCTTTTGCTGTTTCTCAGGTGAGTCCGCAGATGATTGATCGCATCAATATTCTCAAGGCATCCATCCTTGCGATGCACCAGGCACTTGATCATTTGAAAGAACGGCCTCAGTTGATTTTGGTTGATGGAAACCGATTCAGGAAATATCAGGGGATCCCTCATCAATGCATTGTGAAAGGAGATTCAAAGTTCGCTTCTATTGCCGCGGCATCCGTGCTGGCCAAAACCTATCGCGATGAATACATGAGGCAGCTTCACGAATCATTTCCTCATTACAACTGGTCCAGGAACAAAGGATATCCCACTGAAGAACACCGCCGCGCCATCGCCGCCTTCGGAACCTGCGAGCACCATCGCATGACGTTTCAGCTATTGCCGGATGACCTGCAAGCAACGTTGTTTTTATCGGGGGAGCGTTCAACTATTTCAGCAGATTCCTGATGGCGTAATTAACCAGTTCGGCCGTGTTCCTGCTGTTTGTCTTGTAAAGCAACCGCGACCGGTGTCCATCCACCGTGCGGGGTGAGATGCCTAACTCCTCTCCAATCTGTCGGGTGTTGAGCCCCCGGCAAATCAACCGCAGCACCTGCTTCTCCCTTTCAGTTGTAACGAAAGTGCCATCAGACAACCGCGGTGCCTTTTGTTTCTCCAACAGACCCGTTAGCATAGACTCAGAAATGTCGCGAGAGAAATAGTTTTCATTGGTCATCACCGTATCAATGGCATCGCGGATCTCATCGGCATCCGTATTCTTCAGCAGGTAACCCGAAGCGCCATTATGGAACATCTCCGAAATAAATTCCTGGTCGTCAAACATGGTTAAGGCAATGATCTTGATTTCCGGAAAACTTTTTTTGACCGCCGCCGTGGTTTCCATTCCGTTCATCACCGGCATGCGCACATCCATGAAAATAATATCCACAGGATGAGCCGTGATCAGTTCCATCGCTTTCAATCCATTCTCCGCTTCATAAATGTGCCTGACGTACGGAATGGATCTGAGCGTGCTTACCATTCCGATACGGAATATCTTGTGATCATCCACCACGAGTATCTTCAGGCCGGCTGACATATACTTACTGCAGAAATTTTTTTTCGAAAGTAATAAGGTATCTCGTTCCCTTCTCCGGTGCTGCTTCGAGGACGTAGTTTCCCTGATTCAACTGAATACGGGTTTGAATATTTTTCAATCCTGAACCTTCGTAGTGCTCTCCGGCCATGAATCCGCGCCCGTTATCTTCAATCTGCAGTCCGAGATGGTCCGGTGTGCTGGTGAGTGACAACCTGATTTCTGTGGCACCTGCATGTTTCACCGCGTTGTTCACAATCTCCTGCACAATGCGGTAGATGTTAATTTCTGACTGAATGCCTAATCGTCCGCCAAGTTCATCCGTGCGAATCACGAAACGCACAGGAGCAATGCTTTCCACATGCTGCTTCAAATCCTGGAGCACACCGGTCAGTCCTTTCTGTTCAATATTTTTCGGCACGAGATCACGGATAATCTGCCGAATTTGCGTGATGGCCCCGTCGAGCAATTCCTGTGTTTCATGCAACTGCATAGTATGCTGTTCACCGGAAACATGTTTCAAACTTCCTACCTGCAACTTCACGGCTGAAAGCAGCGGACCCAGTTCATCATGCATGTCAAGGGCAATGCGGCTGCGTTCCTTCTCCTGCGTTTCGAGCATGGCGCGCAGTAACACTTCCTGGCGCCTTGCATTGGCTTTGAAGTAGGAGAAAATCACAAGGAAGAAAAAAACAGCCAGCGTGATGATGGCGATCAATGCGACAGTGAAAAAGAATATGACCTGATCTGTTGAAACCTCAATGTTTTGTTGGGGCACAGGAATGTGATTGCAAAAAGCAAATTACAGAAAATATTAGTGATGCTGTGTACTGCCCATACCGGCCGGAATATGGGATTGGCATAGTCATTACCCACGATGATGGGGAAAACCGAATACACAAGCAGTGTGACGGAAAAGTAAATCAGGCAACCGGAGGCAATCCAGAAGAAGGGATTTTCAAACAGAAAAACGGATACATCGCGGCTCAGTTTCATCAGCACGCGACCGGAGTAAAATACCACCAGCAGGCAAGTGACCGCACGCATGAGACTGTTGGGTTCATTGAGATCATAAACAAAAATGGTCGTGTACAGCCAGAAAACAGAAATGGATGAGCCCAGTACGATTAAAATATTTCTATGTTGTTCCTTGAATAGCTGACGATGAAAGATGATTAGATAAAAAAGTGTTTCAATGAACTGATAAAAATTCATCAGCCATACATTGTAAATATGAAAGAGTGAAAGCAGCACCGAAAAATAATCCTGCAGTGCCACAAAAAAATAGAAGTAGTAAACCGGCACGAGTGGTTTGCTGATATTCCTGTAAAACCAGGCGCCGGCCAGCACGGGCAGCGCATCCGTGATCACCGACAGATGCGAAATTTGAAGGTCATGATTCATTACCGGTTTAAATCATTTGCGGGAAGGGAGCAATTCGGCGGACACGGGTTTCCTGAATTTTTAATCTTGTTCCCTGTGTTAATCATATCCACGGCTTGCAAAAAGTCCCCGCTTCCGTTGTCTTTCACCCCTACGATTACAACAGTGATGTCTTTCGGACGTGCTGAATCATTCAATCCAAAATAAATCCTGATGCCGGTGCAATTGGGTTGACCAAGGATTTCAAGGATTTCATTTCTCGGAAAACTGAGGCCTTTCGTGTTCCCGGAATACAATGTCTGGAACTGCTGTGTTTTTGTTGCTGCATCTGGTAATGGAATGTCGTAGGGCATAAGGTGAGTTTTTGTTTTTTAACAGTAGCAAAAGTAGAATTTCAAAAATGCCCGCATAGCGTAGAAATACGTACGTAGAAATACTCGGGTAAAAATGCTCTTGTGCAGAATTTTTGGGCGGCTGAGATTTGCAGTCCCCCTTTATATCATCAGTACCCTGCGCCTATTTATCATAGGCATCCGCCGGCTCCCTTTGTTGACATGGTGCAGCCGGCGGATAATTTTGGGATAGTGAGGAATACATACGTGATGCGCCGCATCATGTTACAGCATCGTTCACGACTCATAAAATTAAAATCGCATTCCATACTGAAAGCAAACAGCCATCAACGAATTACATTTGCTGTGCTGCTGATATGCTTATGAAAAAAAATTGTATTCAAAATACATGGATTCGACGCCACATTTTTTTCATGTTTCTATTTATCGGGCCGGTACTAAGCACAAATGGACAACTGATTGACTCTACCTGGATGCGGGTCAGGCAATTCATCAATCAGCCCATGCCGGCGGTAAATGGAACAACACTCGCCGGAAAGAAGATTGACTCCGCCTATTTCCAAAACCACGTGGTGCTGCTCAGCTTTGCCAACCTGATCAATGTGGGATCGCTGCAGCAAATACCGTATCTCAACCGGATTAAAAGTGATTTCGCGGGACGCCCGTTCAGTATCTTATCTGTCATTCCAAATGCCACCGATGATATCCGGTCATTCAACTCAACTGAACCCGTCAATGCAGAGGCATACCGCCTGCGGCAGACGTTCAAACTTCCGGTAATGGAATATGATGCCATGCCTGTTTGCACCATTCCGCGCCCGGCCGGCGAACCCATCGCTGTATTATGCGACAGCATTGTAAAGGATTACCTCATTGGCGGCTATCCTACGGTGTGCCTGATTGATAAGAAGGGCATCATCCGGTATGTGCATGTGGGCTTTGCACCGAAAGATCAACGGGAAGATTGGCTGGCACTGGTTGAAAAACAGTTGAACGAATTGCTTGGTCCGCCAGAACCGGGAGAACGGGTGGTTCTCAAGAATGTTCTGTTTGAAAGCAATTCATTTGCACTGCGGAGTGAATCCACCGGAACCCTGGATGAATTATCAGCGATGCTGATGTCGCATCCTGCCATGAAAATCCGCATCACGGGATATACTGACAGCAATGGTGATGAAACATACAACCTGAATCTCTCCGCGAACCGTGCAAAAGCGGTTTACGACTATCTCGTAAAAAAAGGAATTAATCCTTCGCGGCTTATGTACGAAGGAATGGGTGAAGCAGATCCCATCGCTTCCAATGATACAGATGCAGGCCGCGCACAAAACCGTCGCATTGAATTTGCCATTGTATCGCAATGACAATCTGCGTTGAGAGAAAATGTTTACATGAATTCAGTAACGGAGAGGTTGAGCACTTCAAAAGTGCTCTTGGCTGCAAGCTTTTCTGCATTCTTCTTGTTCGTGTCTTCGCCGGTGCCATACTCCTTGCCGTCAATCACGGCAGCCACCCGGTAAAGGGTGCGGTGGCGTGAACGCGAATGATGTTTGACGGTGTAATAGAGCGATCGTCCGTTCTTCTGCGACCATTCCAGCAACTTACTCTTGTAGTTAAACTCGGTAATGGCAATTTCCTCAATGTCCAGAAACGGTTTCACGATTTTTTTCAGAATAAAATTCCTGGCCCGCACAAATCCCTTGTCAATGAATATGGCACCCACCAGTGCTTCAAGCGCATTGCCTGAAAGTGATTTTTTATTGAGCAACATATCGGCATCATTGAAACTGATGAGCTCGGTTATACCCATTTTCTGGGCAATCACATTGAGCTGGCTGCGGCTTACCATTTTTGAACGGATATCCGTGAGGTAGCCCTCTGTCTTGTAGGGAAATTTCTTGTAGAGATAATCAGCCACCACGGCGCCAAGTATGGCATCGCCGAGAAATTCGAGCCGCTCATTGCTGTCAAAATCATTATCTGAAACAGAACTGTGACGAAAAGCCGTTTTATACAACTGCAGGTTAGAAGGAGTTAACCCGGTGAGTCGTCGCACCCTGGCAGCGAAGGAAGATGGCCTGAAAAAAATCCGGTGAATCAAGCAACAAAAGGATGTACGAAAATAAAAAACCTTTGCAGCAATAGCTTCAAAGGTTTTAACGCAAGGCAGGTTGAGCCCCGTATCGGGCTATCCTTCATACTTTTTGAAGATGATCGTAGAGTTATGCCCGCCGAACCCGAACGTATTACTCATAGCCACTTTCACTTCCTTCTTCTTCGCCTGATTAAAAGTGAGATCCAGCTTGGGATCAATTTCAGGATCATCCGTGAAGTGATTGATCGTGGGTGGAATGAATCCGCGCTGCATTGCTCCGATGCAGGCAATTGCTTCACCCGCTCCGGCCGCTCCCAGCATGTGACCCGTCATGGATTTGGTTGAACTGATGCTGAGTTTATGAGCGTGTTCGCCGAATACTTTTGAAATGGCTTTCAACTCTGCTACATCACCCAGGGGCGTGGATGTTCCATGCGTGTTGATGTAATCAATGTCCTCCGCTTTCAAGCCGGCGTCACGCAAACTCTCATTCATCACCTGAATTACTCCGATACCTTCAGGATGCGGTGCCGAAATGTGATAGGCATCGCCGCTCATGCCGCCGCCGGCTACTTCGCAGTAGATTTTTGCACCGCGGGCCTTCGCATGCTCCAGTTCTTCAAACACCAGGGCACCGGAACCTTCTCCCATTACAAAACCATCCCGGTCTTTATCATAGGGGCGTGATGCAGTTTCCGGTGAATCATTTCTTTCGCTCAACGCTTTCATGGAAGAGAATCCTCCCACGGCAGGAATACAAAACGGAAATTCACTTCCACCGGTGAGTACCACTTCCGCTTTTCCCAGTCGCAGGTAGGTGAGGGCATCAATCAATGAATTGGTTGATGAAGCGCAAGCTGCTACTACCGTGTAGTTCGGTCCGCGGAATCCCCATTTAATGGAAAGATGACCTGCCGCCAGATCAGGAATAATGAGCGGAATCAGGAACGGTGAGAACCGGGGCGTGCCATCGCCGGCACAGAATTCCATCATGGCCTTGGCATAGGAATCAATACCGCCTACACCAGTTGCCCATATAACGCCAACACGGGTAGGATCAAACTGGCTTTCGAGCAGTTTACTGTCTTTGACCGCTTCATCCCCGGCGATGAGTGCATACTGAGAATAGGGATCGAGTTTACGTACCTCTTTTTTCTCGATGTATCTGGTGACATCGAAATTATGAAGCACACAACCAATCTTCGTTTTGAATTTGGTGGTGTCGAAATAGGGAATCATACTTCCCCCGCTGACTCCTTTTTCAAGGTTGTCCCAAAACTCGGGTACAGAATTACCCAAAGGAGTAAGCGCACCGAGTCCGGTGACGACTACTCTTTTAAATTCCATGCAGTAAAATTATTGCTTAGCGTATTGCTCGATGTAAGCGATGGCTTGCCCTACCGAAGTGATGGTTTCTGCCTGTTCGTCCGGTATAGAGATATTGAATTCCTTTTCGAATTCCATGATCAGCTCCACTTGATCCAGTGAGTCGGCTCCGAGATCATTCGTAAAGGTGGCTTCCGGAGTCACTTCACTTTCATCCACACCCAATTTGTCGATGATGATCTTTTTAACGCGTGCTGCAATGTCTGACATAGATGAACTGGTTTAGGTGATTGGAAATTTTCCGGCAAAGAAAGTCATTCCAATCCTTTTACGCAACCTTTTACATAATTATTTTCCGGACACGGCTGGCTTTACTCATTGTGTTTGAAGCGCCTGAGAATAGTTCAGAAAAAAATCAGAAATCTGTTTGAAAATCATAATTCCCTCATTGTTTTTACTGTAACATTTTCCACCAGCGATCGGGTGTTAGTTTTTTTATGAATCCGTGCCACTTCGCATTTCATCGTAAGTTTAAAGCAGCATTTACATCATGGCCCGTAAAAGACTGAGTGGGGTTGAAAATGAATTCGAGGGTAAACTGTTCGGCATTGTAACGCAATTAAGAGATTACCAACTCTGCTGGCATCTCAATAAAACGCTGAACCTTGGCATGCAGATGATGGATGACATCGAAATCACAAACAAGAAGAAACAGAAGACAGCTGTCTACAGTTGGTTTCGGTGCGAGATTGAAATAGATAAGCAGATCGTTTACCTGATCTCAAATAAACACTCCGGTGATTTTTTTCTTCCTGAAATAAAGCAAGCCGATTATATCCTGGCTGTTCGTGGCGAAATCAACGATGAGCAGGGTGAAACCATGATTGCCTCCATCAGTAAAATTGAACCGGTTCAGCTGGTGATTGAACTGGATTATAATAAACTGAAATCAAAAGAAAACCTGGTGCTGGAGTGAGAGATGCCATAGAAACCGTGGGATTAAAACCGGATGGCTCCGGTGATTGTAATGCTTCATAAATCACACTTCATGCCATTAAAACCTATCAATTCAATGGAAGTAACCCGCCGGATAATTCTGCGTTCCATGATTCAGATTACACCCTATTTATTCAGCATGAAAAAAACATCCTTCTAAATGTGGACTGAAAAAGACAACAAGCTTTCGCGCAAATTCACTTTCAAAAATTTCAATGAAGCATTCGGCTTTATGACACGTGTTGCCCTTATTGCCGAACAAATGAATCACCATCCCTATTGGACGAATGTGTGGAACCGGGTGGAGATTCACCTTTCAACTCACGAAGCCGGCGATGTGGTAACAGATAAAGACCGGCAGCTTGCTGCAGCCATTGACCATATAGTCTCCGGCTTGTGATCTTTTTTTACTTTTGAATGAATTCATTCACCGCCCTTCACCTGAACATGTTGTCCTTCCTGCGGAAACAATCGGCTCTACTTGCGGCGTTGATCAATATGTCAGCCACGGTAATGGCTCAGTTGCCTGAGCAGGACTGCATTAATGCCATCCCGGTATGCCAATCTACCTACACACAGCTGAACTCTTATGTTTACGAAGGTGACGTTCAGGAGCTCACCTTCCCCACGAATACCTCGTGCCTGCAGGGTGGTGAAGAAAACAGCGTGTGGTACATTTTTACAGTTACAGGTGCCGGTGACCTGGAGATGCAAATTTCTCCCAATGCGCCGGGCGATGATTATGATTGGGCGATTTACAATCTGACTAATAATGATTGCAGTGGCATCATTGACGGCACTGCGCCTGAAGTGAGGTGTAACTACTCCGCCATTCCGGGATCCACGGGTATGTCATTTCCTTATACGGGCACCTCGGTTTCGGCGGCGGGGCCGAATCAATGTGCACCATTGCCGGTTTTGGTGGGCGAAACGTATGTTCTTCTGATCAACAACCATGCAAATACGCTTTTGGGTTATACACTTAACTTCGGTGGAACCGCCGTGATTTATGACACGCTTCCTCCTTCTCCGGTGGCGCTTGATCCGTTTACATGTGATCCGCCCTCATCGCTGCACCTCACCCTTTCTGAACCCATCAAGTGTGCATCTATTGCCGCCGATGGAAGTGACTTTTACATTCTCGGGCCTTCATCTGTAAATGTGACCGGCGCCTCATCCACCAACTGCACGGCCGGATACTTCACTACAGATATTGACATTCAACTTGCCGCCCCCATTACGGTGAACGGCGACTATGTGCTGCATTTCAAATTGGATGATATCTATTTCAACATCCTGCTCGACATCTGCGAAAATGAACTCTCCTACCTCGATTCGGTGCCGTTCAGAGTGGCACTTGCCGATGCAGAGTTTTCATATGTGATTCATAAAACCTGTTCGGGCGATTCGGTCATCTTCACCGATCTTTCAGTGGGTGATACAGTAAATGCCTGGGTTTGGGATTTTGATAATGGAAACACGAGTACGCTGCAGAACCCTTCCGTGTTTTACCCGAACACCGGCACTTATACCGTTTCACTTGCCATTACTGATACGCTGGGTTGCTTCAACAAGGATTCAATAACCATCAGCACTTACTTTGAACCGCCCGTGTCAGCTTTTGATGTGAGTCCCGGACCATATTGTGCTGAAATCCCTGTCACATTCACAAATAATTCCACCGGCCAGAGCATCATTTACCAATGGTTCTTCGGTAATGGCGGGCAAACGAACCTGGAGAATCCTGTGTTTGCGTTCGGCAGCGGAGGGCTTTTTAATGTAGATCTGATAGTGACAGATACGATTGGCTGCAAGGATACCTCAACCGTGGTACTTGACATTGCACCGGCCCTTATCGCCGACTTTTCCATTAGTCCTACGGCATTATGCGCGGGCGATACCATTACACTAAAGGATGGTTCGCTGGGCATACCCACTTCTTATGAGTGGATCGGAAATGGCATTACCGGCGATACCACTACGCAGGTGCAGGTCGTGTACCCCAGCGGCACATATGAATTTACGCTCATCATTGATAATCCATACTGCAATCCTGATACCGTAACCAAGAGCATTGATGTGAGTGATTACCCGATTGTGTATCTCGGACCGGATACAGATATCTGTATTGATGAAACCATTACGCTCAATGCCGCCAACCCCGGTATGTATTACTTGTGGTCAACTGATGAACTCACGCAAACCATCACTGTCAACAAGGTGCCTCAAATTGTATGGGTGCTGGTAGATAATAACGGCTGTGTGCGAACTGATACTATTGAGATCGGCAACGCCTGCCCTTGGTTTATCCCGAATGCTTTTACCCCAAATGGTGATGGACTCAATGACATCTTCAAGCCGATTACCGACGGAAACCAGGAATTTACGTTCACCATTTTCAACCGGTGGGGACAACTTGTTTTCCAGACATCAAACCCTAACGATGGATGGGATGGCACTTACGAAGGTCATGAGGAAGAAATGGGTGTCTATGTATATGAATTGCGAACGGTTTTCACCAACGGCCGCGTGAAAACGGCACAGGGAAATGTAACACTCATCCGGTAGCAGGATTCTCTTTTCAAATTACTGTCTTCTCAGCAAAACCTGTTCTTCTTCAGGTTCTTCCCGCTCCAGTTTGAATTCGCGCGGTGCGGTTAGTAACAACGGCACCTTCTCGATGGTGACAATGCTGGTGTCCAAACCAAATTCACGGCCTTCACTGAGGGAGATGGACTTGAGGAAGAAGTAAACATCCATGATCAGCTTTTCAAAAAGCGGCAGTTCGTTTTCATACGAAAGAAATTTTTCCAGCACCACAAAGCGGAAGTCGCCGGGAAGGTGGTGCTTGTTGAGTGACTCATAGCGGCTGGTGATATCCACTTCGCCCCGCTCCACCATATCACCGATCACTTTGCGCAGGAAAAGGTTTACCCTCGGTTCAATGCGGAACCCGAGCCGGAAATCAATGCGGTACACCACATTCGGAATAAGCACATCCACCTCGTATTTGGCCGTGTAGGGTTGATCCGCCACATCCACATGCACGAACCAGTATGTGTCAGCCCGCTTGGGTTGCCTGCTGAAAATGGAATACTGAAACTTGGTTTCAATCTGTGACGGGTAATTGGCGCTGGTGAGAAACACAACATGCGAAGCAAACTTGGGCACGCTCTGGTCTTCGCTTAGTTCCAGCAGTTTCGGCAGCAACTCGCTCATAGATCCAAATTCCAAAAAGCGGTTCTTGATTTTGCGAGCTCTGAACCAAATCATCATCACCGAGAAAAACAGCAGTGCCATCAGGATTGCCACATAACCGCCGTGTGGAAACTTGTTCAGGTTAGCCACCAGGAAAACAAGCTCAATGGAAATGAAGGTGAGACCAATGGCAAACATGAGTGTGTATGATCCTCTCCGGATGTATGAGTAAGCACTGAGCAGAATGGTGGTTACAATAAAGGTGAGATTGATGGCGAGACCGTAAGCCGCTTCCATGTTTTTAGCTTCACGGAAGTACAACACAATACCAATGCAGCCGGCAAATAAAATCCAATTAACTGATGACACATACATCTGCCCTTTTTCTTCAGTAGGATGAATTACGCGGACTTTCGGCCACAGGTTCAGCCGCATGGCTTCATTGATGAGCGTAAAGGCGCCGGTGATCATGGCCTGGCTGGCGATGATGGTGGCAATGGTGGCGATGGCAATGCCGATAAGCAGAAACCATTCAGGCATTATGCCATAAAACGGACTGCTGACCGGGAGGTCGGTAAGCCGCTTGCCTTCATGCTGCATCAGCCATGCCGCCTGCCCGAAATAGTTCAGCAGCAGAGAAATCTTTACGAAGATCCAGCTCACGCGTATGTTGATCTTACCGCAGTGACCCAGGTCGGAATAGAGCGCTTCAGCACCGGTGGCACACAGGAAAATAGCCCCCAGAAACCAAAATCCGCCCGGATAATTCAGCACCAGCTTGAAAGCATACAGCGGACTGAAGGCATGAAGAATCTCCACATGACTTGTGATATGCATGACGCCAAGCACGGCAAGCATGGTGAACCAAATCACCATCAAGGGCCCAAAGGAATTGCCGACCACCTTGGTGCCTGCCCGCTGAAAAAGGAAGAGCATCGTGATAATGACAATGACGATGGGAACGGTTTGTATGTCGGGGTTCAGATTCTTCAACCCTTCCACCGCTGAAGATACGGAGATGGCCGGCGTGATCATGCCATCAGAAAGCAGGGAAGCACCGCCGATTACTGCGGGCACCACCAACCATTTCGCACGCTTTCTCACCAGAGCATATAAAGCAAAAATTCCACCCTCGCCGTTGTTATCGGCACGCAGTGCCAGGGTAATATATTTGAATGAAGTAATGAGGGTGAGTGTCCAGAATACACATGACACGCCTCCGTATACGAGCGATTTTGAAATAACATGATTCCCTACCAGGGCTGACATCACATACAGCGGTGATGTTCCAATATCGCCATACACAATCCCGATGGTCACCAGCAACATCCCGACGGAGAGTTGGGACACGCTCTTCTTACTGCTCACGCGTAAAATTTGATCGCAAAAGTAATAGTAATACGATCACTCGGGCCAAATGTTCCGGGCATTCATTCTGCATACCGCGAACCGGATTTATCAGAAGGAATACTGAACGCCTGTCTTTAATCCAAGCCACAGCATGTGATGAGAAAGTTCGTTGCCTTCAAAAAGATTGGATGGATAATAATGAATTTGTCCTCCGGCCGAAAATGCGAAATGAGGGCCGAGTTCTCGCACATAGGCGATTTCAGAAAAAAGCTGCAACTGGTTTTTCCTGAATACAACCTGTGGTATGCCGCCTGTTGAAAGTCCGCCGAATGATCCGGAAATAACACTGGCATCCTGGTTCAGTGATTCCGCCGGTGACTCCATTTCACTCTTCACCTGAAGCAACCTGGAATACGCCGCGCCACCTGCTATGCGTAAATGATTTTTAGCAGCGGGAAATAAATCGGTTCCGGTGATGAATGAAATATCAAACCATCCTTGAGAAAAATTTTCCTGCGGCTCATAAGCATAGTAGCTGGTGTCTATCGTCATGTAACTGGTGCCGTTGATGGTGGTATAGCTGGTATCATACCAAACCACGGTCTGCTCAGGCAAGCCAATACGGGTATGTGTTGATGTATAGTGCAACCCTGCCCCGGCAAAATAATTTTTAGAAAGATGAAACAAGAAATTTCCGCCTGAAGAAAATCCCTGCATTAACCAGTATGCATCACCGGATGGTTTGGATTGGGTATTGGTTGGAGAAAGATTGAGTGGTTGTGAGTTCCATGAATAGGTAGCCAAAGGCATTCCTTCCAATTCAACCGTGAAATGAGGAGTCATCATTTGCTCCGTTGAAACGGAAGCGGAGGAAGGAGTGAATTTCTTTTCAACGGTAACCCGTTCACGATTACCATCTGTGGCAATCAATGCAGATGGGCGATAAGAGAGCGGTTCTATGGCCTCCTGCTGCATGGACTCAGAAAGCAAGGCGTTCTCACTCTTTGCTTCAGCATAATCTATCTGCCTTTGGACAAGCGCATTTTTCTTTTGCTCAGTCAGACCATTGTTAGCCGAAACATTTTCATAGGCAGAAGGCGTATGTGCCTGTTGCCCTGCACTGCGGTCATCTGAATTGCGTTCGTTCAATGAAGATGATTCCGGTTTTTGTTCATTGGCAACGGAAACCGGATTAGTCGCCTTTTCATTTTGCATTATGAAGTAAGTGGCTGGTCCCACAACAACAATGAATAAGGCAGCCACGGTCCATCCAACGATTCCCCTGCGACGGCGTTTTTGCAGTGAGGAAGCCACTCCGCTCCAAACGCGATCAGACGGCTTCAGGTCAAACCCTTCCGCTTTTCTTTTCAGCAGGCGCTCAAATTCCTTTTCGTTATTCAGCTCTTTCATGTTTGAGACCGTATGAATAATGTTCACCTATCATTTTTTGCAACAGATGCCGGGCACGCGTGTACTGCGAACGTGATGTGCTTTCGCTGATGCCGAGCATCTCGCCAATTTCGCGGTGAGAATATCCTTCAATGGCAAACAGGTTGAGCACAGCCCGGTAACCGGGAGACAATTCCTGAATAATGGCCATCAGTTCATCCGTATGGATATGACTGATGAGATCACCGGACGAAACTTCTTCTTCAGCGGCATCCATTTCGAGTTGCTCGCGCACACGCCTTTCGCGCTTTAAAAAATTGAGAGCCGATGTCACCATAATTCTCCTGATCCATCCTTCCAGTGAACCATCGCCGCGAAAATCTTTCAGGCGCTCAAATGCCCTGATGAATCCTTCCTGCAAAATATCTTCCGCCTCATGCATGTTGCCGGCATAGCGGTAGCATACCCCGAGCATGCGCCCGGCGAACCGATCATAAAGCTGCTTCTGAGCCCGCGCATCACCCTTACGGCATTGCTGCACAAGCTCCTGGTCACTCAGGATGGAGATGATTCGTACCGTTTTACATTTTGAGAGATAGACATTCCTCACCGGTTATCTGCTGCACCGGTAATAAAATTAACCCGTTCAATCCAATCGCATTGTAGATGACTTCACGGCATCATGAATCACAAGTCCATGGAAGCATATGTTTGATATGATGGTGTAACCGGTGATTCGATGATAAAAATCCAACCCGAATCAATGGAGGAAAGACGGAGAAACTCTGCTTCCTGAACCTTGAAGAAATCGCCGTCAGCTAGCTTCTCCCCTTCCACAACCAGGTTGCCGGCAATCACGAAAACAGAAATCACTTTGTCAGCGGTCACGGGAATTACATGTTTCCCCGGCATCAACTTCATTTGTTTAATAACTACCCCCTCGGTCATCATTTCAATAGGTGCGCCCTCCCCTTTGAATAAAGTGGTGGTTTCGCCACTTAACTGAGTGGCTTCAAAAGATTCCGGCAGATAGTCATTGTACGAGGCAGGAAGCCGGAGCGTCTTGGAAAGATCAGGATCAAACCAGATTTGGAAAATGGAGGAATTGGGATTCAGCTTTTCAGCATGTGAAATTCCGTTACCGGCTCTGATGATTTGAACACTTCCTTCCTTTAGCGGAATCCAGTTCCGGTTCTTTGTATCATAATGCTCAATGCTGCCCCGCAATACGAATGAAAGAATTTCAAAGCCCTGGTGCGGATGCAGGCCGATTGTGCTTCCTTTTTCGCTCCATGCATGGGCCCAATAAAATAAGTTTGAGTAAGGCCGTGTTTTCTCACCCTGGTAAATCACCGGTCTTTTTTCTAATATGGCGCCGTTGTTAAATTGACCATCTACCTGATCTTCTTTCCTTATTATTTCCAGTTTCATAATTTTTTAATCTGCCTTGTCGAAAAACCCGGAGAACCATTTTTTGGTTCATTGAATGTGAATAACCGCAAAAAGAAGGGCTATGATTATTAAAATGGGTAGCTTTCTTTACGCCTAGATTCCTGCCTGCTGAAGTGGTGAATCTTTTTCAGAAGGCGGCCGTAAGAAACCTCCGGATGTTTTAGCTGATTGAAGCAGTAGAAAGAGAAAGCCCGCATTCAGCGTTGATTCGAGCACCATGCCAACGAACTGAATGCGGGACTTTCTGTTTACAGTAGATGCTAGCTGATCACTGTATTTCTTCCTCCCAACGCCCGCCGGGAGATCATATTTTCAGGATCCAATAAAAATTTTATCGCCTCTGATGAATCTGCGCGTAGGGATGCTATAAACACTGCATCCAATCTACCGGAATTCTTCAAACGGGACTACAATAATAGCTACTCTTTTTTATATAACCCCATTAGCACTTCCAAAAATTTAAAATATTTTCATCACTACACCTTCATAGGTATGTGCATTGCATGTGAATAACCTGAAAATTCTGCAGGTGTTTTAAGGGTATGACCGGTTCAGGCTAACTGATGTGCCCCTGATGAAGTCCATTTATATCACTAGGTGCTTGTGTTCACCTTCTTCATGAATGAAGTGGCAAAATTCCGAAACATCTCACCGAGTTCCGGTTCTTGTGTAGCCCGCACAATGGTATCTGACATGGACAGGAGACTCTGGTAAAAGAAAATGTGCATCTCCGGAATGGTCATCTCTTTCGTCCACAGATCAATGCTGATGCCGTTCGATTGTTTGGTATCCCACAAACCAAGAAGCATGGCCTTGGCATCATGCAGCCCTTGTCCGTCGTCAGAGGCCTCCCACTGAATGTTTTCGGGAATATGGTTCGCGTCGAGTGCGATATTTAATTGGATAAAACTGTGGCGGCCGGATTTGCTGTCTTCGCTCATGATGGAGTTTTTTGCAAAGCTAATCATCACCCCGCGCGTCCCTGCTTTCATATCGTAACAATTCAGTTCAAAGCATCAAGCAGATTTTTCCACAACAACGCTTTTCTCATTTCATGGGCAGCAAGACCCATGTTTCATTCAATATCCACAACAAGCCAACAGGTTCACGACAATTCACATAATTGCGTGCAAAACGTTCGAAGAGTTTTGTTGTAATTGTGTTTGATCAAAAATAATCTTGTACTGAGGATGGAATGATTTTGCTTGCCCGGATTTGTGAAGTGATTTCCTGATTACAAACTGAAAACTGATATGAATATCCGTTCTTCCGCTGAAGGAAGAACCGAAAAGTCGTCGCCCCAAAACCTGTTGAACCACCATGATTGAACACACGAAGGAAGAAAGCCATGAGATACTGCTGAGGGAAAACAAAGACCGATTTGTTGTGCTTCCCATCAAATTTCCTGATGTATGGGAAATGTATAAGAAGCACGAAGCCAGTTTTTGGACGGCGGAAGAAATTGACCTGTACCAGGATTTGAAAGACTGGGATTCACTAAGCAAGAATGAAAAGCATTTCATCACGCATGTGCTGGCCTTTTTTGCCGCCAGCGACGGCATCGTCAATGAGAACCTGGCCACCAACTTCATGGAAGAGGTGCAAATACCGGAAGCACGCTGCTTCTATGGATTTCAGATCATGATGGAAAACATCCACAGCGAAACGTATGCGCTGCTGATTGATACGTATGTAAAAGATCCTGCTGAAAAAGACCGCCTGTTTCATGCCATTGAAACCGTGGAGTGCGTGAAGAAAAAAGCTGAGTGGGCTCTTCGATGGATTTCGCAGGGAAGTTTTATTGAACGACTCGTGGCTTTTGCTGCGGTGGAAGGCATCTTCTTCTCCGGCAGTTTTTGCTCCATCTTCTGGCTGAAGAAAAGAGGCCTGATGCCGGGTCTGAGTTTTTCCAACGAACTCATTTCGCGCGATGAAGGCCTGCATTGCGAATTCGCCTGTCTGCTTTACAGCAAATACATCCAAAACAAACTTTCCAAAGAGCGTGTGTATGAAATTATCGGCGATGCCGTGAAGATTGAAAAAGAATTCATCACCGATGCATTACCCGTGGATCTGATCGGCATGAATTCAAAACTGATGAGTCAATACATTGAGTTTGTGGCCGACCGCTGGCTTGGCGCTTTGGGTTATCCGAAAATGTTTAACGCCACCAACCCGTTCGACTTCATGGAAATGATTTCACTGCAGGGGAAAACCAATTTCTTCGAAAAGCGCGTCGGCGATTACCAGAAATCCGGCGTGATGAAGAAAGAGCAGCAGGGCACCGACACATCCAACGCCAATGTGTTTTCATTAGAAGAAGAATTCTGATTTCTCTCACTAACCACATGCTTAAGACGGTGGTTAGTCGGAAAGACGATCTGTATCACCCTTAAACCCATTTATCATGTTTGTTATCAAGCGCGACGGCCGCACCGAATCCATCAAGTTCGACAAGATCACTGCCCGCATCGAAAAACTCTGCTACGGGCTCAACCCGGAACATGTGGAACCCATCATGGTGGCCAAAAAAGTGATTGAAGGAATTTATGACGGCGTTACCACCACCGAGCTGGATAACCTTGCGGCGGAAACGGCCGCTACCCTGACGGTGCGCCACCCGGATTATGCGCTGCTGGCTTCCCGCATCGCAGTTTCCAATCTGCATAAGAACACGAAGAAAAGTTTCACGCAGGCCATGCGCGATCTCTATAACTACCGGAACGGAAAAACCAACGAACATGCGCCGATGATTGCTGAAGACGTCATGGACATCATTGAGAAGAACAGTGATGTGCTTGACTCATCCATTATCTACGACCGCGATTATCACTTCGACTACTTTGGATTCAAGACCCTGGAAAAATCATACCTGCTCCGCATTGACGGACGGGTGGCTGAGCGCCCGCAGCAAATGTTTATGCGCGTGGCTCTTGGCATACACAAAGAAGATATTGAGGCCGCAATTGAAACCTACAACCTGATGAGTGAGCGCTGGTTTACACATGCCACGCCCACCCTTTTTAATTCGGGCACACCCAAACCGCAAATGTCATCCTGCTTTTTGCTCACCATGAAGGAAGACAGCATTGACGGCATTTACAACACACTCAGGAATTGCGCACTCATATCGCAATCAGCCGGCGGCATCGGACTTTCCATTCATAACATCCGCGCAACGGGCAGTTATATCCGCGGCACCAACGGAACATCGAACGGCATCATCCCCATGCTTCGTGTTTTTAATGATACCGCGCGCTACGTCGATCAGGGCGGAGGAAAACGCAAAGGATCTTTTGCTATTTACCTCGAACCCTGGCACTCGGACATTTTTGAGTTCCTCGAATTGAAAAAGAATCACGGTAAAGAAGAACTGCGGGCTCGCGACCTCTTCTATGCACTTTGGATTCCTGACTTATTCATGAAGCGCGTGAAAGAAAACGGAACGTGGAGCTTGTTCTGCCCCAATGAAGCGCCCGGATTGGCTGATGTGTGGGGAGAAGAGTTTGAAGCGCTTTATGCAAAATACGAAGCGGAAGGAAGAGCGCGAAAGAAAGTGCGTGCACAGGAACTGTGGTTTGCCATCGTAGAATCACAGATAGAAACCGGTACGCCGTACATGCTGTATAAGGATGCCTGCAACGGAAAATCCAATCAGCAGAACCTCGGAACCATCCGCAGCTCCAACCTCTGCACGGAGATTATCGAATACACGGCAAGCGATGAAGTGGCCGTGTGCAATCTTGCATCCATTGCATTGCCACATTTTGTAAAAGACGGTGAGTTCGATCATCAGCGTTTGTTTGAAATCACGAAAGTGGTGACTCGCAATCTGAACAAGATCATTGACCGCAACTATTACCCCATCGAAGAAGCGCGCCGCTCCAACATGCGCCACCGCCCCATCGGTATCGGGGTGCAGGGATTGGCGGATGCCTTTATTATGCTGCGCCTTCCGTTTGATTCAGACCCGGCACGAAAACTCAACCGTGACATTTTCGAAACCATCTACTTCGCCGCAGTAATGGCTTCCATGGAAGCAGCTAAAGCTGACGGACCGTATGAAACCTTCCCCGGTTCACCCATGTCAAAAGGAATTTTCCAGTTCGATATGTGGAATGTGAAACCTTCAACCCGCTGGGATTGGGAGGCGCTTCGCGCGGAAGTGATGAAACACGGCGTCCGCAATTCACTGCTTCTCGCCCCCATGCCCACTGCATCCACTTCGCAGATTCTCGGTAACAACGAATGTTTCGAACCTTATACTTCGAACATCTATACCCGCAGAACCCTCAGCGGTGAATTTATCGTGGTGAACAAGCACCTGTTGAAAGACCTCGTTAAACTCGGCATCTGGAACAATGCGCTCAAACAAAAGATTATTGCTGCCAATGGTTCCATTCAAAACATCGCCGAGATTCCTCAGGAGATCAAAGACCTCTACAAAACGGTTTGGGAAATCAAACAGAAAGTGATCATTGACATGGCTGCCGACCGCGGCGCATTCATTGATCAGTCGCAGTCACTAAATTTGTTTATGGAGAACCCGACCTTATCACGCATTACCTCTATGCACTTTTATGCATGGGAGAAAGGATTGAAGACCGGCATGTATTACCTGCGCACCAAAGCCGCAACAGATGCGGTGAAGTTTACCGTTGAGAAAGAGCATACCGTGCAACCGGAAGCAGCGGGTAAAGCAACTGCACCGGTGGCAGTGGCTGAAGATGTGCCGGCCTACCATACTACAAAGGCATCGGGTGAAGCGGAAACCACCGCTAAAACCAACGATGTAACTCCCGATGTGCAGGAGTATCAGGAAGGTGCTGCCTGCATACTCGATGAAAACGGAAACTGCCTCATGTGCGGATCGTAACGCAATCGTGTATCGTTATCTTTTTTCACTGCGCCCGGTAAAAGTTGCCGGGCGCTTTTCATTTTACTGAGGATTGTCATCTCCTTGCCTGAGATCAATCATGCAACATATTGCAACTCAGCCGGTGATTTGCTGTTGTATTTCATGTCAAACGAAAATCAACCGATCATGTCAACCGAACTGAAAACTTCACTGGTAAAAAGCATGGCACTGGAAAATTTCTGGAAGCTGGCGCTACCCTATTCCTTATACCGCGGGCTCGTGGAATCACTTTCCATCATGAATAAGACAACGGGCTTCGAGCAGACCGAGGAACGCATCAATGCAACCAAGCTGAACGTGGCCCGCATGAACCGGGTTGAGAAAACATTCACGCTTACGCCGCATCTACAGCAGGCACTTGATGAACTACGCATGCCATTGAAATGGCTGGTGATCAGTGAGGGCTGGTGCGGCGATTCGGCACAGATTCTTCCGGCACTGCAAAAGATCGCCGAAGTATCGAATGGGAAAATTCAGATGAAATCAATACTTCGTGATGAGAACCCTCAATTGATGGATGCCTTTCTTTCAAACGGAACCCGATCCGTTCCCAAACTGATTTGCATGGATGAATCATTCAACGTGCTGGCCACCTGGGGACCACGGCCGGAAACAGCTCAGCAGCTGGTGCTGCAACTGAAATCAGACCCGCGCACGGCGCCGTTGTTCAAAGAAGAACTGCACAAGTGGTATGCAAAAGACAGGTCGCAGACGATTGAAGAAGAAATCGCGAAGTTGCTTACGCTGGTGAACACCCTCGAACACGCAAAGAACTAATCCGCGATCTTAATTACATCAGGAGCAACCGCTGCCAGTGCATTCAGAAAGTTTTCAAAGTCGCCGCTGTCGCGGTGTATCACCAAATCAAATTTCCCTTCCCTGAAACGGAAATTGCAGTAGTGATTGTCTTCAAAATCCACGATGCGGGCTTCAATAATTTCTGCCGCATAAAAATCTTTTCTCAGTGTTGTCTTTCCTCTCCTGCCCAGCCGCTCAACGGTTAGCTTTGGATGATCGTCAGGGTTTTCGGTAAAGGTGAGTTGATACGTCTTCACGAATGACCGGTAAATCAGAATGGCCAGGATGACAGAGGGAAGCAGCAATACAACCATCCAGGGCAGGATCAGTATCACACTTTTGATGGCCGCTTCATTGGCCATGGTGAACTTTGGATACAAGAGTGCAATTCCGGTGATGTTGAGGGCAATGAGACAAAATAATATCAGCGCAAAGCGGAAGTAAGCGGAAGGATGATGCGCACGAAACTGAAACGTCATTCTGTTCCGAAGGTAACAGCGATTCGCACTCTGTGCTCATCTAAGCACTTTGTGTTATTCAGAATCAGGTGGAGCCGGCAACCACTGTTAATTCAAATGAACACTGATCGCTTCAATACAGCGACATCATTATGGATTACGCTCAATAGCTTTTGCAGAATCAATGATATACTGAATGCGCTTCTGTGTTTCGCGAACATGAAGATCAATGGCATTCACCGTATCATTCACCATCAGGATCATTTGATTATCTCCGTAATACCATTCATCGGTCTTGGTCTGGCTCCCGAATTCATCCATCACCACGCCGCGGTGTAACACCGTATCAGGCACTCCCACACTGTCGAGCACTTCAATGTAACTCATTCCCGTGCGGGCTTTCGATACAGGAGAATGGACGCTTCTTTTTGTAGAAGAAGATTGACAGGCACCCATCAATAAAAGAAAACATAGCGAGAGAAAAACGCGGTGCATTCGATCTTCAAGTCTAAAATCTCGGACACGGCAGGTCAATGCGCACACCCTGATTCTTCTTTGAGGTGCCGGTAAATACGAGTGAAATCTCAAATGCGCCCTGTCCGTTCGTAGCCGGCTTCAGTGCCGACGTATTTACATCATAGTTCATCAAAAGCCGCCAGTTGCGGTATTCATAACCGATCACGGGAATGAAGGCATCGCCGAAGCGGCCGTACAATCCTGCGTAAATGTTTCCTGTGGTTACGTACGGATCATCACTTCCTTTCAAACTGTACCTGATCATTCCGCCGGCAAGAAATTCATGCGCCTTTTTCTGTGACTGGTAAAATATGCTCGGCGACACCGTGATAACATCGGAAAGTTTATATGAGATGCCGGCATTAAATACGGGTCGCATGCCAAGGCGGTTATCACTTCCGTAAAAGGAATCTGTAGGACGGTTGATATGATGGATGCTCAACCCTGCATGGGCTGCAAATCGCTTTGGCCCCGAATAAGCATAAGACACTCCTGCTGCTACATCCACAAAGCCAAAACTTCCTTTGATAAAATTCTCCCCGGTGGGCAAGCCGGTATCGAAGCCCACATCGCTCCATTGGTTGTCGAAGTAGAATTTCGAAAAGTCAACCGACTTCTGTACCCAGCCCGCCTGCAGGCCGAAAGAGAGATCATGATTCTTTCCCTGATCAAGAATAAAATGATAAGCCCCTGATGCAAGAAACTTCGTGACGGAAAGGTCACCATCTCCCGCGCGGTCAGCAATCAGATTCGCACCAATGGACCAAAAGTTGCGCGCGAGGAAGCGGCGGCCGAGATTCAAATCGCCATAGATATCAAACGTGCGATAGGGCACTGTCACACTCACCCACTGCGAGCGGTAATTCACTCCGGCCCGGTAGTCGCCGGCAAATCCACCCGTAAGTGCCGGATTGATCGTGAGCGGCGCGCTGTAGTATTGAGAGAAATGAATATCCTGTGCATGCACATAAGATGCGATAAGCATCGCAAACGAAAATGCTGTATGTCCTAGGATCTTCATTATTACAAAACCCGAAACTCAAAACTCATAACTTGAAACCTTATTCTATCTCAGCAGCGTCACATTTCCTTTCTTCGTCGCTGCTTTGCCGTTGCCGAAGGTTACACTCAGTGTCCACACATACACTTCCATTTCCTGCGCCACACCTTTATAAACTCCGTCCCATCCCTTATTGATGTCATTCGTTTCAAACACCAGTTCACCCCAGCGGTTAAATACTTTAAAATCCATGTTCTTCACATCCTGACCTTTCACATACAACACATCATTCTCACCATCGCCGTTAGGTGAAAATGCATTGGGAACACCGATGGCAGGTATCAATTCCACATGCAATTGAATACAGTATTCATCAGGGCAGCCGCCATCATTATATGCCGAAAGACATGCGAGGTAATCGCCGCTGAGCAAATACGTGTGAACAGGGTTCACAGCCGTGCTGGTATCACCATCACCGAAATCCCAATAGTAGAATGTAGCACCGACCGATTGATTGGAAAAGTGAATTTCTGAATTGTAATCTATGACCACCGTAGGGCTTGCAGTAAACAATGCCTCCGGCGGATAATCGAAAACGGTAACAGTGAAGTCAATCGTATCCGTGGGATCGCAGGCGGAAGGATCGGTTACAATCATGCTGCCGTAATAGGTTCCGGGATTGTTGTAGGTGTGCGAAGGATTTTGATCAGCAGAAAAACTGCCGTCGCCGAAATCCCATATCCATGTCACGCCTCCGTAACCGGTATATTGAAAATCAACCGTGAGCGGCGGGCATCCGAAGTATTCCGTTTTTGAAATTTTACCAATCACTACATGCGAAAAGTCAATCAGTTTGGTGAAGGTGTCGAGCGGCACACATGTAGTGGGATCGTTGGCAATCATGGTGATCACGTAAATGCCCGGCGTTGTGTAGGTATGGGACGCATTGGGGCCGGTGGCTGTGGTTCCATCACCAAAATCCCAGGAGAATGAAGTAGTGATGTTGGCGGAATTGGCCGAACCCACCACTTTAATTGAATCGCAAAAATCAGTCACCGTAAAGAGTGTGTCCGCATCCACGATGGTGTTAAAGACAATCACGGTTGTAAAGGCCGTGTCAATGGGTACGCAGGCATCCGGATCGGAAGCTATGAGCATCACCTGGAACGTTCCGGTATCAGTATACAAGTGAACAGGATTCACAGCAGTTGATGTAAACCCGTCTCCGAAATCCCAGAAATATTGCGTGGCATTCAAACTCAGATTCGTGAAGTTTACATTAAGTGGCTTGCATCCGGTTGCAACGGGATCGGCTTGCAGTGCTGCTGAAACAACAAACAGATTCACTTCAAGCTTCACTCCCACTTCATTGCAGTTGGTGGAGTTATTTGTTTGACTCCACGCCCCGGCTGTAGTGGGCACGGTGGAATAGCCGCCGCAACCACCGCATATGGCCTGATAGATGACGCCATTCTTATCAAACCGGCTGGTGCCGCCATCCACATGCTCGGGCGCCTGATCAGGTGCCGTGTTGCCTCCGAAGTAGGTAGCGTACTGCAGGTTCGTCATTCCTTTTTTGAAAACAGCTATGTAAAAGTCAGTGCC
>JAFDYS010000022.1:34611-56957 GCA_018267315.1 Bacteroidota bacterium | reverse complement strand
GTGGAAATTCACTGCCACTTTTTTCAGTTGGCGGTAGCGCACCGTGTCGTTATTGTTTACGGGTTGCTCAAAATTGTAAGCCGTGGTGCGGAAAATTTTCCGTTGCACCCGCTGCGGCGAAACCAGTTCGCCGTATTCTTTCTGGTGATCCACGATGAACTGAAACTCTTTGGAGGTAATGTCTGACACGCCCATGTTTAGCACCCGCCAGCAAGGATAATTCAGCATTTCCTTTTCACTTTTAGCAGCGAAAAATTTCTGTGCGATTTCCTGCGTGGGCAACTGGGCGCGGTTGAGCGCCTGCAGCAAGGGAACAGCGCGGGCTGTATCGCCCGGATTCTGATCAAACTGATCCTGCAGGTAATTGAGATGCTTCTGCGGATTCAGCGCATTGCTTGCCATGAACAGGCAATCTTTTTTATCCAACTCACCCACCACCTGGTAAATGCGCGCGCCGGTGCCGTCCAGAAAAACAAAGGCGGGGAATGCCCGAACGCCGAAACGATCTTTCAATGAAGGACCCGCTCCCTCTTCCATATCCTGGTGAATGCAGATAAAATGCTCATTGTAAAATGTGGCTACCGATGAATCAGTAAACACGGTTTCCTTCATGTTCTTGCAGTGCTGGCACCAGTTAGCAAAACCCATGAAGAACACCGGCTTGTTTTCTTTTGCTGATAACTCTACTGCCTGTGATAATGTGATGTCGCGGAATTGAATGTTGTACTGGGCGAATGCCCTGTTTATCACCAACAGCAGCAGCATGAGACTCAGTTTCGGTTTCATCGGAATATGATGATGCAAATTACTTCAATTCAAAAAAAAAGAGACCGGAATTCAGCCCGGTCTCTTTACACTCCAGTAAAACTTTCAGCATGGATCAGATGCCATCTTTGTCCATCATGGCGACTGTATGTGAACCGGCAGTAGCATGTTCTTTCTCTTTCCGGCGAATGCCCACCAGGTGGAATACCCAGGATTTGAATCTTTCATTCAACAGGTACATAACCGGAACCACCAACAGGGTAATGAATGTGGCATAGCTTAAACCAAAAACAATCGTCCATGCCAGAGGACCCCAGAAGACTACGTTTTCACCACCGAGCCAGATGTCGGGCTTGAAGGCCGTGAACAGTCCGTAGAAATTAATATTGAGGCCAACGGCCAACGGTATCATACCCAGGATAGTTGCAGTTGCTGTAAGCACTACCGGTGTCATACGAATCCTCGCTGCTTCCACCACGGCTTCCCTGATATCCATTCCCTGATCAATGAGCACATCAGTAAACTCGACGAGCAGAATTCCGTTCCTCACCACAATACCCAGCAAGGCGATGATTCCAACACCGGTCATAACCACGGAGAATGTCAATCCCGAAATTCCATAGCCCAGCAATACCCCAATGATGCTGAAGAAAACTTCTGCAAAAATGATGAGTGGCTTGGACACGGAATTAAACTGCGATACGAGGATAATGATGATAAGGAACAAGGAAACCAACCCGGCGACGCTGAGGAAGTTGATGGTCTCCTGCATATCCTGGCTGGCGCCCGTGTAACCGATGGTGACACCTTCAGGCGTCTTGTAATTCTCCAGCGCCTTTGTCACCTGCGCCATTATCACCGGCTGCTGACTCTCATAGCCGCTGAGCAGGTTGGAAGAAAGAGTAATCACGCGCTTCTGATCAATGCGTTTGATACCGGAATAGGTGGTGGAATATTCAACCGATGCGAATGCGCTGAGCGGGATTTGCCTCACCTGTCCGTTGGTTTGATCGCGGTAGGTGATCTTGAGATCTTTCAGTTGATCAATATTTTTCCGTTGCTCGGGACTATATCGGATCACAATCGGGAAGTCATCATTGCCTTCTTTGTATTTGGAAGCTTCCCACCCGTATACGGCATTGCGGATTTCGAACCCTGCCTGCTGGGTGGTGATGCCTTCGCGGTTCATCCGCTCCCGATCGAGATCAATGGAAATCTCCGGTTTGTTGATCTGCAAATCCATCTTAAGTTCTTCAATACCCGCAATGTTCAGTGAATCTAGAAACCGCTTGATGCTATTGGTGGTGGTAATAAGTTCATTGAAATCATCGCCCGAAAGTTCAATGTTGATGGGCTTGCCCTGTGGCGGACCGTTCTGATCCACACCCACGCTGATTTGCGCGCCGGGAATTCCTTTCACGGCATCACGGATTTGGGCCACATACGGTTCTGAAAGCCGGTTTCGGCGAATGGTGGGTTCCACGAATGCAACAGCCACCTTTCCTTTATTGGTGCTCACACTCTGATCAAACTGATCTTCTGCTGCCCCAATGGCTACGTTGGAAATCACTGATTTTACAATGGGATTATTCTTTCCGATCACCTTGTAAATTCTTGACTCCACTTCCCTTGTCACTGAGTCAGTCGTTTCCTGATCAGTTCCCGAAGGCATCACGATGTAGGTAAAAATAAAATTCGGATCACCGGAAGGAAATTGCTCCACTCCATTCTTCTGAACCATCATCAGAAACACAGCGAGTACCAGTGTTCCGACAATAGAAGAAAACAAAATCACCGGGTGCTTCAGAGTCCATCGCAAAAAATTAGCGTAACGTTTCTGAAATGCCGGCCAGAATTTTTCCTGGAACCAGCGCACCCAGCGGAACAGCACCAACTGATACAACCAGAACAGGCCCACGCAGGTAATTAACAGATTGCCTAACACCAGCCAGCCGGCCAAATCAAAGAGCACACCGCCGGCAATAAAAATGAGTGACCAGCGAAGTTGCTTCCGGCGGTTGGGTGCTTCATGCTCCTTATGCGGCCGCATGAAGGTGGCGGCAAACACCGGGTTGAAGAGATATGCCACCAGCAATGAAGCCGTCAGTGTAAGGATGAGCGTAACGGGTAAGCCGTGCATGAACGAGCCAATCACCCCCGGCCAAAACAAAAGCGGGAAGAATGGCGCCAGCGTGGTCATGGTTCCCGCCAACACCGGCACAAATACTTCGCCCGCCGCGCGCTTGGCGGCCACCTTAATCGGAATTTTTCCGTTCCCGAATAGCCGGTGTGTGTTTTCAATCACCACAATCGCATCATCCACTACAATCCCCAGCCCCAGCAGAAAAGCGAAGAGCACAATCACGTTCATGGACCAACCGCTAAAACTGAGTACGATAAATGCGATGAACATGGAAAGCGGTACTGACAGCCCGACGAACATGGCATCCGTGGCTCCCATGAAAAACATCAGCACGAGTGTAACCAGGATGAAACCGATAATGATGGTATTAATGAGGTCTGATACCTGCGTGCGTGTAGTTGATGATGTGTCACCGGTAACGGTAAGTTCCACATCCGTGGGCACATCCCTGCCCTTCACTTTATCAAGGAGCGCATGAATATTGTCGGAAGCTTTGATCAGGTTCGCGCCGCTCTTCTTGATTACATTGAGTGTGATCACTTTCTTCTGATCCAGCCGGGCGAAACTCTCCTGATCTTTGAAAGTGTCAATCACCTCGGCCATATCTTTCAGGTAGAGTGGTTTGTTCTGGGCATTGTTGACGATGAGATTGCGGATCTGGTCCACATTCCTGAATTCACCGGTTACGGTGATGGTTCGGCGTGTGTCGCCCAGTTTGATGGTGCCGCCTGATACCACGCGGTTCTCACTGCTGATGGCTGAGTACACATCGTACATGGAAAGTTGCGCCGCCTGCATGCGGTACATGTCCATGTTGATTTGAATTTCACGTTCCGGCGCACCGATGATGTCCACCTTGCTTATTTCGGGCACATCTTCAATCATATCCTTGAGCCGGTCAGCGTATTTCTTCAACGTGCCCAAATCATAATCACCGCTCACGTTCACCTGCATGATGGGGATTTGCGAAAACTCCACCTTGGCCACATTGGGTCCCCAGGTAGGATCGAGGTCGCTCGGGAGATTGGGTTTGGCTTTGTCGGTGGCATCCTTCACTTTTTGATTGGCATCGTCAATGCTGGTTCCTGAAACAAATTCCACCTGGATGGAAGAAAAATCCTGCACGGAACTGCTCGTGATTTTATTGACGCCATTAAGGGAACCGATTTCCTTTTCAATCGGCTTGGTGATCAGGTTCTCGATATCAGCCGGTGCCGAACCGGGATAAATAGTGGAGACGTAAATCGTGGGAAGCGTGACATCCGGAAACAACTCTTTCGGTAAATCATTGTAGGCCTTGATGCCCATGATGGTGAGCATGGCCGCAACGATAAATACGGTTGTGCGATTGTCAATCGCCCAACTGCTCGGTTTAAATTCTTTGAATACGTTTTTCATTTGATTGGGTTTGTGTGGTCAGCACCGTGTTTCCTCATCACCTGCCTGATTGAGCTCCTAATCCCCTAACGGTTCCGACTTAATCAATAGTTTTATTCAGCATGATTATTCATTAGTATTGGACCGGTTGCCCCGCCACGATATCCTGGTAACCAACCGTGATTACTTTGTCTCCTGCTTTTAATCCGGAAGTGATCTCAGCAATGCCTCCGTAAATTTTCCCAACGGTAACCGGTTGGCGCCTGGCAATATTTCTTCCATTTTCTTCCGCCGCCACATAGATGTATTGGCCGTCGCCTGATTTCTGTATGTGATTCACCTCAGCCACCATGGCATCTTTCTTTTCGTAATCCAGAATTTTAACCACAGCAATCATGTTTGGCTTGTATCCTTCCTGCCCCGGCAACTTGGCTTCAATGGTGAATGATCTCGACTGCGGATTAATCACCTTGCTGGAATAAGAGATTTTTGATTCCACTTCTTTATTCAAATCGGGGAAAAGAATCACCACTTTGTCGCCTTCATGCACCTGCAGCGAATAATTTTCCGAGACTTCGCCTTTCACTTTCAGGTTACTTGAATTCACCACCCTGATGCCGGCCAGGCCCGGTGAACCCATCTGCCCCACTTTGACATCTACGGCATCCACCACTCCGTTGATAGGCGAAATGAGTTTGGTGAGTTCAAACTGCTGTTTGAGTGTATTGAGTTGCTTCTCCAGCGACTCCTTTTGATTCTTTGATTGCAGGTACTGCACTTCGGTGCCGATGTTCTGTTCCCAGAGTGACTTCTGCTTTTCATAAAGCGTGGTTGCCAATTCGAGATTTTTTTCCAATGCATCAATCTGTGCCTGAATGGTAGCTCCATCCACCTGGGCAAGCACCTGGCCTTTTTTCACATTCTGGCCTACAACCACATTCACCTTTTCAATGGTGCCGGGCATTTGCGGAGTTACTGTAACGTTCTCTTCTGCATCCACCTTACCCTGAATCTCGATGTAGTGCTCAAACAATGTGGGCTGCACTTCAGCCACAGCCACGAGTTGGGCTTTTTCACTGGCAGTACCCGGCTTGGTTCCAATTTCCGATTCCAGTTTCTTAATACGGTCATCAATTTCCTGCCGCTGCTTTTTCAGACTGTCAAGCTCTGCTTGTTTGTCGCCGGCGCCGGAATGGCTGCAGGCAGCAAGGAAGGAAACCATCGCGGAGATCAATAACAACTTTTTCATAAGAGATTATTTTAGGAATGTGTTTCGAGTGATTATTTATTAAGTGTTCCCAAAGATTTTTCCAGTTCGATGCGGGCCACCCAGGCATCATACAGGGCATTGAGGTAATTGGTTTGCGCGTCTTTCAATGAAGTTTCCGCATCCGTAACTTCCAGACTGCTGCCTGCGCCCAGTTGAAATTTCTTGCGGCTGATGGTCACGATCTCCTGCGCGAGATCAAGGTTGCTGCGTTGTGCATCCAGGGAAGCGATGGCATTTTGCATGTTGGTTTTCGCATTGTTCACCTGAAGATTCATCACGTTGGTGAAATTGAAAATGTCGTTCTCGGTTTTCTTAAGATCCAGTTTGGCCTGCTGAATCTGCCGTGCTTTCTGCAATCCATCGAAAATGGGCACATTGAGTGAGAATCCCAGGAAAGCCGTGTTATACCATTGGCTGGAAGGAATGAGGTCAAACTCATTCACCTGCGCCTGATAGCTGATGCTGCCAATACCGTACAAAGTGGGGATGTATCCCATCTTGTAGCGCTTCACATTCATTTCGCGCAGCGCTTTGGTGTTAAGCAGCATCTGGTATTCGATGCGGTTATTGATATCAGGAGTCGCCGCATTTTGCAAAATGGATGTGAAATCCGCCTCGCGTATGGAATCCATCAGCACCAACGGCTGATCCACCGGCATACCCATCTGAAATTTTAAAAGGTACATGCTGAGTGTGCTGAGTTTGGTGAATTTCTCCTGCTCGGTAAGCAGGTTATTGTAACTCACGGCCAGGCGATCCAGATCCACCTTTTCCACAAAACCACTTTTGTACAGCGCCTTGGTATCATCATAGGTCTTCTTAAAACTGGCCACATTTGTATAAAGCTGATCAACTCTCGCCGTGGTGATTACGGATGCGAGGTATGCTTTCATGACGGCTTCAGTGGTTTGGATTTCTGTCGCCTGCACATTCTTTTCGGCAAGATCAGACAAGGCACGCGTGGCCTTCAGTCCCAGAAAATACCTTCCATCAACAATCAGCTGCGAAAGCGTGACCTGTGCGGTACCATTGTATTGAGTGCCGAACTGCAACGGAACATACGTCCCCGGTTCACCGCCGAAAAATTCAGCCGGTATCAACGAAGTAGGCAGCTTCAGGTAGTCGGCAAAGTCAAAACTTCCGCTCACTTGCGGAAAGGCGATGCCGGTATATTCCTGCGACTGGCGGTGTGAACTTTCTGCATCGAGCCGGACATTCTTTACGTCCGTTTGATGCACCAACGCATAATCAATACATTGCTGAAGGTTCATGCGCACCGTATCTGCCGGAGGTGTTTGACTACGGGCTGCCAAACCCGCCAGCGAAAATGCCGCCGCCATTAAAAATGTTTTCATGCTACGTTCTTTTGTTTTTTGGATTTGTATTTCACTTCATGTTGATCCAGCAACTTTCGCCCTTTAAGGGTTAGAATGCCCTGGAGAAAATGATTCAGCAATTCCATCTCCACCTTGCGCAGCTCAAACTTGGTGGGTGGAAACACATGCGGGTTCATAGCCAGTGAAACCTGTTCGATACGAAGGCGGGCAAGCACCGGCACGTTGATATCATTGCGATAAAGCCCCTGCCGGATACCTTTCTTCAGGTTGCGTATCACGGCATTGAGCATGTGCTCTTCCGAAAACTTCCTGAATTCATCCCACGACTTAGGATGGTATTTCTGCAGGTCGTACACCATGCTTGGATGCCAGCCGGCCAATTTCTTCGTCATATATTCCATAGACTGCAGGATCTCATCAATGGGATCCTTGGCCTGCCGGGCAATATCAAGTGAACATCGCACGCTATCCGATATTTCAAACCGGGTGAGGGTATCCACAATCTGGTGCTTGTCTTCAAAAAAGCGATAGAGTGTTTTTTTGGAAATGGAGAGATGCCGCGCTATGTCATCCATAGTTATGCTCCTGATGCCATAACTGAAAAACAGCTCCTGAGCCGCTTGAAGTATTCTTTGCCTGGTATCGGTTCCGTTTTCGTTCATGACATATTTAAGCCGGGATTTTCAACAAGGTTTTTTCCTTCAAACAATCTTCCGGGCATGATTGTCTGCGGTTAGCGAAATCGGGCGCAAAACTATGGAAACACTTTTTATTTCCAACGTTTCCATCCGATTTTTTGGCTGCGCTTTCTGATCCTTCGACCAACCCGGTATTTCCTGCGACGAAAAGGAAACAGAGATATTGGGTGAAAGTTTTGAAATATGAAAAAAAATCTGTCGGCTGTTACCGGTTATACCAGCCGCTTCACGCGGCTTGCTGCCGTCAGTTGCTGAAATTCAGGATCAACACCGGTAATCAGGTTGATGCCGGGTGTTTTGCCGGGCTCTAAAGTTCCCAGCGCGTTTTGCCAACCAAAGAAATCCGCACCGTTCCGTGTGGACCAGCGGATGAGTTCTTCCAGTGTAACCGAACGATCATTTGTTTGAATCGTCTTCATCTCTTCGAGTATGGATAGCTGGTGATTGGATGCATAACTGTCAGTGCCTATGCAGATTCGATCCGGATACTTTTTCCAGAAAGAATAATCAGGCAACCGGTTTTCTATATACAGATTGGCCCGGGGACACGTACAGAAAAAAACTCCTTGCCCGATTTCGTCCGTGGCAAACTGAAAATCGGCCGCTGATGAATACGTGTTATGCACGAACAACACACGGCTATTCTTCGGAAAGAAAGGAGCATTCGCCTTCATTGAACTTTCACCATAGCGGCGGATGGCAGGCAAATTCAGTTTTGCATAAAAATCATCAAACCGGCTGGATTCACCGCGACTCCATTTGTTTTCTTCATCTGACTCTTGATTATGGTAACTGAAAGCAGCCGGCGCATTTTGCCGGAAAGAAAAAATAGCTTCGAACAATTCATCGGTTACCGAATACGGAGCATGCGGTGTAATGGAGGCCATCAGCCGGTACAGCATGGCCTCGTCAAAAACATCCTTTGACGCGGTGAAGTATTCATTTGCTTTTCCAGCAATCAGCCCGAAGCATTCAATAAATGTGTGATAGCGGATACTGCTTCGGGATTTTTGAAGGAATGAAATGTCGGTGTTGCTGATATCACCGACTGCCACAATTCCGGCTGCAATCATCTCTTCATCGGCAAGGCGGATGAACTGCTCTGCCTGATCCGGAAATTCGTTTCGCTTCTGAATGAATTCACTGATAAAGCCGGTCAACCCGGTGTGCTCGTTTATTTTTCCTTTCAGGTGGCTGAGCTCGAGATGACAATGCGCGTTAATGAAACCGGGGCACAGTATGCCATGGTGGAATTCGAGTTCTGCTGCATCAAATTCCGCCCGTGTTTTCAAATCAATGATCTGCCCGTGATCATCCATGACGACCACCCCGTGCCGCAACGGCGGTGCAGAGGCAGGGTAAATCCAATCGGCCGTTATTCTTCTCATGTCCGCTTCCTGCAAAGAAACATGAAGAATGATTGCGAAGCGGCTTTACCCATAGTGTCCGCCTTACACTTTGAGTTCAATTCTTCTATTTTAGCGCCCGCAAAAAAGCGAGCATGAACCTTTTTGAAACAAAGTATAAGCACCCCTATGAATACGCGCCCGAGTATCGCAAACGCGTCGCCTATTTTTCCATGGAATTTGCCATTGATCAGTCCCTGAAGACATACAGCGGGGGCCTCGGTTTCCTCGCCGGGTCGCACATGAGGAGTGCATTTGAAAAACATCAGAACGTCATCGGAATCGGTATCCTCTGGAAATACGGCTACTACGACCAGATACGCAAGCAGGACCAATCTATGGATGTGTTGTTTCTTGAAAAAAATTATTCCTTCCTCGAAGACACCAACATCCGGTTCACGATTGAAATCAATCATCATCCCGTATGGGTTACGGCGAAATATCTGGCGCCGAAATATTTTCATTCAGTTCCCATTTTCCTGCTAACCACTGATATTCCTGAAAACGATTACCTCGCGCAATCCATCACCCATCATCTTTACGATGCTGATATTTCAGCCAAGGTGGCTCAGTATGTATTGCTTGGCATCGGCGGGGCGAAGTTGCTCGATTACCTGGGCTACAATGCCGAGGTGTACCATCTTAATGAAGCACACGGTTTTTCTGCGGCCATGTACCTCTATCAGAAATATAAGAGCGCAGCGGAAATCAAAAAACGGTTGGTGTTCACTACCCATACGCCGGAAGAGGCGGGCAATGAAAAACATGACATTCACCTGCTGCATAAAATGGGATATTTCTGCGGACTGAAGCTGGAAGAAGCACAGGCCCTTACCAATATGTCCGGTGATGTTTTTGATCACTCACTCGCAGCGCTTCGCCTGTCACACGCTGCAAACGGTGTATCACAGTTACACGGGTACGTAGCCAGGGAAATGTGGAGCAAGTACGGCGACATATGTTCCATTGATGCTATCACTAATGCGCAGAACGGCCCGTACTGGATGGACCATGTTATGTACGACTGCCTCTACAAGAACCGGCTGAAGCTGCTTGTTCACCGCAAGAAATACCTGAAGCAGCGTTTGTTTGAAACTGTGGCCGATCAAACGGGAAAGATCTTTGATTCTGATGTGCTCACTATTGTATGGGCCCGCCGCTTTGCGGGATACAAGCGGGCGGATTTACTCACGACCGATGAAGACCGTTTTGATGCGCTGATGAACCGCACCGAGATGCCGGTGCAGATCATTTGGGCAGGCAAACCATATCCGAGTGATTACGGAGCCATCTCAACTTTTAACAAGCTGGTGCATCTTTCTAAAAAGTACAAGAATATGGCGGTGCTGGTGGGTTATGAGCTGAAACTCTCAAAGAAGCTCAAGGCCGGCGCTGATCTTTGGCTGAATACGCCGCGGGTGCCGCGCGAGGCCTCAGGTACCAGCGGAATGACGGCAGCCATGAACGGCGCCATCAACCTGTCCACCCTTGACGGTTGGATTCCTGAATTTGCCAATGAAAAAAACTGCTTCGTGATTCCACCCGTGGATCAGGAAGAAACCGCCCTCATGCAGGATGTGCACGATACGCAGAACCTCTTTGACTTGCTGGAGCGCAAAATCATACCAATGTATTATAAGAAACCGGCGGCATGGCTGCGTATTATGAAGCAAAGCATGAAAGATGTGATGCCCCAATTTGAATCGGGGCGAATGGCTGATGAGTATTACCGGAAGATTTATAACGGCGTGCCCGGAAATCAATAATTGCTCAACCTGGTTTTTCACTGAACCAACTGATTCTTTGAGAGGTTATTCTTCACTAAACTTTCATTCATGAAGGGAATAGTTGTTTTGCTTAACAGTTGGATACTACTTGTTTCCGCTACCACTATTAACAGCTGCAGTGAAAATGCCGGAGCACATGAATCGTTCTCATCAAGCGATTCTCTTTTGACAGAAGTTCAATCGTCCGTTGTTTCTGATCAATTCAAAAATTACTGGTACGCCGGCAAAGCAGAGATCAATTCATACAAACTCAGGCAGGCGCGCTATGGTGAAATTCACGACGGTACGGCGGTTTTGATTTTTGTGACAGAGGATATTTCCAAATCAAAGCAGGTGAAGCTCGACCACCCTGAAAACGCCGGCAATGACAAGTTGCCGGTTCTGAAACTGAATCTCACTAAAAAATTCGTGACCGGCATATACCCCTACTCCATGATGATGTCTGCCTTTTCACCGGTGGACATTGCCAACGATCCGCATGCCGTAAAAGTCACTGCCTCAGTTCAGGAATGGTGCGGTAACACATTCACTCAAATCAACCGCCGCAACGATGACTTTGAGATGCAGTGGTTTTCATACTTCGAGAATGAGGGGGATCAGAAAATCACTTTTACAAACTGTTATCTGGAAGATGAACTATGGAATCTCATCCGCATTGATCCCAACCGGTTGCCGCAAGGGAAACAGCTGGTGCTGCCCGGGAGTTTATATACACGAATGACTCACATTTCTCCCAAGCCACAGCCAGCGACCCTCTCGCTTGAAAAAAGTGGCGATCATTTCAGATACGTCATTCAATATGATCAGCCGGATCATTCACTGGTGATAGAATTCTCTAAAGATTTTCCGTTTCAGATCACCGGCTGGTCAGAGAAGTTTGCCGGCTTTGACGGCAAGGTGCTGGAAACCACTGCTGCTCTCGATCGAAGCATCATGAGCAGTTATTGGCAGCACCATTCCAACGCAGACCGACCCTTGCGGGAACAACTGGATTTGCCCCGTGATTGGCAATAGCTCACTGCCATTTTGATTTCCGGCAATTGTAACACAGTTTTGTATCAGCGGCTGCCTAACGGCTTGCGCCGAACTTATGATCATCGAATTCTTTTCCACCATTCCATCTTACCTGCGTACGGTGATCATTGCATCAGGATTTGTTCTGATGTGGATGTTCGAGAGTATGATCCCGCTCTTCAAGAATGATAAGTTCCGTACCGGTCACACGCTCATTAATCTGTTCTTCACGCTCACCACCGTAATCGTGAATTTCCTGTTTGCCGTGTTGCTTGTGAAAGCGAGCGATTTCACCACCCAACGACATTTCGGTATTCTATATCTCGTGAAACTGCCCTACTGGCTGCATCTGCTTTTGGGTTTCATGTTGCTCGACCTCATCGGTGCTTACCTTATTCATCTCATTGAACACAAAGTGAAATGGATGTGGAAGTTTCACATCGTGCATCACACTGATCCGCACATCAATGCCACTACAGCCCTGCGCCATCATCCCGGCGAAAGTGTTTTCAGGGCCGTATTTACCACCCTGGCCGTGCTCATTGCAGGCGTTCCCATCGGTCTCGTGATGCTTTATCAATCCTGCTCTGTTTTCCTTTCCCAATTCAACCATGCCAACATCAGATTACCGAAATGGCTTGATGATGGCATGCAGTGGATTATCGTTTCGCCCAACATGCACAAGATCCATCACCACGCTTTCATGCCGGTGACTGATACCAATTACGGAAATATTTTCTCCATTTGGGACCACCTATTTAAAACATTCATGAAGAAGGAGATGAAGGACCTGAAGTACGGCCTAGATATTTACCCTGAAGAGATCGCGCACAGTCGGCTACCCCGACTGCTGAAGATTCCGTTTGAGAAATACCGCCCGCCCACCGGGGCAAAGTTCAGCAAGAAGAGTGAGTAAAGTCATTCTTTTACTCACGGCCACCACGTGAACTTCGATGCCGGAGATTGTTGAATCATGAGGCGCGCAACATGTATGCTAAAAAAGAGTTATCAAGTTGCCAGCCCTATCAGTTTGGCAAGATTTTCTCAATAAATAAATTGTATTTCATTGTTAACACTAAAATCCTTTTAGCCATGACTGAATCAGGAAAAATTGTCACTGCGGTGACGATCGGTGCGGTGGCCGGATTGATCACCGGCTTGCTCATCGCCCCGGACAAGGGCTCAGAAACCCGGAAGAAGATCGCCGACACGGCGCGTAAAGTGGCCGACAACGTAAAGGAAACGGCCAATGCAGGCACTGAAGCGTTGACGAACTTCAAGAACAAGTTCACTACCAAACACGAACCGCGTGTGGAAGTGGTGAGTGAACACAATTAACCGGGAGTGCCATGAAAATGAAAACGGCGGAGCTTGAGCTCCGCCGTTTCTCATTTAATAATGTATCTGAAGAAATCCACTCAGCCGCTTTTTATTTCTTCCTAAAAGCTGATGGCATTATCCCTTCTGACATGTCGAAAGTGGCTTGATTGATTGCTGCATGGCTGCAATGATTACTCAGCCATTGAGCCAATTCCTGCAGACTTCTTGCTGAAAAAGACTTGATGGGTATAGTGATCTTCTTTTCACCGGTGTGGAGAATTATCATGGGATTGCTGCTCACCCCGTGTATGGTCGGTGTAACCATCACCTTTGTTTCAATCTCTCGAATGTCACTGAACTCACAGATGCCCGTACGAAAAAGCGTTTGGCTTATGATCATGGCATCATCGAGGATAATGGAACTGCGGTAGTAGTTGGCAATAATTGTAAGCGATATCAGCAGCATGAACAAGCTTGAAAGCAGTGGTGCCGTATCCCTGTCTCCGGAGAGAGTATCATTAGTGCAGCGATCGAGATAATGAAAAGAATGAAAGGAATGATGACGAGGAACCTTTTGGGTTTGAGTATTCGGCGATTCATGCTATGCTACATATTCCTCCTATGCTGTCCGCCCATTCCGATGAAAAATCAGGATCTCCGGTCACATGTTTCTTCTGTATTGACCTCCGACTTCAAACAGTGCATTCGTGATCTGCCCGAGCGAGCAGTACTTCGTTGCTTCCATCAAACTCTCAAACATATTTTTGTTTTGAACGGCGGCATCCTGCAGATCATTCAGAAGCTTCGGTGATTTATCTGCGTTTCGCTTGTGAAGTTCTTTCAGCATGTTGATCTGAAATTCTTTTTCCTCCGTGGTGGAGCGAATCACTTCGCGAGGAAGAATCGTCGGTGATCCCTTGGAAGAGAGAAAGGTATTCACCCCGATGATGGGATATTCTCCGGTGTGTTTCAGAGTTTCGTAATACAAACTCTCCTCCTGAATTTTTCCGCGCTGATACATCGTTTCCATCGCGCCGAGCACGCCACCGCGTTCAGTGATGCGGTCGAATTCTGCGAGCACGGCTTCTTCAACCAGGTCAGTCAGTTCTTCAATGATGAAACTTCCCTGCAGCGGATTTTCATTCTTCGCTAAACCCAACTCACGGTTGATGATGAGCTGAATGGCCATGGCGCGGCGGACACTTTCTTCTGTCGGAGTAGTGATCGCTTCGTCATAGGCATTCGTATGCAACGAATTGCAGTTGTCATAGATTGCATAAAGCGCCTGCAGCGTGGTGCGGATATCGTTGAAGTCAATCTCCTGCGCATGCAGACTTCTTCCCGAAGTCTGAATGTGATACTTCAGCATCTGGCTTCGTTCATTCGCACCGTACTTCAGCTTCATGGCCTTTGCCCAGATTCTTCGTGCCACTCTTCCGATCACAGCGTACTCCGGATCAATTCCATTCGAGAAGAAGAAAGAAAGATTCGGTGCGAAATCATCAATGTGCATGCCGCGGCTCAGGTAATATTCAACATACGTGAAACCGTTGGCGAGCGTGAAGGCAAGCTGCGAAATCGGATTCGCTCCGGCTTCCGCAATGTGATAACCGCTGATGGAAACGGAATAAAAATTCCGGACTTTGTGTTTGATGAAATATTCCTGCACATCACCCATCAGCCGCAGTGAAAATTCCGTCGAGAAGATGCAGGTATTCTGCGCCTGGTCTTCTTTGAGGATATCTGCCTGAACCGTTCCGCGCACTTGCTTCAGCGTTTCAGCTTTTATTTTTTCATAGACATCTTTTTCCAAAACCTGATCGCCGGTAAGCCCAAGCAAGGTCAAACCGAGTCCGTCATTTCCTTCGGGAATTTCTCCGTTGTACTGTGCAAGTTTTGGTGTCTTCGGAATTTTCAGATCCGGCAAATGTTGTTTGATGTAGAGTTCGCACTGCTGATCAATCGCAGCATTCATGAAAAAGCCGGTGATGATGGCCGCCGGTCCGTTGATGGTCATACTCACGGAAGTTTTCGGATCGCAGAGATTGAAGCCGCTGTACAGTTTCTTCGCGTCATCGAGACAACAAATGCTCACACCGCTGTTGCCGATCTTTCCGTAAATGTCAGGACGGTAATCCGGATCATTTCCATATAGTGTAACGGAATCGAATGCTGTGCTCAGCCGCTTTGCCGGCATGTTGAGCGACACGTAATGAAATCGTTTGTTTGTGCGCTCGGGTCCGCCTTCGCCGGCGAACATGCGCGTAGGATCTTCGCCCTCGCGTTTGAAGGGATAAATGCCCGCCGTGTAAGGAAACTCTCCGGGGAAATTTTCCTGGCAGCTCCACTGCACAATTTTACCCCACGATTCAAAACGCGGCGTGGCTACTCTCGGAATCTTCAGATGAGAAAGTGATTCTGAAAAAGTTTTCACCTTCACATCTTTTCCGCGCACCTGATAGACAAACACATCTTCGTGATAGTGCTTCACTTTCTTCTTCCACTCTTTCAGAAGTTTTTTGAGATGACCATCGAGATGATCTTCTAACTGTGAGACGTGATACGTGAGATGTGAGATGGAATTGTCAATTTGCTTTTTCTCACCAGATGATTTCGCTGAAACTGATTCTTTTTCGAGAAGTTCGATCGTGTTGTAAAGTGAAAACAACTTGGTTGCAATCGCACTCTGCTCCTTCACCCACTGATCATACTTGCGGTTGCTCTCTGAAATTTCACTAAGATATCTCGTGCGTGCCGGAGGAATGATGTACACCTTCTCGCTCATTTCCTTCGTAGCTTCCAAATGCGGCAGAAGATTTTTGTCAGCTGTTTTCTCCGCCAGTTTTTCCATCACGGCACGGTACAATTGGTTCATGCCGGGATCATTGAACTGCGAGGCGATGGTTCCGAACACCGGCATGTCATCCACTTTCTTTTCAAACTGCTGATGATTGCGCTGATATTGTTTGCGCACGTCACGCAGCGCATCCATGGCGCCTCGTTTATCGAATTTGTTAAGCGCAATCAGGTCGGCGAAGTCCAGCATGTCAATCTTTTCGAGTTGTGATGCTGCGCCGTACTCAGGAGTCATCACATAGAGAGAAACGTCTGCGAAGTCGGTGATCTCGGTATCGCTCTGACCGATGCCGGCCGTTTCGAGAATGATGAGATCGAAGTGCGCCGCTTTTAGAATGTTCAATGCATCCTGCACATTTTTCGAGAGGGCAAGATTAGCTTGTCGTGTGGCGAGTGAGCGCATATACACACGATCACTGCGGATGGCATTCATGCGAATCCGGTCACCGAGCAATGCTCCACCGGTCTTTCTTTTAGAAGGATCAACAGAGAGAATTCCAATTGTGAGGTCTTTATGATCGAGGAGAAATCTTCTCACCAACTCATCAACGAGAGAAGATTTTCCGGCGCCGCCGGTTCCGGTAATTCCCAGCACTGGCGATTTTGATTTCTTCGCATCGCTGCGTATGATGTTCAGGATTTCTTTCGACTCATCCGGAAAATTTTCTGCCGAAGAAATCAATCGCGCAATAGCCACAAAATCTTTTTTCTCTGCCATGCGCCACTCGCCGTTCAGGTTTTTCCCGGTGGGAAAATCACTTTGCTTCAGCAGATCGTTGATCATTCCCTGCAAGCCCATGCTTCTTCCATCGTCAGGAGAATAAATTCTGGCAATGCCGTATTGATGCAGTTCTTCAATTTCATTTGGAAGAATCACACCGCCGCCGCCGCCGAAAATTCTGATATGGCTGCACCCTTTTTCCTTCAGCAGATCAAACATGTATTTGAAGTATTCCATGTGACCGCCCTGGTATGAAGTCATGGCAATGGCCTGCGCATCTTCCTGGATGGCGCAGTTCACCACCTCCTGCACGCTGCGGTCGTGACCGAGATGAATCACTTCAGCGCCACTTGCCTGTATAATGCGGCGCATGATGTTGATGGCCGCATCGTGGCCATCGAAGAGCGAGGCGGCCGTAACCACCCTGATTTTATTTTTGGGATGATATATTTCCACCTTCTGCATTCGCGAAATCTGATTGGTGCGTAAAGATAACAAGAATGGAAGCGGATGCTGATGCAGCAACCACCCGTTCAACTGCGGTGAAAAAATTATTTTTCTGATCCGCTGCGCCGAATCCCCGTATTCTCAATTCGGATCCCAACAGCCATGATGCCCGGCAGCGGGTCCTGCCGCATGTTCTGTTCAAGAGAGAAAACATAGGTGCCCGGCTTATTGAAGAAAGCATTCTGCTGAATGAGCGTGCGGTAATCCCAAATATCGCCCAAGCCGTCGCCATACCATTTACCTTCTTCATCGGCCAGCATGATCTCGATTCGCTTGCTGGCAGAAGTGCTGTCAGGAAACTGTGTGCCGATGAGTAACCAGATGTTGCGGTACGGGTACATACCGGCGTGACGCACATTCACGTAAAGGTTATAGAGGTAGGAAGTATCGCCGATCTCCACTTTGAATTCGGGTTTCACTTTGGAATCCCAGATGTACTTTTCAATGGTAACATTCTTTTCATACACCCGGCTCTTATCACATGAAGTGAAAGCCAGTGTTGCCAAAGCCACTGCTGTAAAAATGAACCATGGATGCTTCATGTTAAGAATGACCGCAGGTTTTTTGTTGCACGTGTACACCGGTCCGTTACTTCTTTGGCTTTGCGGGTTGATCGCGACGGAAGAATTTATCCCGTTTGTCCTTCTTTCTCTTCTTGTTCTTTTTCTTCTTCGATTTACTCTCCAGTGATTCAAGACTCACCTGCCCCACCACATCGGTAAATTCCTCCCGCATTTTTTCTTTCTGCTGCGTGATCTGCACGGCGCCGAGATCAGCGGGTTTCTGCCCTGCCTTGTTCAGATCAGCAATCTCCCGCACACGCTGCGGGGTAAGCGGATGAAAAACCGTGCTGTCCTTGTAGGCAAACCACATGAGCCGCTTGAATACATCCGTTTTTTGCAGATAGGCCACGCCGCTTTCCGTTTCAATCCGTTCCACATCCGTGGGAAAATCCTTCAAGGCATCCACGTAGGTATCAAGTTCATAATTGAGGCAGCATTTCAAACGCCCGCATTGACCCGACAGCTTTGCCTGGTTGATGGACAGTTGCTGGTAACGCGCCGCGCCGGTGGTAACCGTTTTGAAATCTGCCAGCCAGGTGCTGCAACATAATTCGCGCCCGCAACTTCCGATGCCGCCGATGCGGCCGGCTTCCTGCCGGGCGCCAATCTGGTGCATTTCAATTTTTACATGAAATTCTTTCGCGAAGAGTTTGATCAACTCACGAAAATCCACGCGGTCATTTGCGGTGTAATAGAAAGTGGCTTTCCTTCCGTCGCCCTGAAACTCCACATCGCCGATCTTCATATCCAGCCCCTGCTGACGGGCGATGGCACGGGCGCGAATCATGGTCTCCGGCTCCTTTTGTCTTGCCTCCTCGTGTTTCTTCAAATCAAACTCATTGGCTTTACGCAACACCGCTTTGATATCATCGGAGTTTTCAGGCACGCGCTTCCGTTTCATCTGCAATTTCACCAGCTCACCGGTCATGGATACTACGCCGATATCATAGCCACCCGTTCCGCTTTCCACCACCACCACATCGTGCGAGTCAACCGGCAGGCGATGCATGTTGCGGTAAAAATCTTTACGTGCTCCGTTTTTAAAGCTGACTTCCACAAACCTGGCTGATGAATTATCATCGATCACGGCGATGTCGGCCAGCCAGTCATAGACATTTAAACGGTTGCAACCGCCATTGGTACAGGAACCATTGCTCTTACAACCGGGCGGCTTTCCGTGGGGTCCTATCGTGCAACCATTACAACTCATACGTTTTACCAGCGATAATTTTCAGTCATGAACCGGATCAAAACCATGAGCCGGGAAAATGAAGGGAACCATAACCATGCATCATTAACCGGAATAGCATCCGGATGACCGGTTATCGTGTGCCCGCCAAAGATACTTTTTTGGCATTGATGCGTTGCCCGATGCGGGCTGACAGATTCATAAAGAGAATTTTCGGATGCGCATTCCGCTCAATGTGGTAATGGGCTTCTTCAAACCAACGGCGCAGCTCTTCCCAGTCCTCTCCGGCATACCGGCCGATAAACCACTCAGCCATTTTCATTTCATCATCATGAAGAAAAGAGTTTTGCAAACCCGAATGTTGCCCGATTACGCATTCCCGCACAAACTCCAGCGCATAGCGGAATAGACGTTTCTGCTTTTCACGACCCAGTCTCACGGTCTCATCAATCCATTTCAACAATTCGGGCTGATTGTATTCGATAAGCAGCCGCATCCAGCGCTTGAACAAATCGGCTTCATCTTCTTCATGGCTGTTGATGATTCTCAGTGCTTCGCGGTAATTACCTTCTGCCTGCCTCACCACTTTCATGGCGCCTTCTTTTTCCAATTGATGAATCTTTAATAGCGTATCAAGCATGTCGTCATCACTCACTCTAGGAATCAATACAATCTGGCAGCGCGACAAAATGGTGGTCAGTAGCAGATCCCTGTTTTCAGCAACAAGTAAAATGACTGTATCAGCAGGCGGCTCTTCCAGAATCTTGAGCAGAATATTGCCTTCCTTGCCCAACAGTTCAGCCATCCAGATGATCTGCACCTTATACCTTGACTCAAATGTTTTGAGATTCAGTTGATGAATAATGGTGCGGCATTCATCAGCCGAAACATTTCCCTGCTTGTTTTCAGCATTGATAAAATCCAGCCAGTCATTGATATGCTGATACGGATTGGCCAGAACGGCTTCGCGCCACTGCTTAATAAAATCAGAACTCAATGCCGGATTCTCGGAACCTGATTTGAGTTTGTACACCGGAAAGGAAAAATGAATGTCCGGATGAATAAGTTTCTGCGACTTAATACACGAAGGGCATGTGCCGCAGGAATCGGTTTCCGTCCGGTTCTCGCAGTTGATGTATTGTGCAAATGCAAGAGCCAGGGCCAAAGCCCCGCTTCCTTCCGGCCCGAGGAATAATTGAGCATGGCTCACCCGGTTTTGCTGAACACTCAACAGCAGTTTCTCCTTAACCTGTTGTTGGCCGATGACTGAACTAAAATTCACGATCTAAAAATAGGTCAGCCGGGCAATTCTATGAAACAGATGGCGTCTAAAGCAATCACTGCGAACAAAAAAAATCAGAGTCGCTATATACGTATAATTGGTTTGGATAAATTCGCTTCCTCCTAAGCACAATATGCCCATAAACCAACTGCGCCGGCTTCTCGATACACTAACGGAAAGCGAAATCAAGTACTTCCGGCAGTATGCTCACCGCCATATTGCCTCCGGCAAAACATCGTATCTCAAACTTTTTGAGCTGATGGTGGATAGCAATCACCTTTCAGATGCGGAGATCAGAGTGCAGATTGATCCCGCGCTCACACCGGCCGGACTGCTCAGTTTGAAAAAGTATCTCTACAACCTGGTGCTCAAAACACTGGTCAACCGCCGGGAAGAAACACACATTTTTCCCAGGTTGCTCAAAGAACTCAGCATGGTTGAAATACTCAATGACAAGATGCTTTATGATGAAGCGATTAAGAAGCTTCAGAAAATCAGGAATGAGACATCTGGCAACGATCTGTATTGCTTAACTCTGGTGGCCTACTGGTTCGAAGAAGTGATGATGCGAAACATCGGTTACTCAATGGGTTCAACTACTGATGCAACCAAGCGAAATGCGGCCTATGTTGAATTTGCTGATAACGTAAATAAACAAATTAAGCTCGGAGCATTATTCTCTTCTTACGCCATTTTGAACAGAAGCGGATTGGTGAAAACTGAAGAAGAGAAGCGACTACAGGAAATATTCAATGATCCCCTACTGGATGACAATGCTTCTTATGACTTGACAGCTGCACAACGGTCATACATGTTAATGAAACAACTGCGAGCAAGATTCCAGGGTGACAAACAGCTTTCATTCCAATATGTCAGGCAGCTTCATGACATCTTTATGAAGTTTCCCTCTGATTTCTTTTATCATGAAAGCAGTCAGATATTTTCAACATGCACTAAGGCAATATATCATCTGGAAAGAGCAGAATTTGTCCCTGCTGAAAAATTACTCGTACAACTCAAATCCATGAACCCGCATACCGGGCAAAACAAGTACTTGTTGTTTCGCATGAAGTTCCTCGTTGAGCTTCTGTTTTTGCGGGCTCAGGGAAAGCATGAACAATGCCTGGAAGCCATCATGAAATATGAATCACAGGCAAAAGCGGTGAGAGGGAAGTTGTTTAACATACTGGAGTACCGCAATTTTCAATCTATCATCAGCTATTTGCTTAGCCGTAATCTTTACCACGAAAGTTTATCATTCATCAACACGATCCTCAACGATTCACGGATCAAGAAAAAAGGAGTGCCCTATCAGCTGTATGCGCGGATCATGAATTTGATTGTGCATTACGAATTGAATAATCAAGATCTGCTTGAATCCTCCATCCGCTCTTTTGAATACTATGTCAGCAAGAACCACGTAGGTCTCAATTTCATTAAGCACACACTGAATTTTTTCAGAGCCGTCAGCCGCTCAAGAAACCGATTTAAAGATGAACTGGAGAAATACAACAAGGCGCTGATTCCACTCATGGAAATTCCCGTTGAAAAAGTCCACCTCTTTGATCTCATTGATTCAGGGTGGCTTCAGCAAAAAGGGATACCCATCAAAGCCCGCGGGCTCCGACCGATGTTAATGTAAGTTCCCAACACCATAATAGCCATACGCCCGAGTGCCGACGTTCCATTTTAAGCAGGTATTTAAAATCAAAACCGGATGTCTTTTGATGAGTACCTCATAAAAAAGAAATCTGCACCGGGGAGATGCAGATTTCTTCATTGGGGGGTACAAATGAACAGGGTACTATAAAAAAAGACTTTCAATCGTACCGGTCTGACCGGCGGGGTATTCTGTCAAATCATTCACCTGTCAACTGAATTCAAAATAACCGAGCATAATTACATTGTTCAAACAAAAATTTTTCAGAAATGAGAAGTGTGGACTTAAATGATTTGAACCGTGTTGGGGAATCATTAGCAATTGATGAGATGTGATACTCCCGACTTCAAAAAATCACCAATCAATCCTGAATGCCCTGCAATTGCTGCAAGTAAACGGAGGAAAACCAAGTCAGCATGGATCACGGAAACTCAATCTATCTCAACCGGGA
>JAFDYS010000022.1:0-34553 GCA_018267315.1 Bacteroidota bacterium | reverse complement strand
CAGAAAGATCAAATGTGTATTCAGACATGCCACCCGTAGTAATTCTTGAATACACTTCTTTGCCCGTCAGATCAAAAACATTCCACTCTATGGGTGTGGTAATAGCAGGGGAAACAGGCACAATTAATATACCCGTGCTTGGATTCGGATAGGCGGCATCCAATACTAATTGATCAGTCGATTCCTTACAAGTAATCTGAATAGTGGTGGCTGCAGATTTTGAAGTGCAGCCATTGAGATCAGTGGTTTGAACGCGATAGGAACCTGCCTGCTTGGCCCAGTAGGAAGTTGCGGTGGCACCGGCCAAAGCATTGCTTCCTTTGAACCATTGATAAGTCAATCCCGGTGTGGCATTGGCCTTTAGCAGAATAGAATCTCCCTCACACATGGTGGTTGTCCCCCCCGGTTTAATTACAGCTTTAGGTTTCGGGTTCACCACCACATTCACCGTGTTGGTGGTGAAAGTGCCGCAGGCGGCGGTAACAGAACAGGAATAATTTGCTGTTGCGCTTGCTACATAACTTTGAGTGGTGGCGCCGGCAATAATGTTTCCGTTCTTCTTCCATTGATAGGAAAGCGCAGACGGATTAACCGAGAGAGTCACGCTGCTTCCTTTGCAGAATGTAGTCGGGCCAGAAGGGCTAATGGTATAACCCGCTGCGCAATCACCGTTGAGACGAAATGCAAACAGGCTTCCTCCACCCAAATCCATGTCATGTGCATAACCGGCCACCACTATTTTTCCATTGCCATCCAGCATGCATGCTTTTGTTTCATCAAAGCCGGCAACCATGCTCAGCACAAAAATGCCGCCTGTACCGAATGAATTGTCGAGCGTACCATCAGGATTCAGCCGCACCACTACCGCATCACCGGCATCCTTGTTACCAGTTCCTTCGGCCGTATAACCCGCGCATACAATTTTACCATCCGGCTGAATGGCCACGTCTTCAAATTTCTCGGCCGGCTCACCCAAATCCAAAGAGAATGTTCCGTTCACGCCAAACGAACTGTCCGGCAATCCATTGGCAGTAAACCGCTGAACAAACAAGTCGTAATCGGGTTCGTTATAAATCACCTGACCCACCACAACAATTTTTCCATCGGTTTGACTCATCATTCTCCAGAAAACCGATTCCACACCTGCCGGAATGGAGGCCACTCCGTTATTTCCGAAAGATGTGTCCAGCGATCCGTTGCTGTTAACCCTAATGAGAATAGACTTACACTTGCTGTTGAGGCAGCTGCAACTTCCGGCAATGTATTGGTCATTCTGAAGAATCATATTCTTGGAATAATCCTGTGTGCCGCCGAAATCAAACGTACTGAAGCCATCGGTTCCGAACGAAGGATCATTGGATCCATCAGCAAGCAGCCGCGCCAGAAAAATGTTGTTGCGTGCCGGACCGTCAATCGTATTTGTTGCCACATCATAATCGGTATGACCGGTCAAAACAATTTTTCCGTCACTGAGTTGAATAATCGTGTGTCCTTCTTCCGTGTGTCCGTGATCTATATCTACCCGGCCATTGTATCCGAATGTTGAATCCAAATTACCATCCGGCAAAAGGCGCATCACCCCAATGTTTTCTGTTATGGATATGTTGTCAAAATCCTGCCCGGTGACTAAAATCTTCGCGTCGGATTGCAAACCGAGGTCGTGAGCGAAGGATCGTCCAAAAGTGCTGTCGGCAGTATAACCTCCCTCTCCAAATGAACTGTCAAGGGTACCATCCTGAGTCAGCCGTACCACCAGAAATTTGCTGAAGCTAACAGGTATTTGTGCCGCTGCTTTTCCGCTGATAAGGTACTTGCCATCGCCTTGCAGTTCCATGCCTGTTCCGGTAGTACTGTTGGTTCCCGGAACAGAATAAAGCAGGTATCCGTCGCCGGAAAATGAGTTGTCAAGTGTACCCGCCTGCCCGAATGCCCGCTCAGCGGTGGCAATCAACATCAAGAACAAAAAGAGAAAAATTGAGTTGGATCGGTTTCTCATTAAATGAAAGCTTATAAGATGATAAAACGGTTGATATGAAGTTGCAGGATATTTTGCAGCCAAAGATTCAGAAAAATAATGCAAACTTCCTTCTTCCATCATTTAAGTCCGCCGAACATTACTTGGTTCACAGCGTATACGAAGCAAGGTTTAAAGTGCAAATTCTGTCTGAATTCATACCTTCGTCACCCCTAACAAAACATCTGCCTATCGAAGGAATATCTACCCGCATGTTGCCGTGCAATCAACCGGATTTTTTTGGTTCACCCTGTTTCAGGTTCCGGATTAACTCAAATCTGAAAGGTTGATTTTACACCGGCAAGCAAAGAAAAATGGCTGTTAGAATCAATAAAGAAGATGCCCTGAATTACCATAGCAAGGGGCGTCCGGGAAAAATTGAGGTGGTTCCAACCAAGGATACCAAAACTCAGCGTGATCTTGCATTGGCGTATTCGCCCGGAGTGGCCGAGCCCTGTCTCGAGATCGCCGCCGATCAGGAAAAAGTTTATTCATATACCGCCAAAGGAAATCTGGTAGGCGTCATCTCTAATGGCACGGCCGTTCTCGGTCTCGGGGATATTGGGCCGGAAGCTGCTAAACCGGTGATGGAAGGCAAAGGAATCCTGTTCAAGATATTCGCTGACATTGATGTTTTCGATATTGAACTCAACACGAAATCCATTGATGAATTTGTAGCAGCCGTAAAAGCACTGGAACCCACCTTTGGCGGAATCAATCTTGAAGACATCAAAGCACCGGAATGCTTCGAAATAGAAACCCAACTGAAACGGGCGCTTTCCATACCCGTTATGCATGACGACCAGCACGGCACCGCCATTATTTCCGGCGCTGCATTGCTGAACGCACTGGAGCTGCAGGGTAAAAAAATTGAGGAAGCGATTGTGGTAGTGTCTGGCGCCGGCGCCTCTGCTCTTTCCTGCGCCCAGCTTTACATCTCACTCGGTGTGCGGAAAGAAAACCTCCTCATGATTGACCGTTCCGGCGTAATCAGAAAAGACCGGAAGAAGATTGATCAGTACAAGGCACCTTTTGCTACGGCGCGTGATGTGCGAACGCTGGAAGAAGCACTCGTAGGCGCTGATGTATTTCTCGGACTTTCGAAAGGAAACATTGTAAGCAAGGAAATGGTGAAAAGCATGGCGCCATTTCCCATCATTTTCGCTTTGGCCAATCCCGATCCCGAAATCACTTATGATGATGCGCGCGATGCAAGATCCGATGCCATCATTGCAACCGGCCGGTCTGATTTTCCAAACCAGGTAAACAATGCGCTGGGGTTCCCCTTCATCTTCCGCGGAGCGCTGGACGTGCGCGCCAAAGAAATCAACGAAGCCATGAAGCTGGCTGCTGTTCAGGCGCTCGCTGAACTTGCACGCAAGCCGGTTCCTGATATTGTGAACATGGCCTACAACGAGAAAAACATTGTCTTCGGCAAAGATTACATCATCCCCAAATTGATTGATCCGCGACTCATATCAGCGGTGTCGCCAGCTGTGGCCAAAGCCGCCATTTCATCGGGTGTGGCACGAACAACCATTAATGACTGGGATGCTTACACGATGCAACTCACCAAGCGGCTTGGGCGTGATGAAGCCATTGTGCGTGTGATGGTAAACAAAGCCAAACGGGATCCGCGCCGGGTAGTTTTTGCAGAAGCTGACAACTTTAAGATTCTGAAAGCGGCACAGGTAGTGAAAGACGAAGGCATTGCGCGGCCGATCCTGCTGGGATCAGAATCAAAGATTAAATCCATCATTAAAGAAAACGGACTGGAGCTGCCGGACGTAAAGATCATTGATCCTAACTCACCGCAATTCGATTCCTTGAGGGAAGAATATGGTACGTGGCTTTTTGATCGCCGCAAACGCAAAGGACTTACACTGTATGAAGCGAAAAAACTCATGCGTGAGCGCAATTACTTTGGCTCGATGATGGTGCTGAGCGGTGAGGCGGATGCACTGATTTCCGGCCTGACCAGAAATTACGCTCAAACCATTCGGCCGGCCTTGCAGGTAATCGGCACGGAAGAAGGAACCAGGAAGGTGGCAGGCATGTATATCCTGCTTACGCGCCGCGGTCCGGTGTTTTTTGCTGATTGCTCCGTTAATGTAAATCCCACTTCGGAAGACTTGGTGGAAATTACAGCACTCACGGCGAAGGCCGTTCAAAACCTCAACATTCAGCCGCGCATTGCCATGGTTTCTTATTCAAACTTCGGATCCACGCGTGGCGAAGAACCAGAAACTGTTTCTCGCGCTGTGGCTATGCTCAAAGAAAAATACCCGGGCATGATCGTAGATGGGGAGATGCAGGCCAACTTCGCATTTGATCTGGAATTACTGCGCGATAATTATCCATTCTGCGAGCTGGTGAATGGTGGCGCCAACACGCTCATTTTTCCCAACCTGTCATCAGCCAACATTTCATACAAACTCATGCAATCGGTGGCTGCTGCTGAAGCCATCGGCCCGGTATTGCTTGGATTGAAACGCCCGGTTCACATCCTTCAGCTTGGCAGCTCTGTGCGTGAAATCATCAATATGGTCACCATTGCCGTTGTTGATGCGCAGTCAAAAGATAAATAGATCACAACAACGCTATCCTTTTCCTAATACGAATAACTAAACACAGTGCTCGCTTACATCCAGGGAAATATAACCCACAAGTCACCCACACACGTCGTGATTGAAAGCGGCGGTTTGGGATACCTCCTTCAGATTTCCCTGAATACATTTTCAAAAATCCAGCATCAGTCATCGTGCAGGCTGCATACGCATCTGCATTTGGCCGGCGGGCTGCAGGGGCCGCTGTCTGTTCAGCTCTTTGGATTTTATGATGAAGCCGAGAAACAGATTTTTCTTCAGCTACTTGATATTTCAGGTATCGGTGCAGCTACAGTGAGAATGATATTGTCATCCCTTTCACCTGAAGAAATCCAGCGGGCGATTGTCAATGAGAATGCTTCGCTGCTTGAAAGCATTAAAGGCATTGGACCGAAAACAGCAAAACGGATCATTCTCGAATTGAAAGATAAGATCAGCAAAGAAGTAAAATCTACCGGCGCTGCTTCGGTGTTTCAGCCATCATCAAAGCAGGAAGCATTGAGTGCCCTGGTGATGCTCGGGTTTACCCGGGCACAAGCCGATCAGGCGCTTGACCGCGTGATGAAACAGCAAGGTGATCTCCCAACGGAGGAATTGATCAGGCAGGCCTTAAAGAATATGTGAAAAAGAAGTGGCAACAGCCATCATGAATATGAAAGTGGAAAACGTGTGAAGCAGATAGAGGTTATGAAGATTTTTTTGACAATTTACCGCCGGATGGACGGAGTACGTGAAACTACTGATGAGGCAATAAGGAAATGCGGGGGACGTTTTGAAGAATATTTTGTCAGCAGTTATAAACCAGCTCTTATAAAAACCGATTGCATTTAGACCGTGAGAGGTAACCTTACTTTTTTTGTTGTTGCAGGATTCATTTCATTAACATTCCTGTCTGCCGTCGGAATGAACTTCCGGAATGCGGACTTTTTCAATTCAGCGGCCACAACGTCCGATGCGGATTCGGTTTCATCGGCTGTCTCATCAACATTCACGTCATTTAATACGGCAAGTGTCGACACACCACCGCCGGGCAATGGCGTGGATCTTCATTATCCCATTTACGACCGCCTCACCGATTTTCTCACTACGCCCAGTGAAAACTCTTTCGACTTCCAGGATCCGTCTATTATCAACCAGAGTATTGACTACGATCCGGAATCGCAGCAATACATCATTAACGAAACCATCGGCGGCGAATTCTATCGCAACCCATCATACCTGTCATTCGATGAGTTTCTGCAGCAACAATATAAGGAGCAGGAAAGTGATTACTGGCAGAAGCGCAGCAATGCCGCCTCATTGCTTTCCGAACGCAGTGTGATTCCTGACGTGAACGTGAATAACCGCATCTTCGACCGCATTTTCGGCGGCACCAAGGTTGACATTCGGCCGCAGGGAAATATTGATCTCACCTTTGGCGGCAACTACCAGCGCATCCTCAATCCCACACTCACCAAGCGGCAGCAAAAGCAGGGCGGTTTCAATTTTGACATGAACATTCAGATGAGCGTGCTGGCCAAGATCGGTGACAAGCTGCGGTTGAATGTGAATTACAACACGCAGGCGAATTTCAATTTTGAAAATCAGGTGAAGCTGGAATACACCGGCTACCAGGAAGACATTATCAAGAAAATTGAAGCCGGTAATGTGGCGCTCCCGCTAAAAGGATCACTCATCACGGGCAACCAGAGTTTGTTTGGATTGAAAACACAGTTGCAGTTCGGACGGCTCACGGTGACCAGTGTGATTTCGCAGCAGCAATCACAAACGCAGAACGTCACCATTCAGGGTGGAGCACAGCAGCAGCAATTCCGCATCACCTGCGACCAGTATGATGAGAACCGGAACTACTACATCGGCCAGTACTTCCGCGATCACTACAACGAAGCGATGTCGCAGATACCGATCATCAACTCGCAGGTGAACATCACCAAACTGGAAGTATGGGTAACCAACAAAACCGGCGTAACGGTGAATGTGCGCGACATTGTGGCCTTTCAGGACCTGGGTGAAAACACTCCCTACCGCAACGACTTCAACCCTTCCAACCCCGGCAATACGCTGCCTTACGGTTACAGCCAGCTGACACAGGGTGTTGAACTGAATTCTAACAACCTGTACAACCGGCTGGTGCGGGATTTTCCTCAGGCACGTTATATTGACAACACTTTGCAGGTGCTTACCGGTGCCGGTCTCGTTCCGGTGCAGGATTTTGAAAAAACATATGCCCGCAAACTCGCGCCCAATGAATACAACTTTGACCCGCGCCTCGGTGTTCTGCTGCTCAACCAGCAATTGAATCCTGATGATGTGCTCGCCGTGGCGTATCAATACACGGTGAACGGACAACTTTACCAGGTGGGTGAATTTTCTGAAGATGTCCCTCCCACGGCCGATTCATCCAAGGTGCTTTTTTTGAAAATGCTGAAGAGCACTTCATCACGCACCAATCTTCCGCTTTGGAATCTGCAGATGAAGAACGTGTATTCCATCGGCGCCTACCAGATCAATCCGCAGGATTTCTTCCTCGATATTTACTATCGTGATCCGGGCGGCGGTGAAAAGAGGTATATCCCCGCCGATCAGCTCAACGGCACACCGCTCATCAGCGTGCTTGGGCTCGACCGGTTGAATAACAACCAGGATCCCCAGCCCGACGGGGTATTCGACTTCATTCCCGGCATCACTATCATTCCCTCAAATGGTAAAGTGATCTTCCCGGTAGTGGAACCATTTGGTAAAGACCTCGCAAAACAATTTTCTAATCCGCTTATCGCCACGCAATACGTTTACCAGCAGTTGTATGATTCCACCAAAACCATTGCGGAGCAATTCCCGCAGTACAACCGTTATTTATTGCAAGGAACATACAAGTCAAGTGTAAGCAGTGAAATTTCTCTCGGTGCCTTCAACATTCCGCCGGGATCAGTAAGCGTAACTGCAGGCGGCCAAAAGCTTACTGAAAATGTGGACTACACGGTGGACTACAATCTCGGCCGCGTAAAAATTCTGAACCAGGGATTATTGAATTCCGGTGTGCCGATCAATGTGTCGTATGAAAACAATGCGCTCTTTTCATTCCAGACCCAAACGCTTTTCGGAACCCGGCTCGACTATTTCATCAACGATCACTTCACACTCGGCGGCACCTTCCTCAAACTGTGGGAGCGCCCTTACACCACGAAACTGAATGCAGGATATGACCCAATCAACAACGCCATCTTCGGCGTGGACGGCAGCTATTCCACCGATGCGCCCGTGCTTACGAGAATCGTTGACAAGCTGCCGCTTTTCTCCACAAGAGAAAGATCAAGCATCACCGTTTCTGGAGAAGCTGCTCGCCTGCAGCCGGGCCACTCCAATGCCATCGGAAAAGAAGGAACGATTTACATTGATGACTTTGAGGGAACACAAACAACTTACGACCTGCGCTTCCCGTTCATCAGCTGGAAACTGGCCAGCACACCACAGGGTGTTCAGTTCCCCGAAGCCGGATTGGTGGATGATCTCCGTTATGGATTTCAGCGCGCCAAACTTTCATGGTACAACATTGATCCGTATTTCTGGCTGCAGTCCACGGCGCCTACTGGCATCAAGAACAATCCGCAGGAGCAAAACAATTTCTATTCGCGGCAAGTGAATCAGCTTGAGATTTTCCCGAACAAGGATTTTACCAACAACCCGTTTGATCAGCGCGAGAACACATTTGATCTGCGCTATGAACCGATGAAACGCGGGCCATACAATTTCACGACCGATAAATTACAGTTACAGCCGGATGGAACCATCGGATTTGACACACTGGATAAAGAGAACTTGCGTGATAAATGGGCCGGCATTCAGCGCTCGATTGACCAAACGGATTTCGAACAGGCCAACATCGAGTACATTCAGTTCTGGGTGCTTGACCCGTTCTTGTACAATGCTTCCATGAATCACAATGGTCAGCTCTACATTGATCTTGGAAACATTTCGGAAGATGTGCTGAAAGATTCGAAGTTCTTTTATGAAAACGGCTTGTCAGCCACCGGTGACACCACAGTTGAGAACAGAAGCAATTGGGGTTTCTCGCCCAAGGTGCCGCCCATCACCAATGCTTTCGACAATGATCCCAATGCCAGGCAATGGCAGGATGTGGGATATGATGGTGTGCGCGATTCAACCGTGGCCACCAATACGGGTGATGAACGGGGCTTGTACAAGGAATACCTGAATCAGCTCGCCTCCATTTTCGGCGCAGGCAGCGGGATGTACACGGCTGCCTTCAGAGATCCGGCCGGTGATGACTACCGCTATTTTGATGATGCACTTTATAACCGTGAAGAAACGGGCATCCTCGATCGCTACTCCAAATACAATAACCCGGAAGGTAATGCGCCGGTTTCCACAGCCAGTGATGTGGTTTCAACCGCGGCCACCAATCAGCCGGAATCCGAAGACCTCAACAACGATAACACGATCACGGAAAACGAAGAGTACTTCCATTACAAGGTGAACATTTCACCGGCTTCCCTTTCTTCCATCGGAACCAACTTTGTCACCGATCAGATCACTAATGATGTGGAACCGCAGGATGGATATTCTCCGGGAACGCAGCGCTGGATTCAGATCAAGATTCCCATCAGCGCATTTGAGAACCGCGTGGGGAGCATACAGGATTTCAAGTCCATCCGCTTTGTTAGAATGTATCTTACGGGTTTCGACACTACGGTGATCCTGCGTTTCGCCAGAATGGAACTGGTGAGAAACCAATGGCGTAAATACCTCTACTCTCTCGAAACGCCGGGCGAAAGCAACCCGGATGATAATGGCGGAACCACGTTCTTCAATGTGTCCTCCGTGAGTTTGGAAGAAAACGGACAGCGCCTGCCGGTGAATTACGTGCTGCCTCCGGGAATTCAGCGTGAACAGATCGTGGGGCAAATCGGAACACAGTATCAGAACGAGCAATCACTCGCCATCCAGGTTTGCAATCTGCAAAACGGAGATGCACGTGCCGTATATAAAAACATCAACCTCGATCTGCGGAAATATCAGAAGCTGAAAATGTTTGTGCATGCCGAGTTGACGAACCCTGAATTTTACGATCTCGACTACGGCGATCTCACCGGATTCATCCGCCTCGGCAGCGACTTCACGAATAACTACTACGAATACGAAATTCCACTTACCCCGACTGAATACGGCGCTGCTCCGCCGGGAGGGGTGAATGATCCGAACGAAGTGTGGCCGTTTGCCAACCAGATTGAATTCAGTTTGAGAGATCTGGTATCGGTTAAGGAAGCGCGTAATCAATCCTCCACACCGGTCACGCAACCCTTCACTTACATTTTACCAAACGGAGCGAAGATTACGGTGATTGGAAATCCTGACCTGGGGATCGTGGAAACAGCGATGCTCGGCGTGCGCAACCCGAAGAACAGTCCGGTGGATGCTGATGACGGAAATCCGAAATGTGCGGAAATCTGGTTTGATGAATTGCGGCTCGAAGGATTTGATGAACGCGGAGGTAATGCGGCCATTGCCCGCGCCGACATTCAGTTGGCTGACCTTGGTAACGTAGCCCTTTCCACTTCCATGCACTCCATCGGATTCGGGCAGCTGGAGCAGAAGCTGAATGAACGTTTCATTGATGACTACTTCGGGTATGACGCCGCCACTACACTGGCGATGGGAAAATTCTTCCCGAACAAAATAGGATTGCAGTTGCCGCTGTATCTCGGCATCTCCAAACAGATCAGCACGCCGGAATACGATCCGTATGATCACGACATTTTGTTAAAAGATAAACTTGACCTCATTGATGATCCGCAAGCGCGCAGCGATGCGCGGCGCGCAGCGCAAACCTATGTATCCATCGGCAGCATCAACCTGAGTAATGTGCGGCTGCAACCTGTGAACAAAGGTGGCAAAGTGCGGTTCTATTCCCCGCAAAACCTGAACGCCACGTATGCCTTTACCCGCACCTACGGACATACCCCGATCATTTCATCGAACCTGCTCAAGAACCATCACGGGGAACTGGGTTATGCTTTTGCCGGCAAATCAAAATTCTGGTCGCCGTTTGAAAAGATGATTCCGGCCAAGCAAAAATGGTTCAAGCTCATCCGCGACATCAACTTCAATTACCTTCCGACGAATCTCTCCTACCGCACCGCCATGGACCGGCAGTTCGGAGAATTGTATCTGCGGCCGCTTACCAATGATGAAATCATTACACCCACATACAACAAGTACTGGACGTGGGACCGAGCAGCCGGCTTCCGGTTTGATATTTCTAAGGGACTGAACATTGACTTCAATGCCATCGCGCACACGCGCATTGATGAACCGGAAGGAAGAATCAATACACCGGAGAAGAAAGATTCAGTCCGCAACAACCTGAGCAAGTTCGGGCGCACCACTAATTACACACACACCGCCAACCTAAACTACACAGTGCCGATCAACAAAATACCGGCGCTCGACTGGACGCAAACCACTTTCCGCTACGGAACCAACTACGGATGGCTCACCGCCCCGCTGGTGCTCGATACGGCCACGCAGCGCATTATTCCCAGCCCGCTCGGCAATGTGATCAACAACAATCAAAACATCACACTCAACGGCGATCTCAACTTCCGGAGTTTGTACAACAAATCGAAGTTCCTGAAGCGGTATGATACCAATGCGCCGCCACCGAAGAAAGCCAAGAGCAATGAGAAGCAAAAAGCCGCGAGTGATGATGATAATACCGATGATCAGGATAAAGCACAAGTTCAGAAAGACGACAAGAAAGCACCCTCGATCGGGCCGGAGCGCATCCTCATTCGCATACCGCTAATGCTCAAACGGGTGAACGTGAACTACACCGAGCAGCACGCCACCACGCTGCCGGGTTATTTGCCTAAACCGAAATTCATGGGACAGGATCTCAACCTGAGTTCACCGGGGTGGGGATTCATTTTCGGCTACCAGCCGGATTCCAACTGGCTGAACAGCGCCGCGAGCAAAGGATGGATTTCAACCGATCCGGCACTCAACTACCTGTTCCTGCAAACAGCGCAGAAGCAGTTTACGATGAAGGGAACATTAGAGCCCTTCCGCGATTTTCTCATTGATGTGAATTTCACCAAGACCAAATCGGAGAACGTTTCGGAATATTTCAAAGTGGCTGATCCCAATACGGGCTTCGAACACCTGAGCCGCACACAGTATGGCGCCTTCACCATGTCATACATCCCCATCAAAACATCTTTCGTTTCCATCAAGCCCAATCAGTTCTCTGAAACATTTTTGAAGTTTCAGGATTACCGCAAGATCATGGCCGAGCGATTGACTGCGCTCAACCCGGAATCGAACTTCCAGCCGTTCGCCGATACACTTCCCGGTTATTACCGCGGTTATGGTCCGTATTCGCAGGATGTCCTCATCCCCGCTTTCCTGGCTGCATACACCGGAACGGATCCGGAGAAGATTGACCTCTTTACACCATTCACAAAATTCCCATTGCCCAACTGGCGCATCACCTACAATGGCATCACCAAGATGTCGTGGGCGAAAAAGATATGGACGAGCGTGAACATCACGCACGGCTATAATTCCACGCTGGCGTTTGCCTCGTTTACTTCGGCGCTCAATTTCCAGGGGACGAATCCCATGCTTCCGTCGAACATTGATTCCACCTCAAGCAACTTTGTTTCGTACTACTACCTGCCCGGCGTGGTAATTTCAGAGCAGTTCAATCCGCTGCTGGGTATTGACATGAACTGGAGAAATTCTCTCTCCACCAAGCTGGAGTACAAGCGCTCACGAAATCTGGCTTTCACGTTTGCGGATTACCAGCTTACGGAATCACGCACCGAGGAAATCACACTCGGCGTTGGATACAAATTCCGCAATGTGCCCATACCGTTTAAGGTGAAAGGAAAGAAGAAGACTCTGAAGAACGACCTGAACTTCCAGATGAACGTAACCTTCAGCGACAATACCATTTACAGCCAGAAGCTCGATCAGTTGGTGGCATCGCAACCTACGAGCGGAGTGCAGACTATTGAGTTTTCGCCTTCGATTGATTACACGGTGAGCAACCGGTTGAATGTGCGCGTGTTCTTTGATAAGCGCATCACCAATCCCAAGATCAGCTCATCGTACCCGATCCGGTATACGGATGGCGGTGTAACGCTGCGGTTCTCACTCGGGCAGTAGGAACACGACTCACGTTCATCCCTTCGCCGCTACCTTTGTTCCCTGAAATAGCACTTTCGTCGCATTGATTTTGCCGTCACTGCTTCAGCATGGTTTCTTTGCTTCCATATTCCCATTCCATGAAACGTCACCTCCTCTTTCTGCCGCTTATCCTTCTGTTCATCTCCCTTACAGCCATGGGTCAAGCTCCCACGCAAGTGATCCGAGGCCGTGTGTTTGACAAGCAAACGCAAAGCCCGCTCATAGGCGCCACCATCAAGCTCACGGAGGGCAACCGCGGTTCGGTTACTGATGAAGAGGGTTATTTCAGAATTGAGGGTGTGCCGGTGGGGCGCATCAGTCTTTCCGTTAGCTACCTCGGCTATGAGCCCATCCTACTGAGTAACCTCTCTCTTTCATCCGGGAAGGAGATGGTGCTCGAGATTGAGATGGAAGAAAAAGTGCTTGAAGCACAGGAGGTGGTGATCACCGCTGATCAGGATAAGATCAACACCAACAATGATATGGCTACCGTGAGCGCGCGCCAGTTCACGATTGAAGAGGCGGAGCGTTTCGCCGGTGCAAGAAACGATCCGGCGCGCATGGCTTCCAACTTCGCCGGCGTGCAGGGAACCAACGATGCCGTGAACGACATCGTGGTTCGCGGTAACACACCGTATGAATTGCTGTGGCGGCTGGAAGGAGTTGACATTCCCAACCCGAATCACTTCGGTGACTTTGGCGCCACCGGCGGGCCGGTGAGTGCACTCAATACCAACCTGCTCGCGAACTCTGATTTTTTCACCGGTGCCTTTCCGGCAGATTACGGCAATGCCATCTCCGGCGTGTTTGATCTGCGCATGCGTAACGGTAATGATGAGAAGCATGAGTTTCTCGGGCAGATCGGTTTCAACGGACTGGAGTTTGGCGCTGAAGGACCCATCTCGAAAAAAAATCACTTCAGCTATCTCGCCAGCTACCGCTACTCCACACTCAGCATCTTCAATGCACTCGGCATCAACTTCGGCACGGGTACAGCCATACCGTATTACCAGGATTTCAGTTTCAAACTCAACTTCCCGTCGGATCATGTTGGACGCATTACCGTGTTCGGCCTGCTGAGTGAAGATCACCTGGATCTGAAAGCCGATGACCTCGGTGATGAAAACCTGTACATCAGCCGCCGCATTGATTACAGCGGACAGAACAAGGCGGCCGTTGCAGGAATTTCACACACCTACCTCACCGGTAAAAACTCATATACTAAACTTACGCTTGCCTATACTTACGGCTTCAACCGCGATGATGTGGATTCCCTCAGCGTGGTGAATGATGCCCCGCATGATTTTTACAATGCTGACCAGAGCGAGCAGAAAATGTTTGCCTCGTTCCTGTACAACCTGAAACTGTCACATAAGAACCTGATGCGAGCCGGCATGTACGGGTCGCGCTCGTGGTTTGCCGTGGCAGACAGTGTGTACCGGTCATCGCGCGATGAGTTCCAGGTTATCTCATCATTCGACGGAGGCATCACCTTGTTGCAGCCATACATCAACTGGCAGTACCGTCCGAATGATCAGCTTACTTTCAATGGTGGCATTCATACCATGATATTGCCGTACAATCAATCCGTTTCCTTCGAGCCACGCCTTGGTGTTAAATATGAGTTGACCGAAAAGCAGCAACTGAGTTTTGGCTACGGCTGGCATACATTCATGGCACCGGCGATCAACTATTTCAGAACGGCGGAAACGGAAGAAGGTCTGTTGGTTTATCCAAACACGGATCTCGGCTTCGTGCAAAGCCAACAGTTTGTACTGGGTTATGATTACAATTTTTCAAGAATCCTGCGGCTGAAGATTGAATCGTACTATCAATATCTCTACGATGTGGTGGCTGAACAATCCGCCAGCTCTTACAGCATCGTGAACCAGGGCGGGTTGGCCACCGACGCTACGCCCGATTCTCTCAACAACAGTGGCACCGGAAGAAACTACGGCGCTGAACTTACGTTCGAAAAATTTCTCGATAAGGGTTTCTACTTCCTCATCACGGCATCGGTTTTTGATTCGAAGTACAAAGGCAGCGACGGCGTATTGCGCAACACGGCCTGGAACAGCCACTTCATCACCAATTATCTTGCAGGAAAAGATTTTGCGCTGAACAAAAACAAATCCGATGCGCGGTGCCGAACAGAACTCACGGCCGATTTGAAAGTGACCTGGGCCGGCGGTCGCTGGTACACGCCGGTGGATGTGGAGCAATCACTGATCTCTGGCGAAACAAAATATATGGACGAACTGGCCTTCACCGAACGGTTTCCGGATTACTTCCGCCTCGATGCACGCATCGGTTTCAGGATGCACGGAAAACAAATCACACAGGAGTGGGCGCTCGATGTGCAGAATGTGACCAACCGAAAGAACCCCCTTTACCAGCGAGTGGATCTTTCAACGGGCGATGTGCAAACGATCAACCAGCTGGGTGTATTCCCGGTGTTGCAATACCGGATTCAGTTCTAGCGGAGTCGTGATTACAGCAACCATGGAAACGAAACATGCATACAGGATTTTCAGCCGCGCCAACTGGATTGCGGTGCTAGTGATCGGGCTGGTTCCGCCCGTCATATTTTTTCTGCAGGAACTGGCAGTGAATGGCGCAGCACACACCAAGTCTTTGGAAGATCTTGGCATCGCCACCATCTTTTCACTGGTGGTGACCGTCCTGCTTTTCTTTGGTGTCACATATATCATCGTCAAACTGCATGACGCTGTTCCCTGGGACCGCCATCCCGTGAGGCGGCTTACGGTTGAAACGCTGGGCGTGCTTTCCTATGCCACTATAGCCATGTCGCTGGCGACCGTGATGTTCCACCGCTTCTTCCTGGAAGGTTCTGATTTTGCTTCCCTGCTTTATTCTAACCTACTCATCGGACTCACCATCACCATCATTGTCGCCGCCATCTGGGAAGGGCGCTATTTTCTTCATCAGTGGAAAGCATCGCTCATCCATGCTGAAAAGCTGAAGAAGGAAATGGCCGAGACACAATACGAAGCATTGAAGAACCAGGTGAATCCACACTTTCTCTTCAACTCACTCAATGCCCTTTCATCACTCGTGCACAAGGATGCTGACAAAGCGGAGCAATTTATTGCCGAGCTTTCAAAGATTTACCGGTACGTACTTGAGAAGAATAAACAAGTGGTGGCCCCGGTGAAGGAAGAGCTGGCCTTTCTGAATTCCTATTTCTTCCTGCAACAAATCCGGTTCGGCGAGAACCTGAAGGTTGAAGTGAATGTACCGGCAGAAGTGCTGAACCGGTTCATTCCTTCGCTGGCCTTGCAAATACTGGCTGAGAATGCCGTGAAGCATAATGAAATTTCTGTTGCGCATCCGCTGCATGTGCAGGTTTTTTCCGAAAACGGATTTTTGGTGATGCAGAATGAATTGCAATTGCGCGATGAGAAAGCCGAATCCACCGGTATCGGTTTACAGAACCTGCGCAGCCGCTATGAATCCATCAGCGAACAGAAACCGGAATTTATTGCCAACGGAAAATTTTACATTGCCCGCATTCCGCTCATTGCCGAAGAATGATCCGCACCGTAATCATAGAAGATGAACCGCTGGCCGCAGAGCGCCTCAGCAAGCTAATCGCCAAAACCGGCAGCGACCTGCTGGTGGTGGCTACGCTCGATTCCATCGCTGCGGCGGTGAAATGGTTTGGCGCCCACACCTGCGATCTCATTTTCCTTGATATTCATTTGAGTGACGGCATCAGCTTCCGCATTTTTGAGAAAGCGGATGTAAAGGCCCCGATCATTTTCACAACGGCCTTTGATCAATATGCCATCCGCGCTTTCAAACTCAATTCCGTTGATTACCTGCTCAAGCCCGTGGATGAAAAAGAATTGCAGGCGGCGATAGAAAAATTCAGATCAAGAAACCAGCCCATGCCCGACTGGAAGCAACTCATCCGGTCGCTGGAGAAGCCGGAATACCAAAAACGGTTCATGGTAAACAGCGGACAGAAAATCAAGAGTATTGAAGTGAATGATATCGCCTACCTCTATGCCGATGAAAAGATTGTGATCATGCAACAGAAGGATGCCGGCGGAAGATTTCCTCTCGACTATACACTGGACAAGCTGGAATCAGTGCTTGATCCTGAAAAATTTTTCCGCATCAACAGGAAACTGATCGTGAACATGGATGCGATCAAAAATATGTTTCCTTATTCCAAAGGAAGGATTGTGCTGGAGCTTCAACCCAGGCCGGAATTTGAAACGGTGGTGAGCATTGATCGTGCGGCCGAATTCAAGCAATGGCTGAATAAGTAGTCTATTGACTCAGCCTGGCCTTGAGCTTGTCTTCAATCTCTGCGGGCGTCAGATTCTTGCCGATGATCTTTCCGTTTTCATCAACGAGAATGCTGGCCGGAATGGAGCGGATGCCGAACCGCTCGGCCGCATCGCTGCTCCAGCCACGCAAATCACTCACATGACTTTTCCAGATGAGGCCATCCTGTTCGATGGCATGAAGCCAGTAATCACGGTTCACGTCGAGGGAAACGCTGTAGATCTCAAAACCTTTTGCGGTTTTGAATTTCGACTGATGATACTCCTTATAAAGCGTAACCAGTTGCGGACTCAGGTAACGGCACGGACCGCACCAGCCCGCCCAGAAATCAATCAGCACAATGTTTCCTTTCAGTGAAGACAGGGGCAACGGATTTCCGTTTACATCAGGATAAACAATGTCGGTTACATAGTTGCCTTCCGGTGAATCGGGAATCTTATAGTAGTCATAGAAATAGTACCCGATGAAAGCGATGCAGGCCAAAACGATGCCGGCGATAATGAGGTTGCGGTATTTCACGCGCGCGAAATTAGATCAGGGGAGGCAAAACACTTTGCCCAATCACACCTGTTTAAAACGATACTTCAAACGCGTTTAATCCTGGCCCCGAGCGCATTGAGCCGCTCATCAATCTTCTGATATCCGCGGTCAATCTGATTGATGTTGTGAATGGTACTGGTTCCATCCGCGCTCAGTGCAGCTATGAGCAAAGCAACACCGGCTCGTATATCCGGTGAGGTCATTTGAATGCCACGGAGTGATTGCTGACGGTTCAACCCGATTACCACCACACGGTGCGGATCGCACAGAATGATTTGCGCGCCCATGTCAATGAGCTTGTCAACGAAGAACAATCGGCTTTCGAACATTTTCTGATGAACGAGCACAGTTCCCTGGGCCTGCGTGGCTACTACGAGAATGACGCTCAGCAAATCAGGCGTGAGGCCGGGCCAGGTAGCATCGGCGATGGTGAGAATACTTCCGTCAATGAAGGTTTGAATCTGGTAACTTTTCTGTTCGGGAATAAAAATGTCTTCACCGCGGAATTCCATTTCAATTCCGAGTTTCCTGAAAGTATCAGGAATAATTCCGAGATGCTCAGGTTGTGCATTTTTGATGAGAATCTCTGACTGCGTCATCGCGGCCAGTCCGATAAAACTTCCCACCTCAATCATATCACTCAGCATGGTGTGCTCGCAGCCGTGCAGCATCTGCACTCCTTTCACCGTGATGAGGTTGCTTCCCACGCCTTCGATCTTTGCACCCATCCTGATCAGCATCTTGCAAAGCTGCTGGATGTAGGGCTCGCAGGCCGCATTGAAAATGGTAGTGGTACCTTTTGCCAGTGTAGCGGCCATGATGGCATTTGCCGTTCCGGTCACCGATGCTTCATCGAGCAGCATGTAGGTTCCTTTCAGTTCGCTGGCATCCACAGTGAAGGAATTATCCTTCACATCGAAGTTGAATTTGGCACCGAGTTTTTCAAAGGCGAGAAAGTGCGTATCGAGTCTTCTCCGTCCGATCTTATCACCACCGGGCCGCGGAATGTATGCTTTCTTAAACCGCGCCAGCAGCGGACCGAGGATCATGATAGATCCGCGCAGCTTGGACGCTTTCTTTGCATATTCTTTCGTATAAAGAAAATCGAGATCTACATGCTTGGCCTGAAATGAATACGATCCTTCTTTCAGCTTCTTCACCTTCACGCCAAAATCACCGAGCAGTGAAATGAGCATGTTCACGTCGGCAATATCGGGTACGTTGTGAACGGTGATCTTTTCATCAGTGAGCAATACGGCACAAAGAATCTGCAATGCTTCGTTCTTGGCACCTTGCGGTACGATGGTTCCTTTCAGTTTCGCACCACCTTCTATCTTGAATGCATCCATCGGGAAAATCGGTTTAGGGTTTGAATTGTTTCTGGTTGTCTGCCATGATCGCGTGCGGGGAGAAATCAACTGAATACGAAACCAGAAACCCGAAACTTTCCAAACATTTTCACAGGCGAAGGTAGAAACAAAACAGCCCGCCGAAGGCGGGCCGTTGATTGTATTACACAATGCTGTTTTCAGATGTCTTATTCCGCAGGAGCCATGACTGCCCCCTATGCTAACGGTCTCTTCTTCTCTTGAACTTGCCTCCGAAGTTGCGGTTCTTCTTGTGCTTCTTGCCACCAAAACTTTTCTGCTGCTGGTTACCCTGCTTACCCTGGTAAGCCGCCACTTCAAACTTGTAATCATCTCCCAATGAAAGGAGTCCTTTCGACAGTGTTCCGATATCCTGCCGGATGGATTCATCACTCACATGCTCATGGCTCCAGTTCACGTAGCACAACTTCATATAGTTGGCCACCACAGCCGCCATCGCTTTTTTCTTTTCATCATCAAACTCTTTTGCCTTGCCGACCAGCGTTTCCAGGTTGCGTCCATAATGCCGCATCCTGATCTTGTGCTTGGGGTAAGGCAATGGCTTGGTGCCGCTGACCACCACATCGGTCCTTTCAGGAAACGGGTATGGTGAATCCACCACCAGTTTGAAATCACTGATCATAATCAGGTGATCCCAGAGTTTGTGACGGTATTCTTCAATGTTCTTGAATTGGGGGCTGGCCTGGCTCATCAGTTCGATGATAGACCGTGCCATGGCGTTGCGCTTTTCATCGTCCTCGATCTTTGCAACGACGCGCACCATGTTTTGAATAACGCGACCATATTCGCTGATCACCAGCCGCGGACGCTCCGTATTGTATTGCATGAATGATAATTAGTGAAGAGTGCCAAAGGTAACACACAGAACGCAAATCGCCGGATTACTCTGAATCCGCGATTACTTCCTGTACCTCAGGGATCATTCGCTTCAAGAGTCCTTCGATTCCCGCTTTGAGCGTGATGATGGAGGAGGGGCATCCGCTGCAGGAGCCCTGGAGCATCAGTTCCACCTTGCCATCGTGAAATGATTTGAACTGAATGGCGCCGCCATCCATCTCGACCGCCGGTTTCACATAATTGTCGAGCATCTCTTTGATCTTGTTCACCACTTCTTCCTCGGTGGATTGAGAGGCGTGACCGGCCGGTTTGTAATCCGGGGAGATTATTTCTTTTCCGTCTTCAAGATATCCCTTCACAAACTCACGGAGGGTTGGGGTAATTTCCATCCAATCAGCATCAGCCGTTTTGGTAACGGTTACAAAATTGTTCATGATAAAAACACCTTTCACGAAAGGAAATCCAAACAACTCCGTAGCCAGCGGTGATTCTTTAGTCGAAGCTTCATCAGGAAAATCGGCTGACTTGCCGGCATAGAGATTCAGATCGGCCACAAACTTGATGGTTTCAGGATTGGGCGTCATTTCTGTATATACATCAACGACACGGTTCTTGATGGAGGTTTCCATAATAGTTAAGGTTGAATGCAAAGGTAACCAATGCCAATAGAAGAAGGTTCAGGAAACGTAACGTTAAGCCGCACTATTCCTGCTTTACCATTTTCGTTGTGAAAGATTGGGTTTCCGTAATGAAGGAAACAAAATACAATCCTGCAGGCAGCATCGAAGCATTGATAGAAATCACCTCCTTGTTACCGGAAAGGATGTCTTTTGTCAAGCAGGTCATGCCGGCGATATCTTTTACAAGCACCCGAGCATTTCGCAATGCCCAATTGGAAACGGTGATTTCAAAATGATCATGACACGGATTGGGTGAGACCGATAAACTCACTTCACTTGCCGTCTCACTGATTGCATTGTATGAACTTTCCCACTTCAGTTCCTTCACACCGGCCCAAACGCTGAAATACGGAATGATGGCAATAATGTATGAAATGAATACACGGTCACCTGAAACTGAAGCACCATAGGAAGCGAGTGTGTCGGCATATGAACCGAAGCCGCTGCATGAATCAGGATGAGCCGGATCGGAAACATCAATGATACGCAGATCACTGGCCCCGGCTGAAATGAAAACCACCTGCTGCTGCGCATCAAAAGTCACCTCATTACCATGTCCGTGGCTGCCAATCCAGATATTTGACGGGGACGTGCAATCCCATGGATTCCACCAGCCCACCTGGGTCATATTCGATGTGTCAGCCACATTAACTATTTCCATTCCGCAATAATCTTCGCCGATGTAGGCCAGTCCGTCATGAATCTCGATGTCATTATATGCCTGCTGCTTACTCAACGCTGATTGGTTTATGTATCGCCCCGTTTCTTTCGGATTCAGTTTATCATGAACATTAATGATGCGAAGCCCGCCTGCATCATAGCACAGATACACCACATCATCCTTTACCAGCATGCCCCGCGCATTCGGCATGGAGGTGGATGTGGGATTTTCCACCGGCCAATTGGGATCGGGGATGAATTTGGAAACGAACTGAATGTTGCTTTTGTCGGAAACATCAAGAATAATGAGCCCGTCAGTCATGGCTCCGAGATACGCGTAATTTCCTTCACCTTTCACAATGGCTGCGCCTTTTACCACGGTGGAATTTTGCCATATATCAGTCACTACCGGATTCTCCGGATCGCTGATATTAACCACAGCCATGCCGGCCGCCTGCACATTGGTGCCGAAATAATTGCCGAGGGCCACATACAGGTAACTTCCGTACTGTTCACAGTTCATCGCCTCCAGATTATTGAATGAAGAAACCGGAAGTGTGTTTGCCAGGGTTGCCTGTCCCGGATTGGAAACGTCAAGCACGATCAATCCGCCGGACTTGGCAGCCACATAGAGGTAGTTCGTGTTTACTGCATCGGGGGTAACATGAATAGGCAGACTCAGTCCCGTTCCGTACTCCCATTGCAACTGAAGTGAAAGGGTATCATTACCGCATAACTGCGCAAATGATTTTACTGCCAGACCCTGAAATAAAAAAATCAGAATGACCGTGGGAAACATTTTCATTGACATCTATTTCTATTGCAATTTAATCAAACATGCCGCGACAGACAAAAGGCAACGTGAATGTGTATCATTTCAGCATGAATTGAAATTGTTCCTCCTTATTTTTCTCGCATGAAACGCAGAAGGAGCTGGCGCATCCGGCGAAAGCAGGCCAGCAAAAAGAAAGGTCTGCCCCCCGGCAAACTGGTTTACATCGGAGATGACAAAGAATCGTCCGTGAACATAACGGTCATCGATTACAACGCTGACCACTATGACCAAAAGGTTTTCAGTAATCCTGAAGAATGCTTTAAATACAAAAACACACTCACCAATTCATGGATCAACATTGATGGCATTCACCGAACTGACGTGATTGAAAAGATCGGCACGTACTATGGCATCAACCCACTGGCGCTGGAAGACATCGTGAATACCAACTCTCGGCCGAAGATTGACGATTACAAGGATTATGTTTTCATCATCCTCAAAATGCTCACTTACGATCGCGAGAAACGAATACTGGGCATCGAGCAGGTGAGTTTGATCCTGGCAAAGAATTACGTGATCTCGTTTCAGCAGGATGCCACGGATCTGTTCGATGGCATAAGAGCCCGCCTGAAAGATCCGGAGTCACGCACCAGAAGCTTCGGTACTGACTATCTCACGTATTGCCTGATGGACCGGGTGGTAGATGAATATTTCCAGATCATTGAAGCTATGGGTGATGAACTGGAAGAAATGGAGGATGAAGTGGCCACCAACCCGTCGCGCGAATTACTTTCGAGACTCAATGAACTCAAAAGCGCCAGTATATTCCTGCGCAAGTCCGTTTGGCCGCTGCGCGAAGTGATCAGTTACCAATTGCGCAATGAAGTGAACCTGATTACGCAGGAAGTGCTACCCTACTTCCGGGACTTATATGACCACACCATCCAGGTGATTGATACCACCGAAACGTACCGCGATCTTTTTTCCGACATCATGGATGTTTACCTCTCCACTCTCAGTTTAAAGATGAATGAAGTGATGAAGGTCCTCACGGTGATTTCAACTATCTTCATTCCGCTCACCTTTATTGTGGGCGTTTACGGTATGAACTTCCATTACATGCCCGAATTAGACTGGCATTATGGTTATTTCGTGGTTTGGGGAATTATGGTGATGGCGGCGGCAGGCATGATCCTCTATTTCAGGAGCCGAAAATGGTTCTAAGCCATGGCTGCAAATCCACGTGACGAAAATAAAATTTTTCATTGCTGATACAATATCAGCTGAAACCGGCGTTATAAGTACGTACCAAATAATTTTACTTAACCGCGCCTATGGCAAAACCTTTTACACCCGAAGACCTCATCCGATTCATTTACCAGGAAACCAGCCCCGACGAAGAAGCCGGACTTAAAGCACAGTTGACTGCCGATCCCGGCTTTCTTTCACAGTACCAACATCTCCTGGAAGCAATTCTGATGCTCGATGCATTCAAGATGGATCCCAGTGAAACTTCAGTAAACCTGATTCTTGAATTCAGCCGGGAGCAGATCGAAGAAGCGAGCCACGCCTGATTCGCTTAGCCGGAAATTGGTTTATTAGGATATTCGCCCCGCGGATGACCCAATCTTCCAATACCTGAACATTTGTGACACGGAAAGAACGCTTCGAGGGCATCATTGACTATTTCAGCAAACACCAGCCGAATGCCGAGACGGAACTGGAGTATGAGTCGCCGTTTCAATTATTGGTAAGTGTGATCTTATCCGCCCAGTGTACCGATAAACGGGTGAACATGACCACTCCTGCATTGTTCGCAAAATTTCCGGATGCGGAAACGCTTTCAAAAGCGACCACGGAAGAAGTTTTCCCTCTTATCAAAAGCATCAGTTACCCCAATAACAAAACGAAGCACCTGATCGGCATGGCGAAGATGCTGGTGGAGCAATTCAACAGTGAAGTACCGGGTGACGTGGATGAATTGCAAAAACTTCCCGGGGTGGGAAGAAAAACCGCCAACGTGATTGCATCCTGTATTTTCAATCAGCCGAAAATGGCTGTTGACACACATGTGTTCAGGGTAGCAAAGCGGCTGGGGCTTACCATTGGCGCTAAGAGTCCGCTGCAAACGGAGTTACAACTGATCAAATTCATTCCCGAAGAAAAAATACCATTGGCACACCATTGGCTCATTCTGCATGGCCGTTATGTATGCCTGGCAAGAAAACCGAAGTGTGGTGAATGCCGGATCACAAAATGGTGCAAATACTATGAAGGTCTTAGCACGAAATCAGAAAACACTTCCGCAATTACCGAATGAATTGAGCATGAAATTCGAATCCATACGATTAACAGCAAGGAACGGATGCCTGCTATTAATCATTCTTTTTTTTAGTGCGCGGTGTTCCAAGTCACAGAATGCCGGCGCTGATTTCAATATCAACACCACCAACACCCCCGTAAACACAGCTATTCATGCCGGCAACCTCGAGGCAGCCCATTACGATAAAAAAAATTTTTTCATTGACTGGTACAGCCAGCCCTATTATGAACGTGCCCGGCAGATGGCTTTTAATATTTATTCCTGGCCGGGCAGTTCGGTGAGTCATTCATTGTATTTAATTCCGGGAGATACGATTGCAACGGGACCCAAGCGCATAGGAAACGGATTCAACGGCAAGTATCTGAATTGGGGCCAATCACCCTGTGCACCGACCCAGCCGCAAGGATACCTCGTGAATCATGCTGTACTCGATGGCGTGAATTGTATTGACTGGAAAATCAGTTTCGCTCCTTACGCAGTGAACTGGTGCCGAGATGTAAATGCGAAAATGATCACCGTGCTCAATGCAAATGATTACTGGTGGCAGGGCGATAAGGCATTCCTTAACTGGTGCAACAAAAAGGGAGTCTATTCAGGAATTGTAGTTGCCGGGCTTGAGTTGGGAGGCAACAACTATTCTAACAAAACCGATTTCCCCAATGGCGGGATGGATTATGTGAAAAATGTGGTAACGCCGCTTTGCGATTCCATGCACAGATATTTTCCCGGAAGCATGGTGGTGGCTGACGTGAATCCGCCACAGCGCGGTAAAAAGAACGAATGGAATCGCGCAGTGGCTGATAGTAAAGCCGAAGCTGTACGAGCATACATATTAAGCGGAGACCTCAGTTATCTCAGTGAAGGAGGGTCAGCCAAATCTTATATTGATTCAATTAACCGCGCCATAGAATTGTATTTGCCTGAACGGCTCGACTTGTTTCAGAAAACATTTCCCGGAAAGAAACTTTACATCCATCAATGGCAATGCACGTGGCAACCGATCCGCGGCACCGTACTCGACATGCTTTACTGTGCGCGATACACCAATGAAATTACGCGGTATGATCGCGGGCATCCGGGCTATATCATTGCCAATTGTTTTAACGGCAACGGAAGAATCAATCTTGAAAGGAAGGTACCGAGAATCAGTTTCTATGCATTGGTTCAGCAGGGTAAAATGTTTCGCCCGGGCACCACTTATTCTGATGTAAAAACAAATTACGCCGGGCTGGATTGTATTGCGGTGAAAGATGCAAGCGGCAATCACCTGCGCGTGGTGAACATGACGCCCAATTCAATTCCCATCCATTCCATTTCAGTTAATGGAAAAGCCATCACCGCTTATCACGGAACCAGCTATTTCGCTGATGCAGCCGATTCAAGAACTGTAACAGAAAAGAACATCAGCCGCGAGATTCCGCCCTTTAGTGACACCGTGATTGATTTCTGACCCATGAAAAACCCAGTCATTCATCTAACAATTTGATTAACCGGTTGCGTGGTGAGGGCCGGAATCCCTGTCCCGATTTCAGTCGGGGGAACTGGCGACACAATGCTGTTTGAAAAGTCAGAACTGCATAGTTGGTTGGTAACCTGAACCTGACTTCAGTCCTTCAGCAATGAAAGGAACGCTTCGACTCCGCATAGCGTGATAACGGTAATGATTATTAAGATCATTGTGTTTCACCTACTACATAAAGAAAAATCCGGTTAATCATCTAACAATTTGATTAACCGGATTGCGTGGTGAGGGCCAGAATCGAACTGGCGACACACGGATTTTCAGTCCGTTGCTCTACCAACTGAGCTACCCCACCCTATTCATTACAAATATCAATATCCAATACACAATTGAAAAAGCATATTGCCCATTGAAGGGAGCGCAAATGTAATTTGAATGAACCGATTTGAAAAGTGTCAGCCCGATTTCAGTGGGAGGCCCAAAAACAGGGCAATCTCATCACCGGTTGATTGAATCAATCCCGCTTCTTTTCTGGCGGCTACCAGCACCGTTGAGCCATCATCTTTCAGCAACCGGATCTCTTTCATGCTTCCGCTTCCATTAACCAGTACTTCATCAAATGAGGTGAGCGGATGCATATAAACTTTCTGCAGGTAGCCCAAATGTTTGTAAACGAAATACGCTTTTGATTCCTTCTTATCAAAAACCACCATGGCTGTGGCCGACAGGATCCATATACCCGAAAACAGGACGAGCGTCGAAAGCCCGAGCGGTATAACGGCATAGGCCTGATCAAAAAATCCGCGAAGCGTCATTGACAATACGAAGGTTATGGCGCCCACCGTAAACACGGGGTTCCACACAGGGTTGCGGATGCTTTCAAGCACAAGATAATCCTCACCCTTTTCCCGCACTACCGGAGCATCGAAATAATTTAATCTGTAGATAAGGCCGCTCACACGCTTGATTTTCTGCAAAGGTGAATGATTTTTTTACAGCAACTGAAACAGAGCTGCAGCGGAAAGTCCTTGTTCTGTAGTCTGCTGATTAATTTTGAACTCCATGCTATCAAACCGGCAGTTGTTTCTTCAGCATCTTGCACCCACTTCCCCGGCTCCGTTAATGCTTGAGATAGAAAGAGCGGAAGGCGTTTACCTCTACGATGTTGATGGAAAGAAGTATCTCGATCTCATTTCAGGCATCAGTGTAAGTAACACGGGTCACCGGCATCCGCATGTAGTGAATGCGATAGAAAATCAGTTAAAGAAATACCTGCACCTGATGGTTTATGGTGAGTATGTAGAATCGCCGCAGGTTCAGTTTGCAAAACTACTGGCCGAAAATCTGCCCCCTGCATTGAACTCCGTTTATTTCACCAATTCCGGTGCTGAAGCGACGGAAGGAGCCATGAAACTGGCCAAAAGAGTGACCGGCAGAAGCGAGATAATCTCTTTCCACCATTCCTACCACGGCAGCACGCAGGGCGCACTGAGCGTGATGGGAGATGAAACTTTCCGCAATGCATTCCGCCCGCTGCTACCCATGACGCGTCTTTTGCATTACAACCGCGAAAGCGAACTCGCCTTCATCACAGAGGAAACGGCAGCAGTAATCGCTGAACCGGTGCAAGCGGAAGCGGGTGTGATTGTTCCGGATAAGAATTATTTGCGGGCCTTGCGAAAACGCTGCCATCAAACCGGTACGCTGCTCATTCTCGACGAATGCCAGACCGGTCTTGGACGAACCGGAACCTTGTGGTGCTTTGAACAATTTGACNNTCGCATGAAATGATGCAAACCCTGTCGCATCATCCCGCGCTCGGGCACATCACTACTTTCGGCGGACACCCTGTTAGCTGCGCAGCAGGTAAGGCCGCAATGGAAGTGTTGTTCCATGGCAATCTCATACAGAGCGTGGAGTTGAAGAAGAAACGCTTTGCTGAAGGGCTGCACCATCCTCAAATCCGGTCCTTTCATTCAGCGGGCTTGCTGATGGCAATTGAATTCGCTGATGAAGCCTTCAACAAAAAAGTAATTGACGGATGCATCAGCCGCGGTGTGATCGCTGACTGGTTTCTTTTCGCACCGCATTGCCTGCGGATGGCGCCGCCGCTTATTATTTCCGAAGAAGAAATACGCCATGCTTGTTCCGTTATTTTGCAGGCGATTGATGCCGCTTAAAAGAATTCACCGCTGTCCAACCTCCTTCATGCCTAACCGGCGTTTCACTTGGATGAGATCAGCAGGGCTTTTAATTATATGCTTCATCGCTTCCGTTTTTCTCACTTCATGCGGCAAGGACAAACTTGAATTCTCATTCACCAAATTAAACAGCGGAATCAGCAACGATCTCAATCACATTTTTTTTGTGAATGATTCCGTTGGCTACGCCTGCGGCGGCGACCGTTACTTCAAAGGCGATCTGCTGAAAACAACGGATGGTGGTTTTACCTGGCAGGATCAGTCCACACCGGATATGATCAAAGCGCTGTATCACCTTTGTTTCACTTCGCCGGATACCGGCTACTGCTGTGGTTACGACGGAAAAATTTTCAAAACATTTGATGGTGGCAACAACTGGCAATACATGCAAACTGATTATTACAAACCGTTGCATTCCATTTTTATGTTTGACGGAGAGCATGGCTTTGCCTGTGGCGGCGACGGATACAAATCCGGGTATATCCTGAATACTTCTTCCGGTGAAGACTGGAACAGCGATACTTCTGAAGTGGAATACCGCGACCTGCACTTTTTCAATGAAGTGGAAGGAGTGATGTGCGGATACGGGTTAATCCTGCATACGGATGACGGGGGAGTTACCTGGAATTACACGAATGCCAAACAGGATTTTTTTGTCGCCCTGGATTTTGTAAATGAACATACCGGATTCGCCATTGGATACACCGGTAGTATCTGGAAGACGGAAGATGGCGGACAAAACTGGGATCGTCTTCGCAACTCAAACATCCTTTTCAAAGATCACTGGTATCTCAATTGTCTCGCATTCAGAGATGCAAACACCGGTTACATCGCCGGTGAGGGCGGATGCTTTTTCAAAACAACGGATGGCGGTGAAAGCTGGCACGTGATCGATCACGTACCCGATGCCGATTGGAAAGGAATTTCACTCGTGAGCAACGGCGGATTTCTATGCGGAACAAATGGCGCTATATACCGGTTTATTGAATAGCTATTAAAAACACTGAGGTCATAATTATTGAAAGTGGTTCATCATAACTTGCAAAGTCTCATGTTCACCATCAATCCCAAAGAAATTTCCACTGCCAAGCTGCATGCCTACATGCTCAGCAGCATTGCACCACGGCCGATTGCATTCGCAAGCACCGTGGACAAAGACGGAAATCCCAACCTCTCGCCATTCAGTTTCTTTAATGCTTTCGGCAGTCACCCGCCCACGCTCGTATTCTCCCCTGCGCGCCGCGTGCGGGATAACACGGTGAAGAACACCTTAGAAAACGTGCTGGAGGTACCCGAGGTGGTGATCAATGTGGTGAACTATGCCATGGTGCAACAAGCCAGTTTGGCCAGTGTTGAATTTCCGAAAGGAGTAAATGAGTTTGTGAAAGCCGGATTCACGCCGCTCGCTTCAGAACGGATCCGCCCCTTTCGTGTGGCGGAATCACCGGTACAGTTTGAATGCAAAGTGGTGGAGGTAAAACCCATGGGCATGGAAGGCGGTGCCGCTAATCTCATCATCTGTGAAATTCTGTTGATGCACATCAATGAAAACGTGCTGGATGAACAGCAGCGTATTGACCAGCATAAGATTGACCTGGTGGCGCGCCTCGGTGCAGATTGGTATGTGCGTGCCAGCGGCGGGGCACTATTCGAAGTGCCGAAACCAAACCTCAAACCGGCTATCGGCATTGACCAGTTGCCGGATCACATCCGCAACTCGAGGGTGCTCACGGGAAATGAACTTGGCATGCTGGGAAACACGGAACACTTTCCAACCCGTGAAGAACTGGCGGCTGCTGATATTAGCCAGGATCTGGAAGATCTGAAAGAACGGTTCAGCAACGATGCGGAATCGCTCGAATACCATAAACATCTTCTTGCAAAAGAATTATTGGAAGCGCACCAGTTGATGAAGGCCTGGAAAGTGCTGCTCAGCTGATGGAACAGAACGCGTTTATCAGTTTTAACTGCAATGCTCTTTGCAACTTTGAGGATGTCTTTGACGGAAAATATTCAGTGCAAACAAGATTTTATTTTGCGGTAAAACTTGTGCTGTCGGGAGTCCAGATTCCGTAAGTCGATTTCCAAACACCGTCTTCACCGCGTTTAAGAATCTCCACATATTTCCCGATTTCAGTGATCACTTTACCTGATGTATCGCGGATGCTCAGCTGATATCTGCCTACTTCATATCCTGTATCTCCATGTCCGCCGGTTGCCATGGTGGAAACGGAAACATCAGAGATGCCCTGATCAATGCCGCTCTGCCAGTATTTCTGAATATTTTCTCTACCGGTAATGATGGTTTCACCGGGGGGAAGCAACAACGCATCTTCGCTGTAAAGTTCAGCAGCGGCTTTTGCATTTTTCGCATTAAGCGCCTTTGCAAAATCCTTGTTCATCTGCATTAACTCTTCCGGAGTGGGATCCGCATTCATTTTTTCAGGCGCTGAATTACATGATAGCAAGCTGGCGATACCCACCAGCGCTACCAGCAAATGATTTTTGAAAGTAGCCCGGCTAATCGGCCGGCATGTTCTGAATACAAATTTCACAGTGAGTATTCTTTTTTGTTTTATGAGATATGATGCAAAGCCATTGACTGGTGTTACGAGATTCGGTTCACAAGATATTACTTATCAAAAGATGTTATTAGCGGCACATCGTTGGGAATTCCATTCGAATCAGCATGAAAACCTGATGAAACCATTAAGCTCACCCATCGTAATAATGTGTGACGGAAACAGGAATTCTCACCCCAATTACATTTTTCCGCCAGGATTTTCACTTACCCGATAGTTTCTGATTTTTTTATGAAAGTGATAAAATTCCTCGCGTATGAAATATTCGTCTTTCTTCCTGACCCTCCTGATTACTTCTTTTCTTAGAAACAATCTTCAAGCGCAATGCATGATGTATCCGGTTTCGCTGCAATCACGGTCAGAGCATGCTGCGTTGATTGTAGAGGGAAAAGTGTTGTCCCAAAAATCTTTATGGGATGCTTCACAAACTATGATTTACACCGCGACTCAGGTGGAGGTGTATAAAGTTTTTAAAGGGAATGCGGCCGTCACCGGGGTCACCATCATTACTGAAGGCGGCCGCGTCGGGAATTCGATGGTGGTAGTGAATCCCGGTGTTCAATTCCAGGTGAACGATGCCGGTATTTTTTTCATCAACACCGCAAAGGCAGCTTTCGGTGCTCTGCTTCCCGGTGAAAACATATTTGAGCTGCAGGCCGCGGCGCAAGGATTCATCCGCTATGATGTGAGTGACGGAACAGCTCATGCGCCATTCGATAGTTACGATCACATTGTTACACAACTTTACCCGCTGGTGTTACAATATGCCGGTTCAGCGTCATACACGGAACTGAAGCCGGTTGATTTTATGAAGATGGAGAAAAAGAAGAATTCACTTACCACGCCGGCGATTTCATCATTCAGTCCTTCATCCACCTTTGCAGGCACGCTTTCTTCCAATCTCTTCACCATTACCGGCAGCAACTTCGGAGCAAGTTATGTTTCTGGCACCTCAAAAGTTGAATTCAAAAATGCCAACGATGGCGGTTCCACTTACATCACGGTGCCGGATAATCATATTCAGAGCTGGAGTTCAACCGGCATCACACTCTGGGTGCCCACCGGAGCAGGAACAGGGAAAATCAAGGTGACAAATGATTTGGGTGAAACAGGAACTTCTTCCACTTCTGTCACCATCAGCTACAATGAAACGAATGTCATTTACAGCGGCACGTACTACAAACCCGACCTCGTGAATGATAACAGCGCCGGCGGATACACTTTCGTTTACAACACGGACTTCAACAGCAATGCCGATGCCGTCGCCGCCTTCGAACGGGCTATGCAAACATGGCGGTGCAATACGTATGTCAACTTCACCCGCAGCGGTACCACATCCATTGCGGCAAATGCCAGCGACGGGGTGAACGTGGTTACGTTTGACGGATCCAGTCCCCTGTCAACGGGCATTCTCGGAACCTCATACAGCTACTACACGAGTTGCGCATCCGGTGTTTGGTATTTATCAGAAAGTGATTTGAAATTCCGCACCAATGGCACCGATGGTATTTCCTGGAATTTCGGTCCGGGCAGCACCACCTCAGGATACACTGATTTTGAATCGGTGTGCCTGCATGAACTGGGGCATTCACATCAGCTTGGGCATACGAACAACGGCCCTGTTACCGTCATGCATTACGCCATTGGTACGGCCACCGATCGCCGCACGCTTACCACCTCAAGTGAAATTGATGGCGGAAATGACATCATCAGCCGCAGTATTGTAACCAATTCCTGCGGACCAACAGCCCTCACGACTCTCACGTCCGGCACCTGTGCATTCGGTGCGGCCCCCGTCGCTGATTTCACCGCATCAGCCACTTCCATTTGCAAGAACGGCAAAGTGAATTTCACCGACCTCAGCACCAATTCGCCAACCTCATGGCTCTGGAGCTTTTCGGGAGCCACACCATCCAGCAGTACATTGCAAAATCCCACGGGAATCAAATACACCACTCCCGGCACCTATTCAGTAACGCTGACAGCCACGAATGGAATCGGATCAGATGATGAAGTGAAGACAAGCTATATCACCGTGAATGCCCTTCCCACGGCAACGGTCACAGCGGGAGGTCCCACAACATTTTGCGACGGCGGAAGCGTGCTGCTCAGTGCAAATACGGGAGTAGGACTGTCCTATCAATGGAAAAACGGAAGCGCCAATATCAGCGGCGCCACAGCTTCCACTTACACGGCCAGCGCTACCGGCACTTTCAAAGTGGTGGTCACCAACAGCAGCGGCTGTTCACAAACTTCCGGAAGCATTTCAGTGACGGAAAATCCCAAACCGGCCGCCACCATCACGCCCGGCGGACCTACCACCTTCTGCCCGGGGGACAGTGTGATCCTAACAGCAAACAGCGGAGTAGGATTAACGTATCAATGGAAGAAGGGAAGCACAAATATTTCAGGCGCAACTAAAATTTCTTATACAGCCAAAACAACAGCTACCTATAAAGTGGCAGTGACCAGTGCCGCCGGATGTTCAAAGACATCGACGGGCGTTTCGGTAACAGCTGTATGTAAAACAGATGATTATTTGAGCAGCGAGAAGTTCTTCCGGCTTTATCCCAATCCCTCAGCATCTTCATTTACTATTGACCAGAACGGAATGGATGAAAGCCCGCTTATCGTAACTGTTTATGATGTTACGGGAAGGATGATGCAACAACATGCTCTTTCGCAGATCGGGAATACCTTGATTGCCGGTGGTGATTTACTTCCCGGCATTTACTTCATCAAAGTGTCGGCTGGTGAACAGCATACCATCGTGAAGTGGATAAAAACAAATCAGTGAACGGATTGAATCCCTGAAGCAAATCATCCTGCCGCCTCCTCTTGTTCGGAAGCAACAGGATGAATTGCTTATTATTAAACCGCTACTTGCTGTCTTCCTTCTGCTTTTTGCCAATGGCGTATAACAATCCGATTTGAATGCCGCCGGTTACCATTGTAGTTTTCTCATAGCTGAAATTCGATTGCTGATCGAGGTGTGCAAACGTAGCGGCCACACCCATATTTTCATCAAGCAAATTTTGAGTGAACTCAGTTTGAGTCTGTTCCTCGGTGGCATCAGTCAGGCCGTAGTCGAAACGGAGACCGGCTGTAATCACCAGGTGCTGCGTTACCGGGAAGCGCCCGCCGAAACCAAAGAGCAAGCCCGTTACTGAAGTGGACAGTCCGGTTTTTATATTTCTCCCTGAATAGTCAAAATCAGGATCTGCCGGACTGGATTGCGCCTCTCCCTTCGCTGAAGAGAGAAAATTAAGAGCCGGACCAATTTCAAAATAAAAACCGGATGGCGTCTTTAGTTTGAGCAGGATGGGAACCTGGAAATAGTTGACTGCATCCTTGGCATCAAAGCTCATTTGATCTGTGATGTTACCGTCATATTTCTGGTTTACCGAGCTGAAATTCAATTCAGCACCCACGCCAATGGTGGATGTGAAAAAGAATGTTCCAAGTACACCGCCAGCGAAGCCGGTGGAGAAAACAGGATTCAGATTTTCACCCTGATCAGAAACATTGTTGTTGAGCAGCCACGTGGTAGCCAGGTTACCATTCACTCCTATTTCCAACTGTGCAAATGACGCCGATGAAATTGCCATTGCAGCGAGAAGCCAGATTATTTTTTTCATAACATGTGGTTTTAGATTTAGTAATCCATTGTATTGCGTACGAATCAATTTTAGACAACTAATTTTAGACAACTAAGGTAATGATTCAATTCATGCCACGAAAGAACCTGCCTCATCCGTCGCAATGATTCTCATGAGTTGAACGGTTTCAAATTCAAACACGAATGCAGCGCATTACGGAATCCAGGAAACTTTTATGCAGGAAAGAATGAGATTGACCAATCCTGTTGCAACTTTGCAGCCCACACTGACCTGTGGTGTAATTGGCAACACGTCTGACTCTGGATCAGAAGAGTCCTGGTTCGAGCCCAGGCAGGTCAAC
>JAFDYS010000021.1:36935-116351 GCA_018267315.1 Bacteroidota bacterium | reverse complement strand
GGTGGCCGAGACGACCGGGACGCGGTGGTCGGAGACCAGGATGTCGCCGAGCTCGCGGCCGCCAACGAGAACCTCGGAGAGGCCGATCGGGGCTTCCGAACCAAAGCGCTTCATCGTCTTCTCGACGATGGCCTGCACGGCGAGCGCGGTCAGCGGGGTCTTTTCGGAGGGCTTCCAGACGACGCTGTCGCCGCAGACGAAGGCGAGCGCCGCGTTCCAGCACCAGACCGCGACCGGGAAGTTGAAGGCCGTGATCACGCCGACCGGCCCCAGCGGATGCCACTGCTCGGCCAGTCGGTGACCCGGTCGCTCGCTGGCGATCGAGAGGCCATAGAGCTGCCGGCTCAGTCCGACGGCAAAGTCGCAGATGTCGATCATCTCCTGCACTTCACCCAACCCTTCCTGTAAACTCTTGCCCATTTCATAACTCACCAGCATGCCGAGCGGCTCCTTGTTGCGGCGCAGCTCATCACCGATCTGGCGTACCACTTCGCCGCGTTTTGGAGCCGGAACTCTCCTCCATTCTGTGAACGCTTTTTGTGCCCGGGCCATGACCATCTCATAATCCTCACGCGAAGCGGTCTTTACTTTTCCAATGAGTGCGCCATCAACCGGAGAAAACGATTCTATGAGCTCGCCGGAGGTTTCCAGCCATTCAGTGCCGGTGCATGCGCCCGAAGAAACTGCATGAATGTTCAGTTGCTTCAGGAAATCATGCGAAATGCTTTTACGCTTGGTTTCAGTGGCGATCATAATGCAAAATTTACTGCAAAACTAAACTGTCCGCGGCGGGAATTCAAATCAGTGAATGGATGATTTACGGTACGAATAAAGGATCACGACACAGGTGTTTATCTTCACGAAAATTTGGATGCATGAAAAAGCAACTCCTCCTCATTCTCTTACCAATATTCAGTTTGTCGTCAGCATGCACGCAATCCGGATCAAGCATAAAGACGGGCAATAAGTTATCGGGTACTTTAAAAGATGTGGCAACCGGACTCACGGCACGCTATGAAGTCATACAACCCGGCGAAGTGTACCTCGTGATGAATGATGAAGTGCTTAACCACACGGATATTCCGATCGGTGAAAGCTTTTCTATCATGAATAAGGATGTGAAAGGGCTGAAGGTAAAAGATGGTAAAATTTCCATCGGCTGTTCATTGACCATTGCAGATTCAGCCGGTAACAAACTGCTGGATGAAGCCGATCTCTTTGCCGGCGGCGGACTTTTCAATGAAGCGGATGCTTCATTGCTCAGATGCACGGTGAATACCGGTGAACCCATGCAGTGGGAAGAGCATTACACTGTAACAGCCGTTTTCTGGGATAAGTACGGCGACGGTAAAATTGAAAACGTAGTGGTGATAAGAGCAATTGACATCCCATAAGATAAGTCTGCCATGAACAGGGAAGAGATCATTGAGAAATTGAAATCCGGTTACCGGGAGTTCTGTACAACGGTTTCATCACTCAATCCAAATCAGTTTGAATTTGCTGAAGCCGGAAAATGGAATGCCGGGCTAACACTTGATCATTTGTATCGCGCCGTATCTGCACTCACCAAGGCCATGATGCTTCCGAAATTCCTGTTCCGGATTTTATTCGGGAAATCCAATCGCCCCACACGGGGTTATGAAGAGTTGGTGAAAAAGTATCAAGGCAAACTGGAAGCAGGAGGTAAAGCCAGCGGACGATACCTGCCGTCTAAAGTGACTTTCGCCAACCAGATAAAAACAGAACGTGCTTTGGAAAAATCCGTGGAGGCACTCTGCAATCAATTAAAGCATTATAGCGAAACGCAACTCGATGCATACATCCTGCCGCATCCGTTGCTCGGCAAAATCACCATTCGGGAGATGATGTATTTCACGATCTACCATGCCGAACATCACCGCAAAATCATTCTGCGCGACATCCGGGGATAATCACCCGGCTATTGCCAAACGAATCCCCTCATCGTAAGGGGTGGCTTTGAAAAAGCGGTTTTGAAATTTGGTGGAGCTGAACAGGTAATCATGTTCGTTCTGATACATCATTTCCGGAAACTCGCGGAGAATCGGAATAAAAATCCCTGACGCTTTCACCATCCACCGCGGCATGGCCATGTATTTGGGTTTCACTCCGTAAATGGCGGCCACCTTTTCAATAATTTGTTTTCCGGTGAGCACATTCATATCAGTGGGTACATGCCAGGTTTGATTATATGCATCCGGCGTGTTGCCGAGAATGGCTGTTGCTTTACCGGCGTCCGGTGTATAAGTAAACGAGTGCTTCGCATTCACATCACCCATCCATTGCGCTGCCTGCTTTTTCTTCAGGCGGTCAAATACGGTAATCATTAACGCAGACTTGGTATTGTGCGGTCCGTAAAAATCAGCGCCCCGTGCAATAATCGCCTGCATGCTTCCGCGCTTCATTTCATTGAGCAACAGGGTTGCCACTTCCGCCCGTATCTCGCCTTTCACGCTGCAGGGATTGAATGGGGTTTCTTCCGTCATCCAGCCCTTCACCAAACCATAGGAATACACGTTATCGAAGAATACGAGTTTAGAATTATGCTTCAGGCAGGCATCTATGGTGTGCTTCATGATGTTCACCCAATGCTGCTTCCATTCCCGGATCGTGTAGTTTATTCCTACAACCAGATAAACAATTTCTGAACCCGAAACCGCTTTTTCAATTTCGGCATAGTTCAAAATATTGATCGGGAAGAGTTCATCATTTTCATTGACCGGTTTGGGATTGCGGCTCACCAACCGGATTCGATCCGTGAATTGCGGGAGTGTTCTTGCGAGGTCAACGCCGATGGCGCCACCGGCTCCTAGGATTGTTTGCATGGATGTTTATTTCTTATGAAGCAAAGTTATTGGGCCACCCTTGATTCCTTAATCATCACTTTTTGATCATGAGCGTTGAAGGTCAACACTTCTTTCAGATCATGGGCTTTACCGATCTTGGTTTTATAATGCCAAATGAAAAAAGCAATGACTCCACTGCCCGCCACTGTAGGTGTAAGCCAGAGCAATAACGGATAATCCGTTTTTATGTTCACGACAAGAAATGCGGTGACTGCGGCAATGTAGCCGCCGATCATATTACCGATATGCTCAAACAACCAGTCTGATTTTTTGAAGTGGTGTCCGCTAAGTCTCCGGTAGGTCCGGTAAATGAGTTGCAACCCGATGGCGCCGAATGCAATGCCTACGATACCGATGAAATCTGAAGCGGAGATCACCAGATAACCTCCGTAAGCAACCAGCATCAGGTCAGAGAAAAGGGAAGCAAATACGATGAGCCAGTCAAGCTTCGCCACATTTTCGAGGTCCCTTACCGTTTTGTAACGAAGCGTTCTTCTTCCTGTGAGCACCATTTGATAGCTGAATATGGCCACCATGAAGAGAAAAGGAATGTGGTGTGCTATACTCATATAGACGGCACTGATGAAAACCAGTGTCATGCCGTGGAAGAACACGATGCCACTTCGGCGGTGTGCTTTTTTTCCTTTAGCGGTAAAAAGCGCCATCGGCGCACCAAGCAGTGCCAGCGTTCCACCGGCAATGTGAATGGCGAGAAAAATTTTGAACAGGATTTCCATGAGTAAAATTTTTATCAAAGATTCGAAGACAGGTGGTCTTTCGAAACTAATTCCGACAGGAGTGAAGATTGGCGGGATGAAGGTGATCAACCGCTTGCGGAAAGTTTATCGGAACAGGTTCCTGATCATTTCGAAAGGATTAACCTCTTCAAGTTGGAATGAAAATGAAATGCGTTTGTACCACTGATCATAAAGGTCGGTGGTGACGAGGTTCTTTTCCATGTCGGCCGAGTAGAAGATCGGCCAGTATACTTCCACAATTCCCGGGATGAGGGTCAGGCCGATTCCCGCGTCATATTGAAACACATCGTAGTTAGCATAGGAAGCAACCTCGTCAGATGGTGCAAGACCGCCATCGGCAAAAGCAAAAAGCGGCATGAAGAAGGGCATCGGAGCTTTGAGGTTGAAGCTGAGAATCCATGAAGATGATTCTCCGATGCGCGGTATCACCCCGTTCGTTCGCATCTTGAAACCGCCGTCATTCCCCTGCGAGATTTGCTGCGAAAGAAAACCCGATTGTTCTGAGTGACCGAGAAACACGTGATCGAACAGGTAATCATCCGGCCCGGTGGTTGAACTCAATCTGAATTTGTAAGCGGCATTAGTCGGATCGTTCAGAAACACACCGCCGAATACCCGGACCTCAAAGCCGTTCTTTCGGCGAGGGTAGGTGACGGTAAAATTTCCTTCGCCAAAAACTTTTACATAATTATCAACATACGGGTTGCCAAATTCAGCTGTGAATTCAAAACGGAACGGGTTGATCGCCCGATGATCGGTATACGAATAGGAAACGGAATTAAACATCCCGTTGACATATGGAAGGTTGGATTGCGTTTGGTGTGAGTATTGGATTTTCTGTTGCCTGAGGAAAATATTTCTGTAAACGATTTTTTGACTTACGCTGCTTCGCGGATCGGTTTGCTTTATGTCAAATGAAAGCCATTGCGTAAACCGCTGGTACCGGAATTCAAAATCGCCTTCAAAGCCGGTAACGGGTCCTGACTCAAATGTGTATGACTTCAGCGCCGAAGTAAAGGTGATGGAATGGAAAAACGAATTCTTCAGATAAAACGGAAGTGAAACGGATCCCAAACCAACCAACCTCCCTGTGCGAATGGCATACTGCGGCAGCAGGACGACATTGATTTTTTTGGGGAAGAACAGGGAATTGTAAAAAGCGATGCCGGGGGTGAAGCCGTCATAATAATTCCATCCGGTAATTGGTGTAAAGAAAATTTGTGTGCGCTGCGGATTATCAATGCTACCCAGCCATTGCAACCGCAGTGGTTCAGTGGTTTTGAAAAGTCCCGCGCGGCGTATGTAATTGTTGTTGCGGTTTAGTTCTGGCAGGTCGTAATCAGGATCAATCCTGAAATAGTCATAATCACCATCTGGAAATTGCACCGTCATCTTTCCGTTAAATCCGCCATAGTTCAATTGAACGGCTTTGTGCCGGTCTTTATATGCCGCAATCGAATAGGGACCTTTGACTTGCTTTGTGTTCTTCACCACCAGTTGCGCATAGTGCGATTGTCCGATTGTGAGACCCACATCTTCCTTCACGAGTTTGTAATCCGTGTAGTCAGTAGTCTGAAGCAATTGATCGAAAAACCAATCCAGTTCCTTGTGATTGCTGGCAGTGAAGTAGGTCCTGAAATCTTCCGGTCGCGGGTGCCTGAACTTCCACGCATCAAAAAAACCGCGCATCAGCGAATCCAAAACATCTTCGCCGAGGTACCAGCTGAGATAATCCAGCGCAAGCGGCGTTTTGCCATAGATCATGGCGGCATATTTCATTTCTGTATACGCCGTGGCGGAAAGGTCAAGCGGCTGATCCATTCGCATAGCAGCGAAGTATAGATAGAAGAGGTAGTTCTGATAAGCATAGTCATATCCAAGGTCAAAAATGTTTGTGATGGCATGCAGTTCCTCCGGTAATAATTTTTTCAGAGGATACCGCTGCTTCATGTAACGGTATTCAAACCACGAGTTGATTCCCTCATCCATCCACGGATGATCACGCTCATTGATTCCCAGTATTCCGTAAAACCAGTTGTGACCTACCTCATGCGCGATAATGCCATCGAGTTCTTCAGGTGCAGAAGCGCCGCTGATCACTGTAATCATCGGGTATTCCATTCCTCCTCCGGCGCCCAGCGCTCCATCCACTGCCGTGGCCTGCGGATACGGATAGTCACCCACCCGGCTTGAATAAAAAGCAAGCGCCGAGTCAATGCAGGTTGCGGCATCATTCCATACACCGGCATGCACCGGAAGAAACAGCGCCATCGTTTTTACCGGCTGGCTTCCGGTTGCCGGATGAAATTCACTTTGCCTCACCACATAACGCTTATCGGCAAACCATGCGAAGTCATGAACATTTTCTGCATGAAACTGAACACTCTTCATTTCTTTGGATGAAGGAGGAAAAGTCTTCAGGTATTTCCTGATCCGATCTGCATTCCATGCATGAGCAGGCGAGGTGAATTGAGCCGGTATGCTTTCGTGCGATTTTTCATCAAGCCATTCCGCTTCAGCAGCTGTCATCAATTCACCGGTTGCCGCTACCACATAGTTGGCCGGCAGAGTAATCGTTACATCATAGGTTCCGTACTCCGAATAGAATTCACCCTGATCCAGGTAGGGCATGGGGTGCCATCCCTCACGGTCATAAACGGCCGGCTTGGGAAACCACTGCGAAATCTGGTATTGCTGCCCCACGTGCCCGATGCGCGAAAACGTGTATGGAATCTTTACTTTGAAATCCGTAGCAAGGTGAACTTCATGACCGGGCAATAACGGAGAAGGAAGCAACAGTTTGGCAATGTCTGCGTTGGATGAATCAATTTCCAATCGGGCCGGAGATCCGTCCGCAATAAAATTCAAACTGTCAATGAATCCGCGATTACTGTCGGCAGTGAAATAAAAATCAGTGTGCCCGTTCTCTACCAATTGACGGGCAAATGCGGTGCTGTTATTCTTGTGTGAGTTGGGCCACAGGTGGAAGTAAATGAACCGGAGCGTGTCCGGCGAATGATTGATATACTCCGTCCGGATGTGGCCGCGGAGAACATGATGCACATCATCAAGCGTCACCTGAATCGTATGGTTGACTTCCTGCTGGAAATAGCTGGCGTCCTGCGCACTCGTCATGAAGGGGATGAGCAGCAAAGAAATAAGTAAGCGCATGATCCGGGGCATCAGGCAATGGATATCCGAACGATAAAGAAATCGCATTTTTCATTTGTCAGCATAATGAATTCAACGCATGAGGCAATTATCACTTGCACCATGCGTGTGGACAACCCCTGTTGTTTGCATATAGTTTTTTGTACATTCGCTTGCAGTGTTCATTCAGAACGAAAAGAGTGACTGATGGAAGAAAGAGATTTTGATGACGACGGGCCGGCGGATTTGAACGCATGCATTTCCAGGTTTGAAGAGAGTCTCACCAGAAAGCAGCCGGTTTTTTTTGATGTGATGACGTTTGAATATCTCATTGCTCATTACGAACAGAAGGAGCAATGGAAAACAGCCCTCGAAGTTCTTGACTACGCCCTCGAGCAGCATCCTTACCAGTCATTTTTCCTGATCAAGAAAGCCGGTCTGCTGATTTATTTCCGCAAATACAAACAGGCGCTTGATCTGCTCGATCAGGCCGAATCACTGGATCCGGGCGATGTGAGCATCAATATTCTCCGGTCAGATGTTTATCTCGATAAGAAACAACACTACCGTTCCGTTCGGATCATTGAAGAATCTATTGCCCGCGCCACCGACCAGGTGGAACGTGAAGAACTGATGCTTGAACTGGCTGATGTGTATGAAGACTGGAACCGGTATGATATGGTTTTTGAAACACTCAAGGCGGTGCTTGCACTTAATCACGACAATGAAGAAGCGCTGAGCAGAATGTGGTATTGCGTGGAGTTGGCCGGCAAACAGGATGAGAGTGTTGAACTGCACAAAGCCATACTGGATGAGAACCCCTACAGTTACCTTGCCTGGCACAACCTCGGCAACGCATATTATGATCTGGGGCATTTTGAAAAATCCATTGAAGCATATGAATTCGTTGTCGCCATCAATGAGCAGTGGGATTTAGCTTACCGTGACTGCGGCGATGCGCATTTCCGGTTGAAACAATATCACAAAGCCATCACCCAGTTTGAAAAGGCCATCGAGGTATCAAAACCGTATGAAGATCTTCTTTTTTCCATCGGCATCTGTTATGAAAAACTGAAGGATCTGTCGCAGGCGCGCCAGTATTACCGCAGAGCCAGCACATCCGATCCCAAGTATTTTGAGGCCTTTTACCGCATCGGCGAAACGTACCGGAAGGAAAGAGAGTGGGAGCATGCGATTCACTTTTACAAAAAAGCACTGCGCCTGAAACCGGAAAATGCGCAATTCATTATGGCGCTCGCTCATTCCTTCTACAACCTTGGTGAAGTGGAGCCGCTCATTTTTGCCTGCCAGTCGATCATGGCGCTTCATGTGAATCAGAAATCCAAAACGCATTACGAGAAACTGGTGGGTTACCTCATTGACCTCGGCTGCCTTGAAGATGCCCTGCAACTGCTCGATTTCGCTGCCGTGGAAAAGGGAGCGCTCAGCTCATTTCCCTACCTGCGTGCCGTATGCTACCTGCAGGCGGGTCGCAGAAAGGAAGGAATTGCCTGGCTCGAAGAAGGGTTAAGTAATCATTACTCCCGACACCGCATCCTGTATAAATTTGCACCTGAATTGAAAGGCGATGCACAAATCGCCTTGGTGATTGAACAATACAAATAGCTCCATGAAATTTGTTACAGATCGTTTGCCGTCGCGCTCAAGGAAGCCGCGGACGGTGGGAATTACCATGGTGATGGATAAAGGACTCAGCGTGTATGAAACGGAAAGTTTTCTCTCCGTCAGTGAGCCCTATGTGGATGTGGTGAAACTGGGTTTTGGTACCGCAGCCGTTACGCCTAACCTGAAAGAGAAAATCGCCATCTATAAAAAATACAACGTGCCGGTTTATTTCGGCGGTTCGTTGCTGGAATGGTTCTATGCGCATGATGCCTTTGATGAGTACGTGCGCATTGCCGACGAGCATGATGTGGATTTTGCGGAAGTGTCCGACGGCACTCTCGACATTCCGCATGACGAGAAGTGCCGCATCATCTCGGCGCTGGCTGCCCGGCGGACGGTATTCAGTGAAGTGGGGTCGAAGGATGCGGAAAAAATTATTCCGCCATACAAATGGATTCAACTCATGAAAGAAGAACTGGATGCCGGCGCCAAAATGGTGATTGCCGAAGCACGGGAAGGCGGCAACGTAGGCATCTACCGCGGCTCGGGAGAAGTGAGGGAAGGATTGGTGGATGAAATCCTCACGCAGATTCCGGCTGAGAAAATCCTGTGGGAAGCGCCCAACAAATCGCAGCAGGTGTTCTTTATCAAGCTGCTGGGCAGTGATGTGAGCCTCGGCAACATACCGGTGAATGAAGTGATTCCGCTCGAAACGCTGCGCGTGGGTTTGCGGGGCGACACCATGAAGTTTTTCCTCGACCAGCAGGCATCATAATCACCTAATTTGTTCTCCATTTCCAGTGAACCTAGGTTATGAGAAAATTCGGATTGATCGGGTACCCGCTTACACATTCCTTCTCTCAAACCTATTTCAATGAAAAGTTCCGGCGCGAAAACATCAGCGACTGCCGTTACGATCTGTATCCGATAACTTCCGTCGGCAAACTGCCCGCATTGATTCAGGCGCAGCGTGAACTGGTAGGGCTCAATGTCACCATCCCCTACAAAGAGCAGGTGATTCCCTTCCTGAACAAACTGGATTTTTATGCAGAAGAAATCGGCGCCGTCAATGTGATACGCATCGTGGACGGAAAACGTATCGGCTACAACACCGATGTATTCGGATTCATGCATTCCATCAAGAACCTGCTGCAACCGTTTCATTCGGCTGCGCTCATCCTCGGCACGGGCGGCAGCTCCAAAGCCGTGGCCTTCGGACTGAAAAAAATGGGCATCGAATACGATTTTGTTTCCCGCAATCCGGATGAAAAAGAATTGCGCTATGCCGATTTGGATGCAGAAGTGATGCATCAATACAAGATCATCATCAACACCACGCCCGTGGGCATGTTTCCGAAGGTGGATGACTGCCCGCCCATTCCGTATGAGCTCATCACCCGCTCGCATTTGCTGTTTGATCTCATCTATAATCCGGATGAAACGTTATTCCTCAAAAAAGGAAAAGAGCGGGGCGCCACAATCAAAAACGGGCTGGAGATGCTGCAGTTGCAAGCAGAAAAGAGTTGGGAGATTTGGAATTCGTAAACACGCAAATTCATTTATCTTTCGTTTTAAACTTTTGATTGTATCAGCGACATGGAAATACTGTATCTCGTTATAGGATTGTTTGTTGGTTTCGGAATCGGATTCCTGTTTCTGAAGAATAAATCTGCTGCCGAAGCCGGGAAAGTTGCAGTTGAGAAAGGTGCAGCTGAGCAGCGGGCGAATGATCTTTTCCAGCAGAAATCAAAACTCGAGGATGAAAGATCAATTCTGGACCAAAAAATTCTGGAACTCACAAGCGAACTTGCATCGGCAAAAAAAGATCTTGAAAATCTAGTACTGCGCCTGAGCGAACAAAAGGCCGAGACCGAAAAACTGCAGGAGAAATTCGCTTCAGAATTTCAAAACCTTGCCAATAAAATTTTTGAAGAGAAAGGAAAATCATTTGCCGAGCAGAATCAGAAGAACCTTGATCAACTGCTGAAACCATTTCAGGACAAGATCAAAGACTTTGAGAAGAAAGTGGAGGAAGCATATGACAAGGAACTTCGCGATAAAATTTCATTACGCGAAGAAGTGAAGAAACTCTATGACCTCAACAGCCGGATCAGTCAGGAAGCGAACAACCTTACCAAGGCCTTGCGCGGTGATACCAAAAAGCAAGGAAACTGGGGTGAAACCATCCTCGAGCGAATCCTGGAGCAATCGGGGCTGAAGAAAGGAACGGAATATGAAACGCAGTTCGTCACCACCAACCAGGATGGGGCATCCATCAAGCCCGATGTAGTGGTATTTCTTCCGGACAACAAGCATCTCATCATAGATGCCAAGGTTTCTCTCACCGCATATGACCGGTACGTCAACAGTGAAGAAGATAACGAGCGCGAACAGTTCCTCCGCGATCACATCAACTCCGTGCGCAGCCATGTGAAATTGCTGAGCGAGAAAAATTATTATACCGGTGAAGGGTTGCGCTCGCCGGATTTCGTGCTGCTCTTCATGCCCATTGAATCATCGTTTTCACTGGCAGTGCAAAACGACAACGACCTGTTTCACTTTGCTTGGGAAAAAAGGATTGTGATCGTAAGCCCCACCACCTTGTTGGCCACCCTCACCACTGTGGCCAGCTTATGGAAGATCGAGAATCAAAATAAAAATGCGTTGGAGATCGCGCGGCTGAGCGGAGCCATGTATGATAAACTGGAAGGCGTGATCGCGGAATTAATCAAGGTAGGCAACTCCATTCAAACCACCGATGCTCAATACAAATCAGCCATGAGCAAACTCTATGAAGGGCAGGGGAACGTGGTGAAAACCGCTGAGAAGATCAAAGCACTTGGAGCCAAAGCTTCCAAATCAATACCGCAGTCATTGATTGACCGCGCTGATGATTGATGAAACTCAGTGAGCGGAAGAAGTCATTCCCCACTTGGCTAGAATAAGGGCAGCCACCAGGATGCCAATGAGGTGGTAACCGATATCCACGATCCAGATGCCGAATGGTTTGCGCTGGTAATTGAGAGCCGTGCCCACCAAACCAACCGTAAGTCCGGCTGCAAGTATGTACGCCCGGATGAAACAATCATAAAGTTCCTTACATCGCACGGCATTTAAAATAAGACCTACTACAGTGGTTATAAGAAAGGTCAGCAGAAATCCAATGACCATCGTCCGTACCATACCGCTGCGGTTGCTGGTATCGGCATTGTAAACGCGCGCCCAATATTTGCCAAATAGCACCGTGTACCATATTGCTCCGATAGCAAAGTAAGCCACTGCGGCGGCCAGTACCATCGGCCAGTTCAAATGAAGGACAGCGTTTTTCATCGTTATAAATTTTGCTCAATGTAGAAATACTTGATCATTCCGGGGCCTGGAGTACTGACCGGAATTATCCACAACACTGCGTAGCGTCATTAATTCATCATATATCAATCGCTACATTTGCTTGATATGGATGCTACTTCACCCGCGATTTCTTTTGACAATACGGAGATCGCATTCCGCCATAAGAACGCCGCTGACTTACGCAAGGCCGCTTTCCTGTTTACCATGATGAATAACAACTTCGTCACGAAGTACGGGACGCGGCTCACTCCGTGGGCCATGCGGATCGGGTTACCCATTGGCGGCATTGTGAAAGCCACCATCTTCAGCCAGTTCTGCGGCGGGGAGACGCTGGATGAATGTGCCGTTACGGCGGAGAAACTCTCTGCGTATCACGTGAACACCATACTTGATTACGGTGTGGAGGGTGAAGAAGCGGAGAGCCGTTTTGATGAGAATGTGAAAGAAATGCTCCGGGCTGTTGCCACTGCTAAAAGCAGTGGACACATACCTTTCGTGAGTATGAAGGTGACGGGGTATGCCCGTTTTGCTTTGCTGGAAAAAGTGCATGCCAAAGACACACTCACGAACGAAGAAAAAGCGGAATGGGAACGTGTGGTGCAACGTGTGGACACTATTTGCAAAGCCGCCAATGATGCCGGCATAGGTGTGATGATTGACGCCGAAGAAACCTGGATTCAGCAACCGGTGGATGATGTTTCGATGGAGATGATGCGTGTCTACAACAAGCAACGACCTGTGGTGTACAACACGGCGCAACTCTACCGAACTGACCGGCTCTCATTTCTGAAAGATGCGATTTCCGAAGCAAAGCGGGGAGGTTTCATTTATGCGATCAAATTGGTTCGCGGTGCCTACATGGAACGTGAACGCAGGCGGGCGGCAGAAAAAGGATATCCTTCACCCATTCAACCAAACAAAGAAGCCAGTGACAAAGATTTTAATGCGGCGGTTGAATTATGTTTTGAAAATATTGATCACGTAAGTCAGTGCATCGCAACGCACAATGAATACAGCAGTTTGTACGGCACTCAACTGGCCGAGAAGAAAGGAATTGCTCCTTCACATCCCCATCTTCATTTCTCACAGCTTTTCGGCATGAGCGATAACATCACGTTCAACCTGGCCAATGCCGGCTACAATGTCACGAAGTATGTGCCTTATGGTCCGGTGAAAGAAGTGGTGCCGTATCTCATGCGCCGCGCAAAAGAAAACACCTCGGTGGGAGGCATGAGCAGCCGCGAATTGGGTTTGATAAGGAAGGAGGTGAAGAGAAGAAAAGAATAAGGGCAGGGCTGACTGCGAGTAAATAAGTATTAACGATTACCAAACTGATGAAACAGTACCACGATTTCCTCCGGCATGTTTTGGATCACGGCGTTCAGAAAGGTGACCGTACCGGCACGGGCACCATCAGTGTATTCGGATATCAGATGCGGTTTGACCTGAGCGAAGGATTTCCCCTGCTCACCACCAAGAAGGTGCATCTCAAATCAGTGATTCATGAATTGTTGTGGTTCATTCAGGGTTCAACGAATGTGAAATATCTCAACGAACACGGCGTAACTATTTGGGATGAATGGGCTGATGAAAGAGGAGAGTTGGGTCCGGTGTATGGCAAGCAATGGCGCTCATGGGAAGCACCGAACGGAGAAGAGATTGATCAGATTGCCAATGTGATTGAGCAGATCAAAAAGAATCCGAATTCGCGCCGCCTTATGGTGAGTGCATGGAATCCGGCCGATGTGGATAAGATGGCCCTGCCTCCATGCCACACCATGTTCCAGTTTTACGTTGCAGAAGGAAAACTGAGTTGTCAATTGTATCAAAGAAGTGCCGACATCTTTTTGGGAGTGCCATTTAACATCGCATCTTATGCATTGTTTACAATGATGATAGCGCAGGTGTGCAACTTGCAGCCCGGTGAATTCATTCACACATTCGGTGATGCCCACATCTACCTCAACCATCTTGAACAGGTGCAACAGCAACTTGCCCGAGAGCCGAGAGCGTTGCCGCAAATGAAACTTAACCCTGCCATAACCAGTATATTTGACTTCGGGTACAACGATTTTGAACTGATGAATTACAATCCATATCCGGCCATCAAGGCCCCGGTTGCCGTATGATCATTTCAATCATAGTGGCGGTTTCACAGAATAATGTGATCGGCAAGGAAAACAAACTGCCGTGGCACCTGCCTGCTGATCTGAAGTATTTCAAAAGCATTACACTGGGGCATCACATCATCATGGGGCGCACCACCTATGAAACCATCGGCCGACCGCTGCCCGGCAGAACGAATGTGATCGTGACTCGGCAGGAACATTATGTGGCTGAGGGCTGTGTCGTTATTGGTGATTTACATTCCGCCATTGATTATTGCCGCAATCAGGGAGAAACAGAATGTTTCATAATCGGCGGCGGCGACATTATCCGCCAGGCCTTGCTTTGGGCAGATAAGATTTACATGACGCGCATCTTTCACGATTTCGAAGGCGACACATTCTTCCCTGAGCTTAATGAAGATGACTGGAAACTGTTGAGCGATGAACGTCACACACCCGATGAGAAAAATCACTATGCCTTCGCTTTCCGCGTTTATCAATCCCATGCAGCAGACGGCGCCCTGCCCTGATCCCTGCTCCCGGGTATTTCCATTTCCACCAGTTTGGTCTGTTTTGAATTTCCGTTGGTCGAATTAACCAATCAACCCTTTCAAGAAAATTTCACATTTGCTGTTACATTTTTAGAATCTTTGCAGTCTTACAACTTTCCTTATCACCAATTTCCAAAAAAACCAGCATGAGAAAACTAATTGCATTATTGGTGCTTGTTTCATTTGCATGGCAGGTACAATCACAGTCAACTGATGATGTGATAAATAATTATTACAAGGCCGTTGGCGGACTTGACAAGGTAAAAAGCATGCAGTCCGTTAAAGCAACCGGTAACTTTCAACAGGGAGGGATGAACATCCCGTTTGTGATGTATCAGAAACGACCGATGAAGCAACTGATGGAGGTAACCTTTCAGGGAATGACTCAGAAAATAGGTTACGACGGAACATCCGGATGGGTAATCAATCCGTTCTCCGGCCGCACTACCGCCGAAAAGATGGATGCAGATCAGGAAAAAGAAACAAAATTCCAGGCCGATCTTGACGGACCTTTTGCTGACTATGCTGCCAAGGGCTACAAGGTAGACTATGCCGGTGAAGAAGACATTGAAGGGTCACCCACCTTCCACCTCATCCTCACCACCAAAGAAGGAGATGTAAGAGACTTTTATTTTGATAAAGACTCTTACCTGATGGTTAAGCAAAAAGATCATGTGAAGATGCAGGATGGATCAACCAGTGATTCGGAAACCAACTTCAGTGATTATAAAGAAGTGAACGGCCTGTTGATGGCGCATACCGTTGAAAACATAAGCGAATACCAGGGACAGAAGTACTCTTCATTCATTAAAATGGATAGTATCGAACTGAACGCTTCAATAGATGATGCCATTTTCAAAATGCCTGAAAGCGGCAGCGACTCAACGAAGTAATGCCTACGGCGCAGCAGGTTTTCAATTCTTATTATAAACAAGCACTCTCACTCCTAAAACCATTTGGGTAATGAAAAAGCTTTGGCTTCTCTTATTAGTACTTTCCGGTTCGCAGCTGTTCGCTCAAACTTACGACTCGCGAATTTTCGGTGACATCAAGGCGCGCTGGATCGGTCCCGCCGTGATGAGCGGACGCATTTCCTGCGTTGATGCAGTCAATAATGATCCTAAAACAGTGTGGGTGGGAAGTGCCAGCGGTGGTGTGTGGAAGTCAGAGGATTTCGGAATCTCATTCAAGCCCATGTTTGATAAATACAATCAGTCCATTGGCGCCATCGCCATTGACCAGAAAAATCCCAAAACGATTTGGGTGGGAACAGGGGAGTGCTGGGTGAGAAATTCTGTATCTGTCGGAAACGGAATTTACAGAACTAAGGATGGCGGTCTGAACTGGACGAAACTTGGTTTGGACAGCACCGAACGCATCGCGCGCATTGCACTCAGTTCCAAAGATCCCAATGTGGTATATGTGGCTTCTCCCGGGCCATTGTGGAGCGACAGCAAGAACCGTGGCGTTTACAAAACCACTGACGGCGGAAAAACATGGAGCAAGATTCTGTATGTGGATGAGAAAACCGGTTGCGCCGACCTGGCTATTGATCCGCAGAATCCCGATATCATTTATGCTGCCATGTGGCAATTCAGAAGAACGCCTTACAGTTTTTCTTCCGGCGGACCGGGTAGCGCTCTTTACAAAAGTGTGGACGGAGGTAAAACCTGGAAGAAACTGAGCAGCGGATTACCCACAACTGAAATGGGAAGAATCGCCATTGCGGTTTCTCCGGCAAATCCGAATGTGATGTATGCAACTATCGAATACGAAAAAAGCGCGATGTTCAAATCAAGCGACAAAGGTGAACACTGGACACGCACCGGAACCACATTTTCCATCATCGAACGGCCGTTTTATTTCGCCCGGGTGATTGCCGACCCAAAGGACACTAATACCGTGTATCGCTGCGGCCTCGGTATTGTCATTAGCCGTGATGGCGGTAAGTCATTCAGCAATGCGGGAGGCGGGTCGCATGGAGATCACCATGATCTCTGGATCAATCCCAACAACACCAACAACCTTTTGCTCTGCACCGATGGCGGACTTTATATCTCCAGCAACCAGGGTGGTACTTATTATCTATGCAGAAGTCTTCCCGTTGGCCAGTTCTACCATGTGATGTATGACATGGATGATCCGTACAATGTTTACGGCGGAATGCAGGACAACTTATCATGGTATGGTCCATCAAAAACTAATACCGGTGGCATCGGTTCCAAGCTGTGGGATCCCATGTCATTCGGCGATGGATTCTGGACATTCCCTGATCCGGCTGATAAGAACACCGCTTATACCGAAATTCAGGGTGGCGTGTTGATCCGTTACGATAAGGAAAGAAAAATCCTGAAGGAGCTATCGCCTCATCCCGGTGTGAATGAACCCAAGTACCGCTTCAACTGGAATTCGCCGTTCACGGCAAGTGTTCACAATCCACACAAGCTGTTTCTCGGCGGGCAATATGTCTTCGTTTCGTATGACCAGGGAGAAAGCTGGAAAAAGATCTCACCCGATCTCACCACCAACAATCCCAAATATCAACAACAGGAAAGTTCAGGAGGTATTACCGCTGATAACTCAGCAGCAGAAAATCACTGCACGGTTTACTACATCGCAGAGTCGCCGCTTGACAGCAACGTGATTTGGGCAGGAACTGATGACGGAAATATTCAACTTACCAAAGACGGTGGAAAAACCTGGACTAACCTCGCCGCGAATCTCAAAGATGCGCCCAGGGAACCGTGGATCTCATGCATTGAACCCAGCCGCTATGATAAGGGTACTTCATTCGTCACGCTGGATTACCACAACTGGGGAAACATGGGTGCCTATGTTTACAAAACCACTGACTTCGGACAAACATGGAATAAGATCAGTAATGATTCCATCAAAGGATATTGCCACGTGGTGCGCGAGGATTTGAAGAATCAAAACCTGCTTTTTGTTGGAAGTGAATTCGGTTTGTTTATTTCACTGGACGGCGGAAAACAATGGGCGCAGATGAACTACAACAATAACGTGCCCAACGTTGCCATCCGCGACATTCAGATTCACCCGCGCGATAATGAAGTGATTCTGGCTACGCACGGGCGTGCTCTTATGATCATTGATGAACTTGGGCTCAGCATTCTGCGCCAGCTCACTCCCGATGTAATGACTTCAAAATTCACCCTCTTCAAAACGCGTGACTACGTGATTCCCCTCGGTGGCTTTGACTTCAGCTTTGGCAGCGATGATGAATTCACCGGAGCCAACCCCAACAGCGATCCGGTGGTGGCATACTACCTCAAGGAGCGGCAGCTGATCGGTGAACTCAAAGTGGAAGTGCTTGATCACGATGGAAGCGTGGTCAATTCAGCACCGATAGGAAAACACAAGGGCATCAACATTGCCGCCATTCCCATCAATCGCAAACCGCCGAAAGTTCCGCCCGCTCCGCGCATTGCGGGTGGTGCAACGCAGGGCCCAGCACTTGCTGAAGGAACCTATGATGTGCGAATTATCCGCGGCAAGGATACTGTGATGACGAGGATCACCATCAGGCAGGACAAGAATTCACCTTATACAGCCGAAGACCGTAAAGTGCGGCAGGATGCATTAATGAAGATGTACGGAATGCTCAATGACTTTGCCTTTACCGTTGACGGAATCACCAGCATTCGTGATCAGGCGCAATCCGTTTCATCATCGCTCCAACCGAATGACAAACTGAAAAAGCAATTCGATCAGCTCGCACATGATCTGGATACACTGCACGAACATTTGGTGAATACCAAGGAAGGAGCCATCATGTCAGAAAATGCGAACCGGTTGCGTGAGGATCTGTCAGACAACTACGGTACCATCATCAGCTATGAAGGACGACCAAACAACTCCACCCTAGACCGCATCGGCACCTTGCAGACTGAAATGAATGAAGCATCTGATACATACCAGAAGATTATGGACAAGTATCTGGATAAGATCAATGCAGAGCTGAAGAAACGAAATCAGCAGCAACTGACATTGAAGTCGAAGGAAGAATTCAATAAGAACTAACGATATCAGGCACAAAGCCGCAGCATCGAGCTGCGGCTTTATTATTTTCACAAAAACAACATCAGTCATGAACTACTGGCTTTGCAAGAGTGATCCGGAAGAATATGATTGGGCTGAATTGGTGAAGGACAAGAAGACAAACTGGACCGGTGTGCGCAATTACGCCGCGAGGAACCATATGAGAGCCATGAAGAAAGGGGATGAGATACTGTTCTATCACAGCGGCAAAGAATCGGCGGTAGTTGGTATCGCAAAGGTGACGCGTGAGGCATTTCAGGATCCCACAACGGATGAGGATGCATGGATTGCCATTGAATTCGCCCCGGTGAAAGCACTGAAAAAAGCTGTGCCACTCAGTGCGATCAAAACAGAGAAAGATTTGAAGAACATGGTCCTGCTGAAGATTTCCCGGCTTTCAGTGCAGCCGGTGACGGAAGCGGAGTACGATAAAGTTGTAGAGTTGGGCAACAGGTGAAACCCGGATTTCCCTGGCAACATCGTTCACATGTAGCACACTATTTACGTTTATACTTCCATCTGCGGTGACTCCACAACCAGTTTTCCGGTTGCATGCGGATTTCTTCTTCCAGTTTTTTAACAAACAGCGAGGTGATTTCTCCTTCATTCATTGCGCCGGATTCTTCACACAGTAATTCGATGTGAATGTCGTAGTAGCCACGTTTCACTTTTCGTACAGAAGCAAACACCACCGGGTAATTCAAGCGGCGTGAAAGGGTATCGGCTCCGCGGAAGAAGGGTGTGTCCTGGTTCAAAAAATTCAACCAAATCGCATCTTCCGGAAAAGGAGTTTGATCGGCGATGAAAACCGTGCAGGCCAGAGGCGATCTGTTCTTCATGAGGTCTCTGGCAACATCATTCATCGCAACAGGCAATGCCCCGAAGCGGCTGCGCAGCCGGTAAGTGAAGCGGTCAAAGAATTTGTTTCGCAGCGGACGGTAAATCACCTTTAGCAGGTAAGCTGCTTGCGCGCTCATGCTCAGTCCGGCCATTTCCCAATTGCCGCTATGCCCCATCAGGGCCATGCAGTGCTTTCCCTGCTCATGCAGCCGGTTAAACACTTCCATGGATCCCGGCGTAAAGCGCGACCGTTTTATCAGCGCAGTTTGAGGAAGTGTGAGACACTTGGCTGTTTCTATAAACAAGTCGCAGAAGTGATGATAAAACTTCTTTTCGATCACTAACAAATCTTGCTGCGAATGATCCGGAAAAGATCGCTGCAGATTTTCACGCACTATTTTCTTCCGGTAACCCATGAGTCGGTAAATGAGTACATAAACCGCATCGGAAATGAAATACAAAACCGGAAATGGCAAGATGGAAATCAGATAAATGAAAGGCAATGAAAGGTAGTAACCGATGCGCTGCACAAAGCGAATGTAACTACTGATCTACGAATGCGGGATGCTAAACGCGTTCAGGCATTCGGTTTTTCAATTTAGTTTTGGGCAATCACACTTACACATGAAAAAAATATTACTCTGCTTACTACTTGTGTCAGCATTTGCTCACGCTCAAACGCTCGTTTCATACAACCTCATCCGCACATACACCACGACTCAGATTGATTCCATACTGGCAGCCAATGGCATTCCCGGCATCATTCTCCCGAGCACGTATGATGTAGATGTTTACAAAGTGGTTTACAATACCGCAGATGCGGATACACTGCCCATCGTGGCATCGGGCGCCTTATTCATTCCCAAAAATCCGCAATGCCGCGTACCGGTCATGAGCTACCAGCACGGCACGGTTTCAGTGAAAACAGATGTACCCTCCACACTGCAGGCGCTGGAAGTGATCATTGGTGAGACATCGGCTTCCGACGGCGCCGTAGTGGCGATGCCTGACTACATCGGCTTGGGTGACAGCCCCGGGCTGCATCCCTACGTGCATGCCTATACAGAGGCCCGTGCCACCGCCGATTTGTTGGTGGTTACGGAACAGATTTGTGATGAGCTTGGTGTCATGCGTAACGGTCAACTCTTTCTTTTCGGGTACAGCCAGGGCGGGCATGCCACCATGGCGGCTCACCAGCTAATTCAGGAACAGTATGGAAACTATTTTTCCGTTACGGCATCGGTTCCCATGTCGGGGCCGTACGACCTTTCCGGCGTGCAATCGCAAGTAATCACTTCCAACAATACGTATCCCAACCCCGGCTACATCCCGTATATGTTTCTTGCTTACAATAGCGTCTATCACATCTATCCGTCAGTATCCGATTTTATGATTAGTCCATACGATTCCATTCTTCCGCCCCTGTTTGATGGCACCCACGATTTAGGAGAAGTGAACAGTCTGATGCCCGATACACCAAACCAAATCCTGGTGCCTGCCGTTTTGGATTCGTTTCAAAATGATCCTGACTTTCGGTTATATCATTATCTGCAGTTGAATGATACATACAACTGGACACCCCAGAGTCCGGTGCGCATGTATTATTGTGAAGGAGATAAAGACGTGAATTATCTGAATGCTTTTACGGCCTATGATCACTTCATCGCTAACGGAGCCACAAATATTGTGAAGCAAAGCAACGGTGCTAATTATGACCATGCGGGGTGTGTCTTTCCTTCGTTGCTCGCTGCAAAAGGATTTTTTGATTCACTGCGTCTCGATGTACTCAAGATTGCATTTGAAACGCATCCCGCCTCATCTGCCACCGCATCGGATGGTTCACTGGTTGCGCATGTTGCGAGCGGTTTCCCGCCGTATACCTACGCATGGAGCAACGGAGCCACTGATTCTGTCAATGAAAATATTCCCGCCGGATTTTATTCCCTCACCGTAACCGATGCCACCGGTTGCCAGGCCAGTTCATCGCAGTACCTGAGCGTGCAGGTGGGCATTGATGAAGTGATGGCACAGCAAACCCGCATTCTTCCAAACCCGGTTACTTCTGTTGCTACCATTCAATTTCCCGTGGATGGTGATTACACTCTCGATATTTTTGACGCAACAGGCAGAAGCATCTGGCATGACCGGTTCCGCGGAAGTGAATACATCCTGCTGAGAAAAAATTTAAATGCCGGCGTGTATCTCTTGAAATTGAAGAAAGACGACGGGCTTCCATTCCTGAAAATGGTTGTGATGCAATAAAAATTTATTGTAACCCTTCTCTGTATCCATGCATTATCTCCTCCTTTTTTCGTTACTTCTTCCTGCCATCCATGCACCGATTAGGCAGGATGATGTAGTAGGCACCTGGCTTACAGCCGGCGATGACGCCGCCAAAGTTTCCATTTATAAAAGCGGGGGAAAGTATTATGGCAAGATCATCTCGTTGCAAATACCCACTGAGGATGGCAGGCCCCGCGTTGACAAAAACAATGATGATCCTGCTCATCGGAATGATCCGGTTATTGGTATGGTGCTCGTGAAGGATTTCGTTTGGGATGAAGAGGATGAGGAATGGAATTCAGGAACCGTGTATGATCCCAAAAGCGGCAATACCTACAGCGGGTACATGAAGCTTGTGGATAACAATAAGCTGAAGCTACGCGGATACATCGGCATTTCTCTCATCGGCAGAACGGAATACTGGCAGCGCGTTCCATGATACGCCGGCCCTGAGTAACTTCGCGCCATCACTAATCAGAGTTGAATTCATCTTTCGGATCATCAGAAAAACGTCGCGTTGCCATACTTGGCTCCACCGGTTCTATCGGTCGTCAGGCACTTGAAGTTATTGCAGAACAACATTCGTTTCTGCAGGCAGAAGTGCTGGTGGCCAACAGCAACGCCGATCTGCTCATTGAGCAGGCGAGAAAGTTTCAGCCACATAGTGTGGTAATAGCTGATGAATCCAAATGGTCGTATTTAAAGGAAGCTCTGAAAGACGTAGATATCCGGGTGTATGCGGGCAGTGCAGCTATCTCTCAAGTGGTGCAGATGGATAACGTGGATATCGTGTTAACCGCCATGGTGGGTTATGCAGGACTCAAACCAACGGTGTCGGCTATTGAAGCGGGGAAAAACATTGCACTGGCGAATAAGGAAACGCTTGTAGTAGCGGGCGAACTGATTACAGGCATCGCTCGTGAAAAAGGGGTGAATATTTACCCCGTTGACAGTGAGCACTCCGCCATTTTCCAGTGCATGGCCGGTGAGTGGCAAAATCCCATCGAAAAAATTTACCTCACCGCATCCGGTGGGCCGTTCCGGGGCCGTAAACTCGGGGAATTGAGAAATGTGACCAGGGCCGAAGCATTGCGACACCCGAACTGGAACATGGGTGCGAAGGTGACGATTGATTCAGCCACGCTGATGAACAAGGGACTTGAAGTGATTGAAGCCAAATGGTTGTTTGGGCTGCATGTTGATCAGGTAGATGTCATTATTCACCCTCAATCCATCATTCATTCCATAGTGCAGTTTGAAGACGGCAGCATGAAAGCGCAAATGGGACTGCCAGACATGCGGCTGCCAATCCAGTACGCATTGTGTTATCCTGAGCGACGTAAGACATCTTTTGCGCGATTTAATTTTGACACGTATCCGCAGCTTACTTTCGAAAAACCCGATACCGAAACATTTCGTAACCTTGCTCTTGCATACGAAGCGATAAACCGGGGAGGGAATGTGCCATGTATCATTAATGCCGCGAACGAAATCGCCGTTGAAGCGTTTCTCAATGAACAAATTGCTTTCACGATGATTTCAGAAGTGATTGAAAAAAGTATGCTGGGCATTTCCTACATCCCTAATCCGAATCTGGAGGATTACGTGATGACTGACAAAGAAACACGGCGCTTTGCTACAACCATGATTAACCGTTAAGATTTCCGAATACCATACTCATGAATGAAGTGTTGATTAAAGGCGGACAACTTCTGTTGTCGCTTTCCATTCTGATTCTGCTGCATGAAATGGGGCATTTTATTGCCGCCCGCATGTTTAAAGTGAGGGTAGAAAAGTTCTATCTCTTTTTCAATCCATGGTTCACGCTCTTTAAGATCAGAAGGGGAGAAACCGAATACGGACTGGGATGGCTGCCGCTTGGTGGTTATGTGAAGATCTCGGGCATGATTGATGAAAGCATGGATAAGGAGCAGATGAAACTTCCGCCACAGCCCTGGGAATTCAGAACCAAGCCGGCCTGGCAGCGGCTCATCATTATGCTGGGCGGCATTATTATGAACGTGTTGCTCGGCATTTTCATTTACTGGATGATTCTTTATGCATCAGGTGAGCAATATTTCCCGACACAAAATCTAAAATACGGCATATCCACCAATGATGTAGGCCGGGAAATCGGATTCCGGGATGGCGACCAAATCGTGTCCGTGGACGGATCATCCATTGAAAATTTTAACAAGATTCCGGCTGCCATCATCATTGACATGGCGAAGAATGTGACGGTGCTACGCGATGGCAATGAGGTGAACATTCCCATAGATGACGCCGATCTGAAAAAAGTGATAGACAGCCGTTCAGGTACCGACTTCATTTCGATCCGGTTCCCCTTCATGGTGAATGAGGTGATGCCGGGCAGTACAGCCAAGGATTTGAAACTGCAGCAACATGACATTGTAATTGCTGTGAATAATGAGCCGGCCATGTATTACCAGGAGGTGAGAGAGAAACTTCAAAAGTATAAGGGACAGGACGTTTCAATCACTGTTTGGCGCGACCATCACGCTTTTACTTCCACTACCAAATTAGCCAGCGATGGTTTGTTGGGGGTGAAGATTGTTCCGCCTGATAAATTCATAACCACTAAAGAAATCAAATACTCGCTGCTCTCTTCATTTCCCGCAGGACTTAACAAAGCGTGGCAAACCCTGAGCGGATATGTCAAGCAATTTGCACTCATCTTTTCTCCCACCGTGCAGGGTTACAAACATGTGGGAGGGTTCATCAGCATTGCCAATGCCTTTGATCCCACCTGGGACTGGGGTGCCTTTTGGGCTTTCACCGGATTTCTGTCCATCGCACTGGCCTTCATGAACCTGTTGCCTATTCCTGCGCTGGACGGCGGGCACGTGCTCTTCACACTGGTTGAGATGCTGACGAGGAGAAAACCAAGTGAGAAATTCCTGGAGTATGCTCAGGTGGCCGGCATGATGATTCTGCTGGCGCTCATTGTTTATGCAAACGGCAACGACATACTGCATCTGTTTCGCTGAGCGTAAGCGACTCCACTGCTTCTCATGAACTACTTTGAGTTTTACGGAATGCCTGTTTCGTTTTTGGTAAATGAAGACGAGGTGCGTGAAAAATATATTGAGCTAAGCAGGAAATATCATCCGGATTTTTTTGCCTCGGAAACGGAAGGGAAGCAGCAGGAAGTACTTCAGTTATCCACTTTAAATACGAAAGCATTTCAAACGCTTTCTGATTTCGACCGGCGGATGAAATACATTCTTGAGATAAAAAACCTCATCCATGAAGGAGAAAGGTATTCGCTCCCACAAAGTTTTCTGATGGACATGATGGAAATTAATGAAGCCCTGATGGAAATAAAGATGGCTCCGGATATGTCAAGGATTGCTGAAGTGGAATCGCAAATCAACGCCACGCTTGACACAATGAACCGTGAGATCGCACCCGTACTCTGGGACTACAATGACAATGTTTCTGCACCGGAGGTACTCGCAAAAATCAAAGACTACTATTACAAGAAGAAATACCTGTTGCGGATCAAAGAGAGTTTGGATACTTTTGGCGACTCGCAATAAAACGCTATCCGGAAATTTAGTCCGGTATTGAAATCAAGAGCCCTAGTGGCGGAACTGGTAGACGCGCTAGACTCAAAATCTGGTGATGGCAACATCGTGGGGGTTCGAGTCCCTCCTGGGGCACTAACTTGATTTCATCTCAATATTCTCCCTTCTTTCCGCCAAAGGCATAGTAGAGTCCCAAACTCAACGACCACGTATTCAAATCAAGCAAGAAATCGCTGCTGGTCGACTTGTCATCTGTATCCGGATTTTTGTATGTCGTATGGTTATAACTGAGGTTTCCATAGCTGAAATCAAGATAAGTGCGGTCCCTGATATTCCACATGATTCCCGGTTTAATTCCCGCGCCCCACGAAAAGTTGTTTGTCTTGCTTTCATTTCCATCATATTCATATTTGGTGGTTCCGCCTCCAATTCCCAACAGACCCTGCAAATAACAATTAACCCGTTCAGAAATTTGACCGTAGTACCTCACACCCGGCAAAACGCTGTAACTGGATGTTGTGTTTTTCTGATCATCACCGGTCTTGTCAATTTCAGTTTGGTAAGAGAGCATTCCGCCGGCACCCCAGTGGTCATTAATGGTATAGAAGGTTCCCGGGTTGATGATGAAATTCGTTGAATGATTGTCGCCACTATTACTGGAGTTCATGGCGACGCGAAAACAGGCACCGGTGTACCACGATCCCGGTTCCAATTGCGCGCGAGCTGAAGAAACGATTCCCAGCATGAGCAGGAGCAAACGTGTAGTTTTCATAACGAGGAGATTTGTAAGTGAACTTATGTGACGAAAAAATAATCTGAACTTACAGCAAAAGATAATTTGCAGACCTGAAGTTATGAACCGCCAAGGTGTATGCTGTCCGTTAATTTTGACCAAAGCGGTACAGGAATTCCGAACTCCTTATGCTGCGGTATGCGCAGGAGCGGATTTTCGGTAGCTGCTGGAGAAACTGCTCCAGCGCATCTTGAGTACCCCGATAACGGCTTCTTTGAAAATGCCACGGCTCATTTTTGAACTTCCTTCCACCCGGTCAACGAAAGTGATGGGCACTTCTTTTATTTTAAAACCGAGTGTGTGAGCTGCATACTTCATTTCAATCTGAAACGCATAACCAATGAATTTGATTTTGTCAAGGTCTATCGTCTCAAGCACCGAACGCTTGTAACAAACGAATCCAGCAGTGGTATCCTGAACAGGCATCCAGGTAATCAATCTCACATAAACGGAAGCATAGTAAGACATCAGTACGCGATCGGCCGGCCAATTCAAAACGCGGCCGCCTTTTACATACCGTGAACCGATGGACATATCGTATCCTTTGACCGCACAGGCGTCGTAAAGCGACTGCAGGGCTTTGGGCGAGTGAGAAAAATCAGCATCCATTTCAAAGATGAACTGGTAATGCCGCTGCAATGCCCATGTGAAACCAAAGATGTAGGCCGTACCCAATCCTTGTTTGCCGGTACGCTGCTCGAGGAAGAGTTTTCCCGCAAACTGCTTCTGCATTTCTATGACGAGATTCGCTGTGCCGTCAGGAGAGTCGTCATCCACAATCAGCACATGCGCTTCCGGCTGCAATGAAAATATCTCCGGAATAAGTTTCCCGATATTATCCACCTCGTTAAAAGTGGGAATGACGATGAGAGAATTTAAAATGGCCAAGGGTATGCAGGAAGGTTAGCGTTCATTTCAGCCGGCTCAGGTAGTTTGCTTCCTGAACCGTTCTTTAATGCCTTTGATCTTCTCTTTGAAGTCCGTTGGGAATTCACTCTTCATGATCCAGTCATAATAACTCGGTTCGGTTTTAAAAACATCCGTCACTACTTTACCCTTGTGTTTTCCAAAGTTGAAAACTTCCACTCCGTTTTCATAGTACATGCGCTTCCCCAGATCAACATAGTCACCGTCTTTGGTAAACTCATGCAGGAAGTCAATATCGTTTTTAAGTGATCCCGCATACCGGTCGAGTTGCGATTTCAGCACTTCGTAAGTGGCTTTCACATCAACCATAGCTGAATGGGCATCTTCGAGATCTTTCGCACAGTAGAATTTATATGCTGCTGACAAATTGCGCGGCTCCATTAAATGAAAGATGCGTTGCACATCCACCAACCTGCGATTCGACAAATCAAAAGTGACACCGGCCCGGTGAAATTCTTCCATAAGAATTGGTAAATCAAAACGAATGGAATTAAAACCGGCCAAATCACAATCATTGAGAAAGAGATAAAACGCTTTGGCCACCTGATCAAAAGTTGGTGCATCCTTCACATCATTATCGGTGATGCCATGGATGGCCGAAACCTGAGCGGGAATGGGCATTTGCGGATTGATGATGGATTCTTTCTCATGCATATTTCCATCGGGCATCACCTTGAGCACGGCAATTTCAACAATTCGGTCTTTGGCCAGATTGGTGCCGGTTGTTTCCAGGTCGAGAATGGCGAGCGGCCGGGTGAGTTTCAGTTCCATTCAGCGGTGCGATGTAACAAATGTAGCCAATGCATTTATATCAATTCCGCCGAAACTGCCAGAACTCATCATAAGCAGGTTTGTCTTCTTCCACGTACGCGCTTTGAGAAACTTCTCCAATGATGGGGCATCGGTAATCACGTGAATATGCCGGTCACCGAATGCTTCGTAAATAAATTCCGGTTCAATCATTTCCTTTCTCTTCAACTCGAAGGTGTGCGCATTGTAGAACACCACCTTCACATCAGCTTGTTTCATGGTATCGAAATATTCGCCGAGAAAATCCTTATCCAGACTGCTGTAGGTATGCAGTTCAAAACAAGCCACGAGTTTTCGATCCGGGAATTGCTCTCTCACGGCGGCAATAGTTGCCCTGAGCTTGGAAGGAGCGTGGGCAAAATCGCGGAACACCGTTGCCAGCTCACTCGATGCAATTTTTTCCAGCCGCCGCGAGGCGCCAACAAAATCGCTCATGGATTCAAAACAAAACTCTTCAGACAAGCCGAGCAGTTTGCAAATCTCCACTGCGCCCATCAGGTTTTGCAAATTGTGCCGGCCAAAAATCCTGAGCGGGACCTTTTTATTGTTGCGTGTGAGACAGGTTACTCCATCGGCAATTTCATAAGGAGGCAAGTGATAAGGAATCTTCCGGATGTCGGGATTACAATTCTTCACGATCACTTTCAGGTCGCGGTCTTCAGAATTATAAACCAGGGCGCCGTCAAAGGGGATTAACTGGACAAACTTCCTGAACTGATCCACATAGATTTCAAACGTGGGGAACATGTTGATGTGATCCCATGCCACCCCACTGATGAGTGCCAGGTTCGGCTGATACACGTGGAATTTCGGAATCTTGTTGATCGCCGAATCAGGATATTCATCTCCTTCGAGGATGATTACTGGCGCATCATCGCTGAGTCGCACATTAATGTCAAAGCCCTTTACCGATGAACCCACCATGTAATCAAATTTCTTGTCGGCTTTCCTGAGTAGGTGCATGATCATGGCAGTGATGGTGGTTTTACCATGACTGCCGGCAATCACCACCCTGGTCTTATTCTTGGATTGCTGGTACACAAATTCTGGAAAAGAAAAAATCCTCAGGTTCAGATCCTGGGCTTTCAGCAATTCAGGATTATCGGGCTTCGCATGCATGCCCAGCACAATCGCGTTGATATCTGACGTAACCCGCGATGGGTCCCATCCGTTGGAAGGAGGAAGGAGGTTGTATTGAGCAAGGTGGGATTTTGCCGGTTCAAAAATTTCATCATCAGAACCTGTGACATGATAGCCCTTTAGCTTCAAGGCAATGGCCAGATTGTGCATAACACTTCCCCCGATGGCAATAAAATGTACCCTCATGCGTTAGATTTGCCGGTGATAAACAAACAGATTTTCAAGTAAGTTTGCAGAGGCGCAAACCAACAAACAAAAGATCAAATCGCCACAGATTATGAAATCATTCATCAAAATTTCCCTCTTCATCGTTCTTATCGCCGGCGTCATGCTTTCGGTTACCTCGTGCGGAAGCCAGAAGATGGGCTGTCCCGGTTCCATTACAAAGGCCGAGCAAACATCTGCTTCTCATAGCTGAATTTACGGATCTGCCTATTCCGGCTTGAAGGTGTAGGTAATGGTACCGAATTGTTCTTCTGCGGCATCAGCATCGGAATTCACCTTGGTTTTTAATGCGGCTTGTTCTGCCAAGCTGTAGAGATAGGCATCAGTGGTGGTACTTCCTTTTTGAGTGGCTTTTGCAAATACCACAGTACCGTCCTTATCAACCTTAATGTTTACCACCACACGACCGAACTTTTGCGAGTTGTCAATGATGGGAGGGAAGTAAATTATTTTTCTTCCGCTCATGCCTAATTGCGGCGACCCGCCTGTTCCTCCTTTACCGGGTCCACCCAGTCCGGGGTTCCCGCTGTAATCCGTTCCCCTGGGATCGCCATTGGGTTTTCCCTGGTCACCTAGCGTATTTCCGGTTCCTTCACTGGTGCTGGTGGTGGATTGGCTGCCGGGATAAAGTGCTTTCGGCTTTGGCGGCGCTTCAATCGGGGGATTATTCTTATTGTTTTGCGAAACGGCCTTCTGATTATTCTTAACTGCCTGTGTACTCTTTTTGTTATCCTCTTTATTTACCACAGCAGGAACATTTTCATCAATGTCCTGCGTAACAATTTTTTCTTCACTTTTCTGTGCAGCGGGAGACGATGCTTCCGGCGACGGCGCCTGCAACTCCTTTGCAGTGCCTTCGGGTTGAACCAATCCCATTCCTTCATCCATAATACCCAGGTTCAGAAATACACCGGAATCACTGAGCGGAGGGAAGGGCGGCTTGAGAAAAATGTAGAGGAAGAGCAACACGAGCAAACCGTGAAACGCAATCGTGATCCACAAACTGTTCAGCTTCGCATTCCGTTCACGCCGCATGTTCTCGAAATCGAATCCGGGGTTCACATCCACTTCGTGCTTGAGGAAATTATTTGAATTAAGAGAGAACAAGTTGAGTATTCCGTTTCAGATTTAAAATGAATCACTTCTTGGCTTGGGTGGAGAGAACCATTTTCGCATGCAGTTTGGTGCCAATGTCAATCACATCTACCACATCCTGTATCGTAAGCAGGTTATCCACTCTCAGCACCACAGTGGGTTCATTGAGAGCAGCCAGTTTCTGCGCCAGCACACTTTCCAGGTCAGGGAAAGCGACAGGTTGATCATCTACGGCATAGTTCAGGTTCTTATCAACGGAAACCGTCACCATTTTTTTTGCAACAGTTTGTTCACTGCTGGTGGACTTGGGCAGTGTAAGCTTGATCACTGACGGATTCACCATGGTGGAGATAATGAGGAAGAACAACAACAGCATGAACATGATGTCGTTCAGCGACGAGGTGCTAACCTCGGCTCTTGTCCTTTCATTTCTTTTTCTGAATCTCATGCCGGTTCCTGGATAAGGTCAATAAAGTCTACCGCATTCTGCTCCAGCATGTAACTCACCCGGTCAATCATGCTGTTCAAAATATTAAAACAGATGAATGCAAAAATGCCAACCAGTAAGCCCGCCGCCGAGGTGATCATCTTTTCATAAAGTCCGCCGGCGATCACATCAATGCTGATGTTTTTCTCAACGGAGATGTTGTAGAAGATTTTGATTACACCGCTGATGGTTCCTACAAAACCCATCATGGGAGCAATGCCGGCGATGATGGCAAGAAAATTCATGTTGCGCTCGAGCTTGTAGATCTCCAGCCGTCCTTCACTCTCTACAGCCGATTCCACTTCCTTGATCGGTTTGCCGATGCGCTTGATGCCTTTCAGCAGCAATCGGGCAATCGGCGTATTGGTGTTACGGCAGAGGGAGAGGGCTGAATCCATTTTTCCGCTGAGCAGGTGGTCGCGGATGTTCATCATAAAACTCTGATCAATGCGGCGGGCGCGATTGATCACTAAAAATCTTTCCACTGCGAAGAACACGGCAAACACCGAGAGGATGGCAATGGGAATCATGATCCATCCGCCTTTCATCAGCAGACTCAGGAATGTAAGCGGTTCCTGCACGGGCTCGGCATTTTGAAATGTGTTTGTTGATTGTGTGGCGCTGTCAATGGCCGCCTGGGTAATTTGAAGGAGTAAACTCATAGTATTTGATGCGTTTTCAAAACGCCCGGGTGATTTGAATATTTCGTGATTCGGACAAATATATCCGATTCAACAGGCGTCAGACGAAAGGTTATTCAACAGGGAAGAAAGACGTTGTAGATGATTTGGTACAAGATCGGAGCCGTTACAAATACAGGTAAAAATCACGCAACAAGCGATGGAAGAAATCACTGTATTCACTGCTTTCATTTTTCACGGAAAGGATTTCGGTTTCAATTTTCATCACTTCTTCATCTTCAAAAACAAGGATTGCACGAATGAAGGGCTTATCCGGTCGGGTACGAATAAGCAGTTGTTTTGAAAGCTGAAGCTGATGCAGTTTCGCTTTCCTTGTAAAATCATTCAACCGATCGTAGGGGATGAGCACAGAGAATTTACCCTGCGGCGCCAAAAGCCGCTGCACCGAATGAAGCAATACATCGGCATCGAGTGAAACATCATGTCGTGCCCTATTTTTTTCGGCTGTTGGCGATTGAAGTTGTTTGCTGAAGAACGGAGGATTGCAGATAATGAGGTCGTATTTCTTTTGAGACTCGTAATTTTTGATGTCAGCATGGATAGCTTGAACGCGGTGCTTCCATTTACTCGTTTCAATATTTTCCTCCAGTTGCAAAAAAGCGGATGCATCCAGTTCCACCGCGTCAATGATTGCCTGCGTTCGTTGCGCCAGCATGAGAGCCAGCAACCCCGTTCCTGAACCGATGTCGAGAATGGTTCCTTCATCCGGCGCCGGGGCATAGGCACCGAGGATACAGGCATCGGTAGTAACCTTCATGGCGCAGCGATCCTGCCCGATGCGGAATTGTTTGAATTCAAAATAGGAGTTAGACATGTTGCCCGCTACGAAATTATGCGATGAACATTTCCCGTATCTTCGAACAAACCTTTCGTTATGGCAAAGAAAAAATTCTCCGTAATCAGTTGGAACGTGGAGCACTTCCGGGAGAAGGATGGTCGCACCACCCGCATCGCCGCCTTCATGAAACCATTCAAGCCCGACATTTTCGCCATTTACGAAACGGAGGAGGTATCCATTTTACAATTGATGCAAACACACTTTCCTGATTATGATTACTTCATTACCGACGGCCCTGAGCTGCAGGAAATTCTCGTAGGATGCCGGCGCGGGGTATTCGATCAAAAAGTGTTCACGCAAAAAAGAGAATTCAAAGTGAACAACCCGGCGCTGAGACCCGGCGCTTTGCTTTCCGTTCAGCAAAAAGGGAAATGGTACAACCTGCTTTTCCTTCACACGGATTCCGGCACCGATGCCTCTGCTTTTGGTAACCGTTTTGAAATGCTCACCAAAATTCAGAAGATGTCCGAGGCGATTACGAAAGGGATGCCCGACAGTGGTATCATCATCACCGGCGACCTGAATACCATGGGCATGAGTTTCCCCACTGATACCAAAAGCAACCGGCGGGTGAAAGACACCGATGAAATTTCCGGCATGGGAAAACTGTTGAATAAAAATACGATAGCTCTGGCGCCAAAAGAGTTTGACGCCACCTGGATTTCAAACGGGCTCACACTCACGAGCAACCTCGATCACGTTTGGCATAACGGTAATGCACCCCTGAAGAAACTCGGTAAGCGAAGCGATGGCAACGATTACTTCGTGCGGGTGTATGGATGGCAGCAACTGAGCGGTCAGGAGCGGAGGGATTACGTGGACAAGGTTTCTGATCATTGCCTGCTGTATTTTGAAGTGGTCTGATGCAGATTCCGGTGTTGGCATCATAATTTTCATCCTCCCTTTATCGGTTACCTTTGCACCCCATGATTCGGGTGGGAATTTTCTTCGGCGGCGCTTCGCGGGAGCGCGAAATTTCATTTGCAGGAGGCAGAACGGTGTATGACAACCTCGACAAGAACCTCTTCGAGCCCGTTCCCATTTTTGTGGATTCAATGGGAAACTTCATTGAACTCAATTGGGAATATCTCTATAAAGGAACGATCCGCGATTTCTATCCTCCGGTGAAGTTCCATCCTCATACCACCCATCCGTTTCAGGTTTATGTAGAATCGCTCGGCGAACTCAGCATAGAAAAGCAGGACGAGATCATCCGCTCGGTTGGCAGGAAACTTTCGATAGAAGAACTGAAATCTCCGCCTGAAGGACAGGCAGGAAAAATTGATTTCGCTTTTCTGTCACTCCACGGAGCTTATGGCGAAGACGGCACCATACAGGGCATTCTCGAATGGCTTAACATCCCCTACAGCGGATCGGGTATTCTGCCTTCCTCCATTGGCATGAACAAGGCATTTCAGAAACGGGTGATGAAGCAAGCATCATTTGATGTGGCGAAGAGTGTGGTCGTAAAACGCAGGGAGTGGTTTGAAGGGGGAAATCAGAAATCCATTTACAAAGAAGCCGTGAAGAAGATCAAACTGCCCATGGTGATTCGCCCCGCGAATCAGGGTTCATCCATCGGTGTTTCGATTATCGTGAAGAAAGATTTTGAAAACTTCCGGCGTGCGATGGATGCGGCGTTCTTCACCGTCACCCTGCATAAAAAAGATTGGGAAGGATTTACTGAAGAAGAAAAAGCAGGGTGGGTGAGAAGTGCATCCGAGATAAAAGACGGCATCGGCATTCCGTTTATGATTGGTGAAAAGAAAATCGTTCATCCGCAGGAATTGCTCGACTTCATCAACGATCACTTCAAGAACTCGCCGGATGAAATCCGGCTGAGAAGCGTTTATGAAGAACAGGAAGTGCTCATTGAAGAATTCATCGAAGGCATTGAGTTCAGTTGCATCGTGATCCGTAACGAAGACGGAAATCCCGTAGCGCTTCCTCCCACTGAGATTAAAAAGCCGGGAGAGTTTTATGATTACCGTTCCAAGTATCTCGCCGGCATGAGCCGAAAGGTTACACCGATTGATTTGCCGGATAAAGAAATTCAACGCATCCGCAAAGCGTGTGAAGAGTTGTATTCCTTCTTCGGATTTCATGTGTATGCGCGTATTGACGGGTTCCTGCGCAAAAAGGACGAGAAGATTTTCCTTAACGATCCAAACACCACATCGGGCATGCTGCCGTCATCCTTCTTCTTTCACCAGGCAGCCGAGATCGGGTTGAACCCATCACAGTTTCTCACTTACATCATCCGCAGTTCCATTACAGAGCGCATTGAATCGCAGACAAACACCGCTTCCTATCACATGCTGCTGAAGAAGCTGGAAGATGATATTGCTTCGCAGAAGAATGCCGCATCCGACAAAATAAAAATCGCAGTGATTCTTGGTGGCTATTCATCCGAGCGGCACATTTCCGTTGAAAGCGGAAGGAATGTTTATGAGAAACTTTCTTCCTCGGTGAAGTATGATCCCATTCCGGTATTTCTTATAGGCGACGAAAACCACTACGAACTCTTCCGCATCCCCATCAATTTTTTACTGAAGGATAATGCCGATGACATTCGCGACAAGATTCTTCACTTCAAGCGGCATCCTGTAGTGGAAAAAATCAAAAAGCAAACCCGGGATATTCATGACCTGTACACCTCGGCTTCATCCGTTACCGAGCCGGTGAAGATTTCACCCGATGAATTGAAAAACATGGTGCAGGGAGTATTCATTGCCCTGCACGGGCGGCCGGGTGAAGACGGCCGCCTGCAAAGCGATCTTGAGAAATTCGGGATACCCTATAACGGGTCAGGAGTTTCATCTTCACGCATCACCATCAACAAGTATGAAACCAATGAAATACTGAAGCGCAACGGCGTGCTGGTGGCCAATCATCTGCTGATGAAGCAGGAAGACTGGTTGAAAGATCACGATGCGTTTTACACCCGCATTCTTGGAGTGATGAAATTTCCTTTCATCTGTAAACCCGTGGATGACGGATGCAGCTCCGCCGTAAAGAAGATTCACAACCGGGAGGAACTGGATGCTTTTTGCCACATCATTTTCCGGGATGAAGAAGTGAAGCCGCATGAATATGCTGTAAAACTTCATCTGAAACCCAATGAAGAGTTTCCCCGCAAGAAGGAGGTTTTTATTGAAGAACTGATTTCACCCAACGGGGCCAAACACTTTTTGGAAATCACGGGTGGCATGCTCACTAAATTGAATGGCACGGGAGAACTGCGGTTTGAAGTGTTTGAGCCAAGCGAGGCACTCAGCAGCAATGAGGTGCTTTCACTGGAAGAGAAATTTCTCGCCGGAGAAGGGCAGAACATTACGCCGGCCCGTTTTGCCGACAACGAGAGTGAATACCATCGCATCTCGGGCATCGTTAAAGGTGAATTGGAAAAAGTGGCGAGGATACTGGGCGTGGAAGGTTATTGCCGCATTGATGCCTTCGTTCGGGTTTATGAAAACGGAAAAGTGGAAACGGTGATCATTGAAGTGAACTCACTTCCCGGCATGACGCCGGCAACGTGCATCTTTCACCAGGCGGCCCTTAACCATTACAAGCCGATCGACTTTATTGACAAAATTTTGGACTTTAGCTTCCGTAAACAATCACAGCGTGCCGCGCACTGATTCACTCTGGAATTTCCTTAAAAGCCGTCGCTTCCTTTACAATGTTCTGGGAGCGGTTGCGTTTTATTTGAGTTTCATTGTGCTGTTTGCTTTGTTTGTAAGATGGTACACCGATCATGGTGACAGTGTAAAAGTGCCCGAAGTGCAGGGATTGAGTTTTGATGAAGCCAAGAAGAAATTGCAGGCAGCGCACCTGAGTGCGGAAATTTCCGATTCCATGTTTGATGACAGTAAGCCGGGGCTTTCTGTACTGGATCAGAATCCGGTGGCCGGGTCGCAGGTGAAAACAGACCGCACGATTTATTTGACTGTGAATGCGCAAACAGCACCTGAAATAAAAATGCCGGATCTGAATGATGTTTCACTCAAGCAGGCCTCACTCATATTGCAGAGCTATGGACTGAAGGTGGGCAAACTCACTTATAAGCCGGATCTCGCCAAAGATGTGGTGCTGGGCATGTTGAGCGAAGGCAAGACGCTGGCTGCCGGGACTGCCGTGAAAAAAGGAAGCCGCATTGATCTGGTACTGGGTGACGGACTGGGACAAACCATGGTGGAAGTGCCCAACCTGATCGGGCTTACGCTGCGTGAAGCGAAAGTGCTGCTTGACGGATCATCACTTAACCTGGGCGCCACCGTGCCTGATAATTCGGTGAAAGGCGATACACTGGATGCCGTGATCTACCGGCAGGCGCCCGACCCGAATGCCATACCAACACCCCTGATGAATGCAGGAGAGGGCGTGGATGTTTTTCTCACGTCACCTCAGGATTACGATTCTAAAAACAACGATGACGAAGCAGAATGAAATATGCATGCAGCGGTAAAGCCGCACTCTTCCTTTTATGGCTCTTCGGTGTACAGCTCGTTTCCGCGCAGGAACAACTGCTGCCTCTCACATACAATCCGGCCGCGACAAAGAATCATTCACCCGCACCCACTTTGCGCAATGCGATTTCACTTCCTTTCATTGATGACTTTTCATACTTCACTCCAGAACCCAATCCGGAATGGTGGGTGAACCGGCAGGCCTTCGTGAATACCACTTTCCCGATTAATCCTCCTTCCATTGGGGTGGCCACCCTCGATGGATTGAATGAATATGGCAACCCGTACGATTCCACTTCCTATAGCATGAGCTCCATCGGCGGCGCTGACACTCTTACATCACAACCCATTCTGATGGGTGGTTTAACGCCGGCAAGCAATGTGTATCTGAGTTACTTCTTTCAACCCGGCGGACGGGGCGACAAGCCCAATGATTCACTGTTCAACTCCTTTAATTATCAAAAGGAATTCGGTGACTCATTGATCGTTGAGTTTAAAGATGTGAATGGTGACTGGAAGCATGTGTGGGCCACCGATGGTCTTCCCGGTAATGAAGGGCTCCAAAGCAACCGCTTTTACCAGGTGATCTTCAAAGTGAATGATGCTTCTTTCTTCCACGACGATTTCCAGTTTCGCTTCCGTAACCTCGGCACCCGCATCGGACAGTATGATTGCTGGAATATTGACTACGTGAAACTTGGCGCGGGCAGAACACCCACTGACACCGTGCTCTCTGATGTGGCGATTCAGTATTTGCCAACCTCCATTCTCTCTAACTACGAGCGCATGCCCTGGAATCAATTCCAGAATTTTCAGCCGCTGGAGAAAGCAAGCACCATGGCCCTTACCGTACAGAACAACTTCAACATCGGAAAAAACGTGTCAAAGCAAATGACGGCGAAGGAAATCACAACCAACACGGATCTGTTTGATTCCGGTATCTCGAGTGATAACTTCGATCCGGATGAATCAAAGATTCTTGCATTCAACAGTTTTAACATTCCCAACTTCAACGGCGACAGCATTGTGATTGCCACCTCGTATGCGATCAGCGCCACGGGTGGATCGGGAGTCGCGACAAATGATTCGGTAACCCGCTATCAGGTATTTTCCAATGAGATGAGTTATGATGACGGCACGCCGGAAGCCATTTACCGTCTGCTGGGATCACCGGCATCGATTGCGTTGCGATATCATGTGAATACACCGGATACACTTCGGGCCATCAAAATTCAATTCCAGCACACGGATGTGAACATGTCCGTGAATCTATTTAACCTGATCGTTTGGAAATCGCTTGAAACAGATAACGACACGCTCCTGCGCGATGAATTCCTGCTGCCTGATTACAGCGAAGAGCGAAACGGATTCATCTTTTACCGTCTATCACGTCCGGTGCCGGTTGAAGACACCTTCTACATCGGCTGGCTGCAGGTATCGCTGCAAACAGACATGAAGATTGATATTGGCTTCGATAAAAATGACACGGCCAACCAGCATCTCTTTTTTAATGTGGGAGGATCCTGGGAGCCGAGCGGGTTGCAGGGTGCCGTGATGATCCGCCCGGTGCTCGGTAAAGAAATTGCATTCCAAACAGGCGTTGAACCGGTGAATGCCAATGATCAGATCAGCATCTACCCTAATCCGGCTGCCGATGTGATTTATGTGAATGGATCGGACAAATTCCTGCGGCTTGAAGTGACTGATTATTCCGGCAAGCCGCTTATTTCGGTAGCACATCAATCCTCTGTGGACATTAGCAGACTGTCTTCCGGATTTTATTTCCTGCGGGTAACAGATGAAAAAACCGGTAGAACTTCTTTACATAAATTCATAAAAGCATCCTGACGATGAAGGAAATTTCCGTTCATGAACTCAAAGAACGATTGGATAAAGGAGAACGACTGATCGTGATTGACGTGCGCGAAGAATGGGAACACCAGGAGTTTAACATCGGTGCCATCAACATTCCGCTTTCCATTTTCATGACTAAACTGGAAGAACTGAGTGAGTATCGCGATGAAGAAGTAATCGTGCATTGCAAAATGGGCGGCCGCAGTTTGCAGGCCGGGTTGATCCTGGAGCAGATGGGTTTCCATAATGTGAAGAATGTGGTAGGAGGGATGGAAGAATGGAAGCGCATCCATCATTCACGATAACTCCATACTGTACCTTGGATCACGCCATAGTTTATTTTGACGGTGTCTGCAACTTTTGCAATGGAGTGGTGAACTTCATTATCAAACATGACAAAAAGGATTACTTCCGTTTTGTTTCCCTGCAGTCAGATCGCGGTCAGGAATTTTTGCGAAAGCACCATCATCCCACCGATAAGCTGGAAACGTTTTATATGGAGGATACGGATGGCAAAATATATGGCTATTCCACGGCAGCAATCAAACTTGCAAAACATCTTTCAGGTATCTACTCGCTTGGTTATGCCTTCATCATCATTCCCAAATTCATCCGCGACCCTGTATACAACTTCATCAGTGAGCACCGCTATAAACTGTTCGGACGCCGTGACCGTTGCATGATTCCCACACCGGAAATGCGTTCAAAATTTCTATGATCACATGGGTCAGACTATGGTCATTCTAACCTGATTCGCTGCATCAGCGGATCACGCCAATTGCTGCTGCCGCTTCTATACATTTCATTCTTCAATAAGAAATTATTTTTGGCTTGGATGCCGCGTAAACTTCTAGCCGTAATCATCTCAGCGCTTGCTGGAGCGCTCCTTGTTTTCTGTAACAGACCCGGACAAAAATCCTCGCTGCCATATACCAATCTTGCCGACAGTGCGCGGTATGTTGGGATGGCTCAATGCATCACCTGCCATCCCAATGTTTACAATTCGTTCATGCAAACCGGTATGGGCAAGAGTTGGGACCAGGCCACCATGCAAAAGTCCTCGGCAAGATTTGATGAGCACGCATATGTGTATGACTCAATTAAGAATTTCTGGTATCACCCGTTCTGGAAAGACAGTTCACTTTACATCAGGGAATTCCGGCTTGATGGCAATGACACGGTTTATTCGCGGACCGAGCTTATCTCATTCATTGTGGGATCAGGGCAACACACCAACTCACACATCTGGCAGGTAAACGGTTTTCTGTACCAGGCGCCACTGACTTTTTATACACAAAAAGGGGTCTGGGATTTACCACCCGGTTTTGATGAAGGACAGAATTCGCGCTGGAGCCGCATCATCAGCGTGGAGTGCATGAACTGCCACAACATGTACCCGCAATTTGAAAGCGCTTCGGAAAATAAATTCATCAGTGCGAAGAGCGGAATCGAATGCGAGCGCTGCCACGGGCCGGGCAGCATCCACATCAGAGAAAAAATGGCGGGCATGATCGTGGATACTTCTAAAGAAATAGATTACTCGATCGTGAACCCGCGTGATTTGCCGCGCGACCTGCAGGTGGAACTCTGCCAGCGCTGTCATCTGCAGGGTATTTCTGTTTTAAATGAAGGCAAAACATTTTTCGATTTCAAGCCCGGCATGAAACTGAATGAAGTGATGAATGTGTTTATGCCGCGCTATGAAGGCAACCCGGACAAATTCATCATGGCATCGCATGCTGACCGGATGAAGCAAAGCAGGTGCTACCTCAATTCAAACATGACTTGTCTCACGTGCCATAATCCGCATGTGAGTGTAAAGGTCACACCGCCTGAAAAATTCAACAACGCATGCCGTTCCTGCCACAATGAAGAACGTGGTGGAAAAAGCTGCACACGGCCCCTGGTTGAACGGGAAAAGGCAAACGACCACTGCTACCAATGTCACATGCCGGTTTCCGGAACACTTGACATCCCTCACGTTACCGTTCATGATCACCGCATTCAGATTCCGGTGGCCAAATCAAAGCAGGATTCCATTCTGAAATTTGTGGGATTGGAATGCATGACGGAGAAAAATCCACCGGCACTCTTGATGGCTCAGGGTTATCTTCAGACTTATGAAGCATACTCACCTCAGCCATTCCTGCTCGACTCAGCGGAGAAATATCTGTTGCTCATCCATAAAAATTCTTCAGGGGCAACGCAGGCAAAAATCCGGTGGGCATTCCTGAAAAAAGATTACGCCACGGTGGTGGCTCTGGCACAGGCGAACGGGAATGAAACCGCCTATGATGCGTGGACCAATTACCGCATCGGTGAATCGTGCTTACAAACGGGAAATAGCAGCGGCGCCTTGAAGTATTTCAAATACGCCGTGAGCGGAGAAAACCTTAACCCTGAATTCATGAACAAACTCGGGACGTCTTATCTCACTGCCGGGGAATTGGATTCTGCCGAAAAGATATTCGTTAAGTGTATGGTGGAAAATCCCAAATATGCTCCCGCATTGAATAACCTCGGATATGTTTACCTGCTCAAAAATGATATGACCCGCAGCGGCATTCTTTTCGAACAGGCAGTGGCACTCGATCCGGATTATGTATCGGCCCTGATGAATAAAGCACAATGGCTTTTGCTTAAGAATCAAAAACCGGAAGCGGAAAAAATTTTGAAGCGGGTGCTTCAGCTCGAACCTCAGAATGAAAAAGCCGCGGCGGCACTGAGCCGCCTTGAAGCCGGTTAGTACAAATCAGGAAATGAATGCTGATGCTTTCCTAATTTTCCGGATTGAATTATCCCATTGCAGTGAACAAGGATTCCCGGACACACGCAGAACACCACCACGAGAAACACGGCTCCAATCCGTATCATCACCACCGCCTGCTGAAACCCGACGGCACTTTCAATGTGGAAGTGCGAGGACTTCCGTGGTTTCGCCCGTCTGAAATCTACCAGAACCTCATCCAGATGTCGTGGATGAAATTCAATTTGATCGTGGTGGCTGCTTACATTGTTCTTAATTCAATATTCGCGCTGATCTATTTTCTCATCGGAACAGAGCACCTCACTAACACAATTGCAGGCAATGCCTGGCATCGTTTCCTGGATGCCTTCTTCTTCAGTTCCCAGTCGCTCACCACCGTCGGTTATGGAAGAGTAGCCCCACACAGTACGCTGGCCAGCGCCGTAGCGGCCTTTGAATCGCTTGTGGGGCTAATGAGTTTTGCGCTCGCCACCGGTTTGCTCTACGGACGTTTCTCCCGGCCAAACGCAAAACTCATTCACAGCCGTAATGTGATCATTGCTCCATACAAAGGCGGCAAGGCGCTCATGTTCCGCATCGCCAACCAGCGCAAGTCGCAACTGGTAAGCGTGGAAGTGAAGGTCACCTATAAGCGTAATGCGATGGAAGACGGTAGAGAAGTGCGGCACTTCTTTCCGCTGCATATTGAAAATGCACACATGAACATGTTTCCGCTCACATGGACGGTGATTCACCCGATCAATCATGACAGTCCGCTCTATGGGAAAAAAGCGGAGGATTTCGACAAGGAAGATTTTGAGCTGCTCGTTTATTTTTCCGGGTATGATGAAACCTTTTCAAACAGCGTGCATGCACGAGTTTCATACAAATTCACCGAATTGATATACGGTGCGAAATTCCTTCCCAACTTCTTTGAGGAAATAGGGAAACCCACGTTGCATGATCTCACGAAGATCAGTGACTGCGGACCGGCAGAGTTGCCGGAGTGATTCATCGCTGAATCAATACCTGTTGTGTTCTCAGACCGCTACCGCTTCGAAGCAGCAGAAGGTAATTGCCCGCAGGTAAATCTGAAACTTCCATGGCCATTTGCCCGCGATCAGCGCTCAGTTTCCTTTCCCTGACAAGAATTCCCAGCGGACTGAACAATTGCAATTCATTATCTGAAGCCGGTGCGAACCACCTGAGGGTGATGGCATCAGTTATCGGGTTGGAGAGAACGTCAATGAACATATCCTGTACTGATTCAACCGATGTGGGAATAATATCAACCGTATCTGACACGGCTGAGCAACCGATGGAATCCGTGATGCGAACGAAATACGAGCCCGGCTGTGTGACGAGAAACATCTGTTCTGTGGCGCCATTGATTTCCGCAAGATCCTTGTACCACTGATACTGTGATGAAGGGGAGGAAATCAAAAGATCACCACTTTGTGAAATAGTGGGAACCGTTGCTGCATTGTTGAATGGCACATCATCAAGTTGCCAGGCAGGTCCGTATTTGTTTCCGTTATTTCCGCTGCCGCTGAGGTCAGCAATGGCACTACCTGTTGAATCATTCAACCGCCAGTATCCCACCAATCCGGTTTGCTGGGCAGGATCCAGATGTACTGACATGTGCTGTTGAATTTCATACTGCGACAATGCGCGGTTCCATACCCGAACTTCGTCAATCTTTCCCTTAAAATATCTTCCCTCAAATTGCCCGGCATCGCAGAGGCGCCCGATCGTGGGATTGTAATCCGTTCCGGGCACCATGCTTCCCACGAACAATGAATCCGCTACCTCCTCGCCATTCACGAACAGGCGCATGCGGTACCCATCATAACTGCCTGCCACGTGTTGCCACACATTAAGCTGTAGCGCGCTGTCATCGCTGTAAATATCTTTCCAACTCGTAGGTGCGCCATTGGCATAGCCGGCGAAGTTGAATGAGAGTTTCCCGTTTCCTCCGCAGCGCAATACATATCCCTGCTCGCCGGTTGACCAGGAGTGTTTACAGAAAATGGAGTTGTCCCAATAATCATATCCGAAACCACTCGGCTTAATCCAGGCCTCAACGGTTACCGCGCTGTCCAGTTCCAGATTACTATCTGAATTGATCTGAACATAATCGCTGTTGCCGTTAAACTTGAGAGAGCTGGTATTGGGAATGCAAACCTGGGCATTTATGTAGCCGGAGAAAAACAAAGCAAAAAGCAGTAATGTGTTTTTCATTGGAGGTTAATTGTGAGTGAAAAGCTACATAATTATTTCGCGTTCTTTGTACCTATATTCCATGGGAAAGAAGCAGAAAGAAAGGCAAACCCGCGCAACATTTCTTAGCAAAATCTTTTTGTGGTTAGCGGGCGTTGCATTGCTTGCCGCCTTCGCAACAGCTTATTACTTCTATCTGAACATCTATGCCCCATCGGTTACCATCAAACCCGATGATCCTTATATCTACATTCATTCCCGATCAAATTACAATGACCTGCTCGCATCACTTCAACAGGAAAACACAGTACGATCCGTCACGAGTTTTGACCGGGTCGCCCGTAAAATGAATCTTCCTAACAACATCCATCCCGGTAAATACCGGCTCGAAAACGGGATGAGCAACTACGCCCTTGTTTCATTGCTCCGAAGCGGAAAGCAGGAACCGGTGAAATTGGTCTTAAACAAATTCCGCCTCAAAGAAGATCTCGCCGCATTCATCTCACAAAAACTGGAGACAGATTCGCTAACCCTCATTACCGCCCTCAACGATTCGGCCTACCTCAAAAGGTTTTCGGTGAAATCAGAAGAAGCCATGTGCCTCATCATTCCCAATACCTATCTCATTTATTGGAACAGCGATGCCGGTCAGTTTCTCACCCGTATGAAAAAGGAGTACGACCGTTTCTGGACAGCCAACCGAAAACAGCAGGCCACCAATCTGAAACTCACTCAAACCGAAGTGATCACCCTGGCCTCCATTGTGGAAGAAGAAACCAACTACAATGCGGAGAAGAACCGCATCGCAGGCGTGTACCTCAATCGCCTGAGGAAAGGAATGCCATTGCAAGCCGATCCCACCGTAAAGTTTGCATTGAAGAACTTCATGCTGAAGCGAATTCTCAAAGTGCATCTTGATTATGTTTCACCTTACAATACCTACCGGGTGAAGGGGCTGCCGCCGGGACCCATCTGCACGCCGTCCATCGCGTCCATTGATGCCGTGCTTCAGGCAGAGCGCAACGATTATTACTACTTTTGCGCCGATCCGGACAAGCCGGGAACGCATGTGTTCGCAAGGGATTTAAGACAGCATCTGCTCAATGCAAAACGGTATCAGCAGTGGTTGAATCAACAGCAGCTGTAAATGACTCCCGGCGTAACATCATCAAGCGAAACCATCACCCATTCATTTTCCCAAACCAGTAACCGCTCATTGTACACCCACGAAATTGAAATACGAGTCCGCTACGGAGAAGTAGATATGATGGGCTATCTCTATTACGGCTACTATTCATTTTACTACGAGCAGGCGCGGGTTGAAACGATGCGTTCACTCGGCATTCCGTACAAACGCATGGAAGAACTCGGCTACCTGCTTCCTGTGCGCGACCTGCACATCAAATTCATCAAGCCCGCTTTTTACGATGACGTGGTGCGCATCAAAACCATGATTAAGAAGATGCCATCCGTGCGGCATGACTTCAGCTATGAGATGTTTAACTCGAAAGGGGAGCTGATCAATGCGGCTGAAACCACGCTCGTTTATCTTGACAAGGAATCACGCAAGCCGGTGGATTGCCCCGAGTTTGTGAAAGAATTATTGCGACCTTATCTCGAACACTGAAGTGAAAAGCATATTCGCGTTTATCAGAAAGTACAGCGGTTGGGATACGCTTGTGGAGGTGGCGAAGGTATGGCGGTTCCCGGGGCACCGGAATATTTCGGTATATGAGGTACTGTCATTTCTCTTCATGGAAATGAGCCGCGATGCCATCAACATACGGGCGGCTTATGTTTCCTTTTCACTTTTTCTTTCGTTCTTTCCCGCCTTGCTGGTGGCCTTCAACCTCATTCCTTTTATTCCGTATCCTGCATTTCAGGAAACACTGTTGAACAGCATGCAGCAGATCATGCCCAAAAATGTGTATGAGATGCTGCGGGAAACCATTGAAGACATTGTGTTGCAACACCGCCTTGATCTGCTTTCTCTCAGCTTGATTTTGTCCATCTATTTTTCCACGAACGGCATCATCGGGCTGATGAATTCATTCGATAAAACATTGCCCACTTTCCGCAAGCGCACCTTTTGGGAGAAGAAATTATTATCGTTTAAAATTCTTGCGCTGTTGTCACTGTTCCTGCTTACCGGCCTCACCCTAATTGTCGGCGGTGAATTCCTTATACACTGGTCAATGAAAATACTGAAGGTCGAAAACCGGGTTGACATTTACTTCTGGCTCACGATGCTGCGGTGGATGTTCATCATTCTCATTTTTTACTTCTGCATATCATTGCTGTATTATTATGCGCCGGCCAAACACAAGCGGTTCCAGTTTTTCTCGGCCGGTTCCACACTCGCCACATTTTTCGCACTGCTCGTGGCCATCCTGTTTTCGTGGTTCATCAACAACTTCGGGCAGTACAATAAACTTTATGGCTCCATTGGCACCATCCTCGTGGCGCAGTTGTGGATCTACTACAACTCACTGGGACTCTTAATCGGCTTCGAACTCAATGCGTCCATTGAGATGAATGAAGAGAAACTGGTAGGGGAGATTTCGGAAGACTGAGGTTGAGAAAAGAAAGAGCTGCCAAAAAAGTTTAGTGCGTGTATCAAATTTCAGACTGAGCGAAGTCGAAGTCTTTAAACAAAGACATGAATGCTTCGACTACGCTCAGCATGACAGCGCATGCGACTTTTACCGGCAGCTCTTGCTAACCTAAATTCCAATTCAATTAGTTCTGCTTATATACAGTTACCGGGGTGGCAATGGCTACGCCGTTACTCTCGAGGGTTACAGTGTAAAATCCATCACTAAGCGCTGTGAGATCGAGTTGCAATTGTGCTCCGTTTACACGATGCTGAGCTATCCGATGTACGATCTGACCCAGCGAGTTGGTCACAGTAACATCCACCGCAGACCGGTCAATTCCTTCGATCGTGAATATTCCCTGTGATGGCACGGGATACACTTTCACATCTGCCACCGGGTGATTAATGGATGGCACGGCGGTAATGAAGTTGCCAATGGCCTTCACAACGATGATATTTGTTTGTCCCGTGTTGCACGGATCCAGCACATTGCCATCAGAGCCGGTGGTAACACCTTGTCCGGCGCAGGCATCTTCCATGGAAACGATGTAGATGTTATCATCCGCCACGTTGCGCACGATGGAACTGAAGCAACCCTCCGTTACGCCATCATCAGTGGTGAAATCAACCGGTCCGCTTTGCCCGTCAAATGAAGACCAGGTTTCACCTTTATCACGTGTATAGATGAGGTAGGAGTGACCGAGTGCATTACCGGAAGGGTCTTCTGTGTTCTCTACAATAGCCCAGTAGCTTAGATAGATATTTCCGTACTGATCTTCGCCGGCACTGGGGAATGAACAGAGTCCGCAGCCATACGAACTTGCGAGGTTGGTGATTTCAAGCTGTCCGCTGCCATCAAGATCCGTGGCGCCGGTGATAATAGTCGGGTCACCTCCGATATCTTCATTCCAGTACATAAGACCATTGAGTCCGGGGAAGTAATAGAAACCGGTTGCGGTACCATCATTAAACATGCGGTTGTAGCCTGCCCAAGCATGAACCACACTGTTTTCATCTACCAATACTGCTACTGAACCATCATTGGTTTCAATGGTATCCGGCACACCGTCTTCGTTGTAATCGGAAAGCTGACCGTTTTCGTAAAACTTGATCGGGAACTCCCAGATGATGGTCTTCGTCCACGTATCACCATTGTCTGTTGACTTGAGAAGAATCCAGTCGTTCACAAAGCCACCGATTACAATGGCCACAGTGCTGCCGTTTGCATCAATAGCATACGTGTCGCCACCGAAACGTTTGTAATCTGAGCTGTCAATGCCCGGCAAATCCACCATGATCTTATCCCAGGTATTTCCGCCATCGAGTGAACGCGAATAAAGCAATGCGCCATCCTGTCCTTTGTAAATGGTGCCCGGAGGATTGGCTGTGGGTTGCGTGAGCACAATCATGTGAATGGTGTTATTGTCAGTTCCGCCTCTCACCATTCTTGACCAAAGCACACCGCCGGGGCTTGGTGATGGGAGCGTGGTGGTACTTTCAGTCCATGCACCAGTGCCTTTCGGGCTGCGAAGAAGCAATGAGATGCCGCTGGGATTCGTGCCCACAGCAGTGTGACTCATCACCAATTCATTTCCATTCGCGGCATAACAAATGTTGGTGAAGCCGCAGCGTTCCCCTTCCAGCCGGAGACTGGGCTCTACCCCCCAGCTATTCCCGTCAAAATAATTGTAACCGGTGCCGCGGTCGCTCCATGATGAATTCTTTGACATGGTCCATAAAGCCGAATACGTGCCATCGCCATTATTGAAAATGCGTGGATAAATGGCATTGTTAGTCTGCAGATCGTAAGTGGAAATTCCGATCTCAGTAGACGTGATGTCGCGCACACCGCTTTGCTGAACCTCACGCACCGGACGAATGCCGGGAGAAGAAATTGCGGCGGCAGGTTCTGCATCGCTCATGACCGTTTTGAAATACGGCAGGGCCCGGTTGTTCCAGTTACTTTTTGGCTTCGCTAATTTCAGATTGGGGGCCGTTTGGATGCTTTGCCCGAATGAGATCAACGGCACAAGCAGAATGATTGTAAAGAGTTTTTTCATGTCAGAAAATTTTGGTTTGAAAAATTATTCATCAAGCAAACTTATGCGCACCATCGGTTTTTTGCTCTTTGAAAACCTGATTTTCGTCGAAGTGCGATTATATAATGACAAAACCCTGATGAAGGGCAGGGTGCCGGCACACTACCGCTTTAAAATGAGAAGGGCCGCATTGCATGCGGCCCTTCTTAAAATCAAAGCTTGAAATTCTTTATTCGATAATCATCTTCTTCGTCACCTTTTCTCCGTCAGCCATAACGGTGAAGTTGTAGATGCCGGGAGTGAGTGTGCCTTTATTGAAACTGTACACATGATTACCTGAAGCGTAGTTCAGATTTTCGTTGTACACATCCTGGCCGAGAATATTGGTTACCTGAAGCGTGACTGCTGAAGCACGGTTCAGTGCGATATTGAATTCAGTTTGATCGCTGAACGGGTTCGGGGTATTCTGTGAAACCGTGAACAGGTTGGGCTTCACATCTTTTATTCCGGTAAGCTCGCCCAGCTGCACCTTCACATACACAATATCATTGAGGTAGGTATTCCAGGTTGCTTCAACCGCAGTGCCCAGTATGGCTGTGCCGGGTGCGGGATCACGCTGGTAGATGATGTGAGCATAGTCATCCACCACGCGGGCCATGTCAGCATAAACGCCTTCCTGGTTCTCTCCATCACCGCCTTCTTCAATGGAGGGTACCACATCGTAAGGAACGGTCCAGCTTTCACCCCCATCGTAAGAAGCGATTACATAGGGGTGACGATGCCCGCAGAGGTAGGCAGTTGTGTCAGCCAATTCATCATAGGTGCAATAGGTGACGTAGACTCTATTGGCCTCATCAAATCCAATGGTTGGTTGCATGGTTAATCCATTGCCATAGGTTCCTGACCCGTAGTAGGAACCATCGCCGGGGCCAACAGGATAATCAAGTATACCATTACCGTTAAGGTCTTCCGCCGCAGCAATGAGAACGGGAGCATTGCTTCCCATTGATTCATTCCAGTACCACAGCCCGCCATCGGCATCAGGATAATAGCTGAGACCTGTTCCATCGCTGGTGACAAATGTTTCGCTAAATGCCACGTGAACCATGCCGCTGTTATCAAACTGCACCACGCCATCACTTCCGGGTGCCGGATAAATATCCTGCGAACCGTCAGCATCAGTGTCCATCACCATCGTGTTGGGATCAAAGAAGGGAATGGGGAACGCTTTGACAATCGTCTTGGTCCATGTATCACCATTATCCGTTGACTTAAGCAAAACGACATCCGTAACAGAATTAGAGATCAGGATGGCCACATTGCTTCCCTGAGCAGCGATCGCGTAATCTTCAGCACCGAAGCCGAGGTAGTAATCTGAACCGATCAGATCAATACAGGATCTCAATACCGGCCATGTAGCACCTTGATCCGTTGATCTTGAATAAACGGTGGCACTTGCCTGACCACAAAGTTCTGTGGATCCTAGGCCGGTCGGATTCCAGATGGCATGCAATGATTTGCCATCACTTCCTCCAACAGCCATTCTCGCCCATGTGTCATCGGCGAAATTGCCGAGAGAGCTTACATCTTCAGTCCAGTCACCGGTGCCTTTTGCAGGGCGGGAAACCAGAATCATTCCGCCGGCCGTGGAGGAGTGACCCAGCACACATTCTTTACCGGTGCTGGTGACGCCCATGGCGGTGTATCCTGTTCTGTTAGCCGGCTCGAGGCGATGGCAATCGGCAGGCAATGTCCATTGCGTTCCATCATAGTAATTGTAACCGGTGCCTCTCGTGGAACTGGAAGCACCCTGGCAGATGGTAATCCATCCGGCGCTTAAAGTTCCATCTCCGTTATTAAGCATCCGGGAACTGATGGATCCGTTGGTTTGAAAGTCGTGCCCTGTGTTGCCGATAATCGTTTCGGCTTCTCTCAGGCCCGTTGCCGGTGACGGAAGCCAGGTGTGATTGGTTAGATCATTTTCCTGACCCGGCGTTGGAAACTTTGCCGTTTTCAGTTTGCTGAAATCATTGGGCAACAGCAAGGTTGCCTTGTGCGTAGCCACCTGCGCCATCGTGGCAGCAGCGATCAGGCACGCACTCAACAAGAGTGTAAATTTTCTCATGATTGTGGTTGGTTTTAATGGTGAATAGAAATTTTACTTGAGCATATTCAATTTCATTACGTAAAGATAAAGAATGGGAATCAGACACAAATACAGTGCAAGAAAATCACGATATAAAAATTTCAACGAATTACTTGACGAAAAAAAGCCGCCCGGTTTCGGGCGGCTTTTCCATCATTGATTCGTTACACGAATTAATCCACTGTAATCTTCTTTGTCACTTGTTGGCCTTCAGCCATCACCGTGAAATTATAAATACCGGAACTCAATCCACCCTTGGTGAAATTGTAAACATGGTTGCCGGCAGAATAATTGATGTTCTCGCTGTAAACTTCCTGTCCGAGAATATTGGTGATGCGCAGCGTAACATTTGATGCCTTCGTCAAAGCAATGTTAAACTGGGTCTGTACACTAAACGGATTGGGAGTGTTTTGGGAAACCGTGAACAAATCTGGCTTGACATCAGTGATGCCTGTAAGTTCTCCCAATTGCACCTTCACATACACGATATCACTCTCAGCGCTGTTCCATCCAGCTTCCGTGGTCAGGTTTGACAGGCTGGTACCGGGTGCTGGATCACGCTGATAAATGAGATGAACATAATCATCAACCGTTCTCGCCATGAATCCAAATACCGCTTCCTGATTCTCACCATCACCGCCTTCTTCAATACTCGGTACAACATCATACGGAAGTGACCAGGATTCACCGCCATCATATGATGCAATCACATAGGTATGACGGTGCCCGCATCCGTAAGCGGTGGTATCTGCTAATTCATCGTAGGTAGCGTAGCTCACATAAATTCGATTGGCCTCATCAAATCCGATGGAGGGTTTAAGTGTCAATCCGCCTCCGTAGGTTCCTGAACCGTAGTAGGTGCCATCACCGGGGCCGGCAGGGTAGTTGAGCTCACCGTCACCATTGAGGTCTTCAGCAGCTGCAATGAGAACGGGTGCATTGCTGCCCATTGATTCATTCCAATACCAAAGGCCACCATCGGCATCCGGATAATAACCGACTCCATCAGCTTCCACGTCATCGGTGATGAATGTTTCGGAAAAAACAACATGCATCATACCTGAGTTATCAAATACTACGCGTCCATCACCGCTGGGTACCGGAATAATGTCAGCAGTACCATCTGCGTCCGTATCAATCACCATCGTTGTTTCATCATAGAATGGAATCGGGAATTGCCAGATGATTGTCTTAGTCCATGTATCGCCGTTATCAGTTGACTTGAGAAGAATCAGATCGGTGGTCCAATCGGCCACAAGAATTGCAACATTATTTCCCTGCGCAGTAATGCAATAATCATCGGCACTGAATCCAAGATAATAATCTGCACCAATGAGATCAACACATGAATGCACTACAGGCCAGGTGGCACCGCCATCCGTGGAGCGGGAATAAACAACAGCACCCACCTGATCGCAATACACATTGGTACCCACACCGCTTGCATTCCAAATGGCATGAATGGTATTCCCATCCGTGCCGCCAACAGCGGTCTTCGCCCATGTATCGTCGCCATTCAGTGCAATGGCACCCGGGTATTCGGTCCAGTCACCGCTACCTTTGGTATCGCGGGCCGTAAACAACATACCACCTACTGTGGATGAATGACCAAGCACAAATTCTTTTCCCGAACCAGTAACTCCAATGTTGGTAAATCCGGTGCGGCTATTCGGTTCAATCTTATTACAGTCAGCCGTGAGCCAGGATGTGCCATTGTAATAATTGTAACCCGATCCGCGGTAGGTCCCCGAGCTCTGCCCGGTGCAAAGGGTGGTCCAGGCAGCACTCAGTGTGCCGTCGGCATTTCGCACCAGCCGTTCACTCATCGCACGGTTTGTCTGCAGATCATATTTGGTGGAACCAATAATAGTTTCCGCTTCACGCAGTGAAATAGATTGTGACGGACTTTTGTCAGAAACGTAAGCATCATCTGAAACCGGAAGCGGTTTCGGAGCTTTGATCCATTTGAAATTTTTGTCGCGAGGAGCCAGTTGAATTTCACTCACCGGTCTCTGAGCGAAAGCAGCAACGGCAAAAAACACCGTCGCCAAAAGCAGAGTAAATTTTCTCATGATTGTGGTTGGTTTTTGGTTTGAAAAAATAGCTTGTGCACACAATATTAAAGTAAGTACACCTTATCCCGAAAGAAAAACTCAGATTTTTTTGTCACCGCGCACTGTGAGAATGCCGTCTATTTCTTTGGCCTGCCCCGTTCAGTCTGCTGGCGCTGCAAATCTTCAAACCGCTGCTGCCATTTTGATTTTTTCACGGGCTTCTTTTTATTCTCCTGAATCTGCCGGTGAATCTTGTCCTCATCAATCACAAAATTCTTGATCAGATACTGCTGGAGAAAAGCCGCCACGTTTGAAACGGAATAGTAGTAAGTGAGCGCGGCAGGCAGCGAATTGAATATGCCGAGCAGCATGACGGGCATGATGTAAGCCATCCATTTCATTTGCCCCTGCACGCCGCTGAGCTGATTATTGTACACGGCGAAAGCGATGGACGTAATCGTCATGATGATCGTCCATAAACTCACGTGATTGCCGTAGAACGGAATGTTGAAATTGAAACTGAGCACAGAGTCGTAGGTAGATAAATCCTTCACCCACCACAAACACTGCTGCCGCAACTCAATGGACTGCGGGAAGAAGGTGTACATGGCGGCGAGGATCGGAAGCTGCAGCAGCAGCGGAATGCAGCCGCCCAGCGGATTCACGCCGGCCTGGCGAAAGAGTTTCATCTGCTCCTGCCCGAAGCGTGCCTGATCATCGGCATACTTGGCACGCAACTCATCAATCTCGGGTTTCAGCACGCGCATCTTCGCCGCAGATACAAACGAGCGGTACGTGAGCGGATAGAGCACGATACGTAACATGAAAGTCATGATCACAATGATCAACCCATAGCTGCTGATGTAATTATCCAGCCAGTTGAACATGGGGATGAAGAAATACTTGTTCAGCGGCGAAGAGATGGCGCCGAACAAACCCGCGCCAAGAGGAATGATTTTCTCCAGTTCGATGCGGAGCTTTTTGAGGTCCTGGTAGTTGTTGGCACCGAAGTAAAACTCCATCGGGTAGGATACGCTGCTCTTGTTTTCGAACGGCAGCACCATATCGGCCTTCAGTTGCTTCACATACGTTCCGCTTTCTTCAAACTGCGAACTGATGGTTCCCTGATCAAACGGTACCGCCGAGGTGATGAGGGTGGCGTTGAAGAAGTGTGTTTTGCAACTCACCCATTGCACTTTGCCTGCAGCACGCAGGTCGCCGGTGGAATGTTCAGAAATGCCATCCACATCTTCATTGGTGTAACGCATGTAAGCGGAAGAGTAGTTGCGCTCATTGGCCAGGTCATGTTCGGTGTGATTGAACCTGGTATCCCACACGAGGTTGATGTAGGAATTAGTGTTGCGGATCACACTGTCCATGCCCTGCATGCTGAACTGATAATCCACCTTCAGCGAATTTCCTTTGAGGGAATAGCGCTGCTCAATATAGCGGGTGGGAGAGATGTAAGCACGGAATGCAATGGAATTGGAATCGGCGCCGGTCACGCTGAAGGATTTTCCTTCGGGGCGGAAAAGAATCTGATTGGTTTCCACGGCTTCATTGCCCACGTAAAAAAGGTAATTGAACGAAGTGTTTTCCGGTGAGAAAAGAATGAGCGGCGTTTGGTTGTAGGTTTTGTATTTCTTCAGCTCCACCGATGTGATGCTGCCGCCACGGTTGGATAAGGTGAGTTTGAGCAAATCGTTTTCAATGGTGAAACTTTGTTCAGAAACCGATGAATCACTAAAGAGCGCTGTGGAGGAATTCTGAATCGTAGCTGTGACGCGGGAAGTGTCTGCTGCGGATTGTTGCTGCAGCGCCTGCAGTGAATCAGCGATGCGCTTCTGCTTTTCTGCCAGCGCCACGGAATCGCGCACGTGTTTTTCTTGGGCCAGTTGTTCCTTGGATGGGGTATTGTAAATGGAATACGCAATAACCAGGAGGGCAATCAGAATAAATCCGATAATGGTGTTTCTGTCCATGAACGAGTTAAGGAGGCGCAAACTTAGTTTAAGATCGGGTAGGGAACAAGTTGCCGCAAAGCTTTCCACGCATAAGAGCGTGAACACTGATGCCTCCGATTGCCGCAGCAGAAGAACCTGCATGAATCGGTGTCTGTCACCCGGTGTGATAAGCGGTGAAATAATCATCACCATTCTGCAGGTTCTCAAATAACTTTACTGCATGCAGGTGATCGGCCGAAGCGATAAAGTGGACTTCCCGGAACTGGGACTGGAGAACATTGAAGCCAAGATTGACAGCGGCGCTTTCACTTCCGTCATCCACTGCGAAGAAATTCACGCCCATTACAGGAACGGCGAGCACATGGTTTCATTTCTCCTGTACAACGGAGAGGAAGCACTCAGGCGCGAAGCGAAAGTTTTTGCCAGCCGGCAGGTGCGCAGCTCATTCGGGGAAACGGAATACCGCTACACGATCAAAACACCGGTAGTGCTTTTCGGAAAAAGTTACCTGATTGAATTGGCACTCACCAACCGCTCGAGGATGAAATACCCCGTGCTGCTGGGCCGTAAGCTCATCGGCGAACGCTTTGTGATTGATGTGTCAAGAAAAAATCTTTCGCACCGGGAAAAACTGCGCCGCGAAAAACAATTGAGTGAATGAAAAACTGTTGACTGCGATGCGAATCGTTGTATTGTCAAGAAGCCAGAAAATTTATTCCACGGCCCGAATCGTGGAAGCGATCAGGCAGCGCGGTCATCAGGCCGTGGTACTGGATCATTCAAAATGCACCATGCGCATTGAGCAGGGATCGCCTTCTGTGTTTCACCAGGGTAAAGAAGTGACGGGAGTGGATGCCGTGATCCCCCGCATCGGAGCATCAGTCACTTTTTTCGGAACGGCGGTAGTCAGGCAATTCGAAATGCAGCGCATCTTCTCGGCGAATGAATCGCAGGCCATCACGCGATCGCGGGACAAACTGAGAAGTCTTCAGTTGCTTTCGCGTGCGGGATTGGGCATTCCTAAAACCATGTTTGCCGATCACTCAAGGAATGCGCAGGAGTTAGTTGACATGATCGGCGGGGCGCCGGTGGTGATCAAGTTGCTGGAAGGAACACAGGGCATCGGAGTGATTCTGGCCGAAACCGTGCAGAGCGCCAAGTCCATCATCGAAGCATTTCTCGGGCAGGATATTTACATCCTTGTTCAGGAATTCATCAAAGAAGCCAACGGTGCGGACATCCGCGCTTTCGTTATTGACGGGCAGGTGGTGGGCGCCATGGAAAGGCAGGGCAAGGCGGGCGAGTTCCGCTCCAACATTCACCGCGGGGGAAAAGGGAAACTGATTGAACTCACCGAGGCGGAACAACTTTCCGCCATACGCGCCACGCAGATTCTCGGTCTTTCCGTTGCCGGGGTTGATATGATCCGCTCCACACGCGGACCGCTCATTCTTGAAGTGAATTCATCACCGGGGCTGCAGGGCATTGAAGAAGCCACCGGCATTGACATTGCCGGAAAGATTGTGGAATTCGTTGAGCGGAATGCGCATACGAAGCGTGTGAAGGATGAGGTGGGTTTCTGAAAAAATTCCTGTTCGCCGAAAAGTAAAAAATAAGTGCGCCGGCTCATTTGAGCCGGCGCACTTGTTCTCAAACCAATTCACTTTTTCAATCAGAGGGTGGGAAGGATCACTTTGTCAATCACGTGAACCACACCGTTAGATCCCTGCACATCTGTTGCAATGATGTTTGAAGTGCGGTCATTCGCATCCATAATTTGCGCGCCGCTCATCAGGTGAATGGTGAAGCTGTCACCATTCAGGGTTCCAACTACCTGGTTGTTGCTGAGACTTTCAGCCAGAATATTTCCGCTCACCACATGATAGGTGAGAACTTTTTCCAACGTGGTTGCATCAATATCATTCAGTGAAGAAGCACCGAGTTCAGTGAGCAATGCGCTGAAAGCGGCATTGGTCGGTGCAAACACGGTGAAAGGTCCGGCACCGCTGAGAATGGAAACGAAGTCAGTGGAAAGATCGGGGCGGGTAAGCGCCTGCACCAGTGTGCTGAAGTCAGGATTTGAGATGGCAAAGGTCACTACCGTCGGCAATCCGATCACCTGATCCACCACGTGCACTACACCATTAGATGCTTTCACATCCGCTGCGGTTACTTTGGAAGATCCGTTAAGCGTCACGCCGGCGGAGGTATTCACATACAAGCTGAGATGACTTGTCGTGCTACCGAATGTGGCGAGCGTGTTTACATAGCCGGTGATAAGGTCGGCGGCCATCTTCTTTCCATCCACCACGTGATTTAGTAGCACGGAGGTCAATACATCCACCGGCACATCATTCAGACTGTTAAAACCATTCGCAGAAAGGAATGCGCTGAATGCATCGTTCGTTGGAGCAAATACGGTGAATGATGCAGCGCTGTTGCTGAGTTCGTCAGACAATCCCGCTTTGTCAATAGCAGCTACAAGACTGCTCAGATCCGGGTTTGCTTTCGCCGTTTGATAAATATTCTGTTCTGATGGAGTGGTATCATCATCCTTAGAGCATGAAGTGAGGACGGCCGATGCCACCATCACCATAAAAAACTGAAAAAATCTGTTACGCATGTTGTTTTGTTTTTGATTCGTTTAGAATGCCAGTAGAACATGGCCCGAATCAAATTGTTCAAAGAATGAGCAACAACATGAGTGGCTGACAATGCAGTGACGCGTTCTGCAAACTTGTTTAAAATATGATGCAGAATTCTGCAGGAAGATTTCACAACGGTGAATGAACAAAGAGCCGACTGCCTTTACTGCTTCACCAGCTTTTTTTGGTGAATCACTTTTCCGTCTGAAATGAATGTCACCAAATAAAGTCCTGCAGGAAGTGAACGCCCCACCGTGATATGACCTGAAGCTGCTGCCTGGTAATCTTCCAATACTCTTCCTGAAAGATCAGTAACCTCAATGCGACAATCACCGGCTTCATTTTTCCAGTAAATGGTTGTTTCCCTATTAAACGGATTCGGGAATGCCACAATGGAATGATCGGGATTGATGCCGGAGGTAACCGTAGCTACGGAATCGTTTACTTCAAACTGATCAATGGCCGCTTCAATCCAATTTGAATTCACCTGGTCATAATCAACCGTGGAAAGTTTCAGCGTCATGTTGGATGTGGGTGTGATGTAATCTGAAACCTTGAATGAGTAGGGCTTCCATTCGTCATCTGAATCACCGGCATATAAATCGAGCAGGGGCACGGTTGTATTTCCATTGCTAAGTTTAACATGCAGTGTATCGTCGGCGGCATTGGTGATCACAGCATCCACCCACCAGAGGTAGAAACTAATGCCCGGATCAGTGTAAGTGCTGAGATCGAATACCGGCGATGTGAGATTCACCACGGTATTGTCCACATCACTGGTGCCGGCCGAGCCGCCGCCGTTTCCGGTCATATAACATTGATCGCCGTAATCAGAGGTCACATCGTATTCCGGATTGTAAAGCCCATCGCAACCATAAGTGCCGATCGGTTCATCACGAATCCATTTACCCGAGTTGGAATTGCCGCCAGAAGAAACCCACAGGAAGTCAAACACAAAATCATCATAGTAGCCGCGATCAAGTTGAAAGGTGATCGGTGAAGTGTTTTCATTGAGACTGGCATTGGGGAGTTGCTTGGTAACGTATCCCCATTTGCCCGCATACACATTGTAAGAGCCGGAGTAAATCGAACTCAAAGAAAAATTTCCGCTGGCATCCGTCACGGCGGAAAAGTCGCCGTTGATATCGCCGTCAAACAGGACGTTTACGCCGGCAACAGGATTTCCTGTGTTGGCATCCAGTACCTGTCCGGAGAAGGCGAATGAAGTGACGGGAACCAGTTGCACATTGAATGAAGTAACCGCCCCGGAATTAAGAGAAAGAGAAACAGTCTTGGATGCATATCCGGCCTTTGAAAACTGAATGTCATAGGTACCCGGAATGCCGTTGCCGGTTTTGTATACTCCCGAAAGATTTGAAAAGTCGGAGTTGGATGTGCCTATCACTTTCACCTGCACATTATTGAGCGGGTTACCCGCTATGCTGTCAGAGATGGTACCTTCAAGCCAGCACGCGGATACATAAGTGGGAGTGAGCACGGTAAGCTTTCCTGTGCCTTCACAGCCATCATATAAATCAGATGAAATGATATTTCCCGATGGCAGATAAGGATATACGCCCCAGGTGCCGCCGTAGTCGCCGCCTGATTCGCCGGGATCAGTATCATAGCTGGCCACTTCAATGATGTTATCAGGGTGTGAAACATCAAACAGGACCACGCCATCTTTATAGTATGCCGTGTAAGCGTATTGATCGTTGAGCAGGTGCACATTGTGAATGATAACCTGGCTGCCGGGATTGGACTGCGCTTTGTCCAGTTCGGTAATGTTATCCAGATCAGAAACATCATAAGAAGTGAGATATGAATTATTCACTTCATCGGTGGTGAACAGGTAGCGGTTATCATGTGTCGGCCACGAGTTGTGGGTGAAATTATTGGGCGTGGAAAACGAAGCGAGACTTACCGGACTGGCGGGGTTTGAAACATCAAGCACTTCCAGTTTGCCGTTAAATATTTCGCTGGCCCACAAGGTGTCACCGCGAACAAATCCATCATGAATGTATTTGGATGAATACTTGCCGAGGTATGGCGGATTGAGCGGATCGGATGTAAGATCAAAGCAAGCATAACCCTGGGCGTAATTACCGCCAAACACGAAGAGGCGTCCGTTTTCATCAATCCACAACGTGTGACCTGTGGTTTGATTTGAACCTGACGGCGGATTGTAGATGAACTGATATTGCGGAACACTATCGGGCAGATATTGTAGGTCCATGATCAGAATTCCTTTGCCGGTTTCATTGGTGGCGTAGGCATAGTGATCGTATGTCTTGATTTCCCGCCATTCACTTTCAGCGCCCTGGTGAACAACATCAAAGAGGTTAACCGGCGCGTCAGGATCGGTAACGTCAACCACTGAGACGCCTTCATAGGTACCCACGAGAGCGTATTCATGATCGTCCTTGACATAGGCCCAAATGCTGGCGCATGAATACGGATAAACGATCTCGCTTCGGAACTGCATGTTGAAGTTCTGTGCTTGTGATCCGGTGTGAATGATAAGAAGGGCAAGAAGAGTAGAAATTTTTCTCATGGTGGTCGTTGATGAATTGCAGAAACTGATGGGAAAGGTATAAAGAATGCAGTTCACAGCAATTCGCATTTCAAACATTTGATCTATGCAGTTTGAGCTTTTCGCACTCTGAAATACAACTTCTTTTGCCCGATAATTAATATTATGTAAAGTAGCCGCAGGCCGCCACCTCCTGCCTGTTACCGGCAAAAACAAATCCCGGCGACTTCGCGGTCAACCGGGATCTGAAAAAAGAAAGCTGGAAAAATCTTATTGTCCTTTGAGCTGTTCAAGCTCCTTCTTCATTTGATTTGACTTGTCCATTTGTCCAAGCCGTGCATACAATTCCTTAAGTGCGCCTAATGTGTCTTCATCCTTCGGATCAAGCTTATATGCTTTCTCCAGGTATGGCAATGCTTGCTTAAAGTACGAATCGCGCTGTCCCTTCAGCTGATCATAAACTTTCTGCTGATTCAAATCGAGTTTATTCATCTGGTTATTCAGATCAACGGCTCTGTTGTAATAACTCGCTCCTAACCGGTAAAATGCATTGAAGTTGTTGGGGTCTTTGGCAATGGCCTCTTCATATGACTTGCGGGCATTGGTGGTGTCGCCCAGGTCGTCATACAAGTTTCCACGCTGAATGTACAATTCTGTAAATCCGGGATCCTTGGCAATGGCTTCATCCAGTTTCCGTATCGCTTCCTTTTTGTCGCCTGAAAACAGATACAGGTTTAGTTCCTGCACCATTAATTGCTTGTCATTAGGATACATTTTCACTCCCTGACCGATCATTTCTTTCGCTTTGGCTGTATCTCCTTTTTGCATGTACAAATCGCCCATGCTTGCATACAACTCGGGCAATGAAATATTCTTGTCAAGCAATTTTTGATACATGGCCTGAGCGGCATCGTAGTTTTTCATTTTGAGCGCTGAATTTCCGGCGTACAATGTGGCGAAAGTGTCAATCAATCCCATGTTGTAGGTCTTATTGAGGAATTCATACGTATTCGCCGCAAGCGCAAAATGATCATATGCTGATTGATAGTCTTTCCGATTGAAAGGTGCAACAGCTTCGTTGTAAGCATAATTGGCACAATCGCTCAGTCCAAGTTTGATTTCATCCTTCCACTGATTTTTCGGATCAAGCTCCATCGCTTTCTCATACGACTTCACGGCTTCAATCAAAGCATCAGGGTTCTTCTTATGGTAAGCGCTGTCACCATAAATGGCCTGATAAATGGCTCCGCGATAGTACCAGGTTTTTGCCTGCACTCCTGTTTTGGGATCCTGCGTCGCCTCGTTAATTGCTGTCTTTGCCAAATCAAAATCGCCTGATTTCAGGTAGTTAAATGCTGAAACTACTTTAGCGCTTTGGCTGTATGATGCGCTTATTGCAACCATCACCAGCGCTATTGTGGCCAAATACTTTCTCATTGTGGGTGGTTTTATTGATTAGTTTTTACTGAAAATCTCTCCTTGCTGGTTGTCATCCTTGCCTTTTCCGTCTTTTGAATTTTCCGGCTCTTCCTTCTCCATTTCGATCTTGGCTACCCCGGCAATCTCATCATCACCATTGAGCTTGATTAAGCGAACACCCTGCGTGGCCCGGCCAATCACTTTAATATCTGCAACAGCCATCCTGATCGCCACACCTGATTTATTGATGATCATGAGGTCATCGTCATTCGTCACATTCTTGATTGCTACCAACGTGCCCGTCTTGGGCGTTACGTTCAGCGTTTTCACTCCTTTTCCTCCGCGATTGGTGATGCGGTATTCATCCACATCAGTCCGCTTACCATATCCTTTTTCTGATACAACCAGGATCGTTTGCTCTTTATCCTTTTTGTCAACGCAAACCATGCCAATCACCTCGTCTTTCTTTTCATCCACATCAATTCCATGCACACCGGCGGCTGATCTGCCCATCGCTCTCACCTTCTCTTCATTGAAGCGGATGGCCTTACCGGACTTCACCGCAATCAGCACTTCATTTTTTCCATTAGTCATCTTCACTTCGAGAAGGTGATCGCCGTCTTTCACAGTGAGGGCAATAATTCCGTTACTGCGCGGCCGGCTGAATTCTTCCAGTGTGGTTTTTTTGATGATGCCTTTACGCGTACAGAAGATGAGATAATTATTCTTGATGAAGTTTTCATCGTTCAGCTTCTTCACATTAATCACAGCCCTGATCTTATCGTCCGATGGCAGATTGATCAGGTTTTGTACGGCTCGCCCCTTTACCGTTTTTCCACCTTCAGGAATCTCATACACCTTGAGCCAGTAGCATCGTCCTTTCTCGGTGAAGAAAAGAAGGTAATTGTGATTGGAAGCAATAAAGAGGTGTTCGATAAAGTCTTCTTCACGCGCTCCACTCGCAACCGATCCCTTGCCGCCGCGGTTTTGACGGCGGTAACTGGAAAGTTCCGTGCGCTTGATGTAGCCCATTCGACTGATGGTGATCACCATTTCCTCATCGGCAATCAGGTCCTCGATATTCAGGTCTTCGGCAGTGTGAATGATTTCCGTGCGGCGCTCATCACCGAATTTTTGTTTCAGCTCAAGCATTTCATCTTTCAGAATTTCAAACCGCAGTTTTTCATTGCTCAGTACATCGTGATAATATTCGATTTTCTCTTTCACTTCTTTGTACTCCGCGCGAATCTTATCGCGCTCCAGCCCGGTGAGCCGTTGCAGTCGCATCTCGAGGATGGCCTTTGCCTGAATCTCACTCAATTGGAACTTATCCATCAACCCGATCTGCGCTTCTTCGGGAGTTTTTGCCGCGCGGATGAGGGCAATCACTTCATCCAGATGGTCAAGCGCAATAAGTAATCCTTCAAGGATGTGAGCGCGTTTTTCCGCCTCGGCGAGTTCAAACTTGGTGCGTCTCACCAGCACCTCATGACGGAAATCAACAAACACCGAAACCATGTGAAGCAGATTCATCTGCTTGGGTCTTCCGTTCACCAGTGCGATGTTGTTGATGCCGTATGAATTCTGAAGCTGAGTGTAATTGAAAAGTTGATTGAGAACCACATTGGGGATGGCATCGCGCTTCAGTTCAACCACCAGCCGCACACCTTCGCGGTCGCTCTCATCGCGGCATTCAGCGATTCCGTCAATCACCTTCTCTCCCACAAATTCCATGATCTTGGCATGGATGGCTGCTTTATTAACCTGATATGGCATTTCAGTGAAGATGATCCGTTCCTTGCCATTCTTCAGTTGTTCAATGTTGTGTCGGGCACGCAATACAACTTTTCCTTTGCCGGTGATCATTCCCTGGTGCACCGAATCGTATCCGTAAATGATGCCACCGGTTGGGAAATCGGGCGCCTTGATGATCTTCACCAAATCTTCCACAGTGATGCTGCGGTTATCAATATAAGCGCAGATACCCTCTATCACTTCTGAAAGGTTATGTGGCAGGATGTTAGTCGCCATACCTACGGCAATGCCGGAGGCGCCGTTCACGAGCAAGTTGGGGAGTTTGGCAGGAAGAACCGTCGGCTCCTTCAACGTGTCATCAAAATTGAGTTGGAAATCAACCGTATCCTTATCAATGTCACCCATCATTTCTTCGGTAATCCGGGCGAGGCGGGCTTCAGTGTACCTCATAGCCGCAGGCGGATCATCATCCATGGATCCGAAGTTTCCCTGTCCGTCAACCAAAGGATACCGGAGACTCCAGGTTTGAGCCATGCGCACCATGGCTTCATATACCGCACTATCGCCGTGGGGGTGATATTTACCGAGCACCTCCCCTACGATTCTCGCTGATTTCTTGTAGGGACGGTTATACTGAACGCCCAATTCATTCATTCCATGCAGGATGCGCCGTTGAACGGGTTTTAACCCATCGCGGGCATCAGGTATGGCTCGAGAAACAATTACCGACATCGAATAATCGATGTAGGCGGTTTTCATTTCTTCTTCAATATTTACGGGGACTATTCTTTGACCGCTTGCCACTTTTGATCAGTTGATTTTTAGGAGAAAAGAATGAGGTTTGAGATTCCGATTTGAGAGAGACAAAGATACGATAAAGAGGGCTGTTTTCTTAAAGTTTGCCACCCGTTTCCGGTTTCTCATGTTGATAAGTTACTCGGCCGACATCCCGTTAAGTAAGCCCTCCCTACCCTGAAACGGATCTTACTATTTTGCACGACATACCCCAAAACTATGACGCCTGAGCGGGAAAGACGGATCAATGATGTGAAAGCGAACAGGCAAAACGACCTAACCGTCATTTTCGAAAACCTGGATGATCCACATAACATTTCTGCGTGCCTGCGCAGTTGTGATGCAGTGGGCATTGGTGAGGTTTATATCCTCTCATCACCTACTAAAACCAATTCCAACCTGGGAAAGAAATCATCTGCCAGCGCAAGCAAATGGATTACCATCCATCATTTTTTTGATCTAAGGGATTGTGTTGAGGCAGTGCGACACAGGTATTCAAAAATATATTCGACACGACTTACTGAGGAATCTGTTTCATTGTACGACCTGAATCTTACCGAATCCATCGCACTGGTATTCGGAAATGAACATTCCGGAGTATCACCTGAAATGTCGAACCTGTGTAACGGGAATTTCCTGATTCCGCAAGTGGGAATGATCCGCAGTCTCAACGTGTCCGTGGCTTGTGCTGTCACATTATATGAAACATTCAGGCAGCGGATGCTCGCAGATCGCTACCCCCGATTAATAAAATAGAAAGAGGGATCCGGAAAATCGGATCCCTCCATCATGGTGTTATTGAAGTTCAGCTTTGATCAATCATTGCTGATCACTACTTTCTTCTCCAAAGTCTGGCTTCCTGAAACAACTCTCAGTTGGTAAATGCCGTCAGGAATATTGCTGCCCAGTTGTATTGACTTCACATTACTGCCACTCGTCACTACATCATTGGTTGACATCATAATCTGTCCCATCATATTAACGAGTTGAATGGTTACATCATGATCCTGTGCATCGTTCATCACAATATTCACGAATAGATTGGAATGAGCCGGATTGGGATATACACTGATATTGCCCAATTGACCTTCCGTGAGTGACTCACCTCCCATCTTCTGAGCACCCGTGGTGAATGAAGCAAGGTTTGACCAACAAGCTCCTTTCACTTTCCAGCTGTAAGAAGTGGAAGATAGCAGCGAAGTGAGATTAGCTGAAGTAGCTGTGGCAGAAACACCCACAAAATATTGAGTGGTTGTTCCGGTCACGTAATAAACAACACGCTGGCTTGCATTAACTGTACCCGGCGTCCAGCTCACTTAAGCGCTGTTGCTCGTTACGTCAGATGACGAAAGGTTGCTTCCGCCAAGGCATGGCTCAATATATTTGTATTTAATCACCGTGGAATAATTGGTGGTAGAACCATCGCTGCAAATGGTAGCCACTTTCACATAAACTACAAGGTGATTCTTCAAATCAATGGTTGCACAATGATCGGGTGCTGAAACCTCCACGGTATTCCAATCAGAATGACCTTTCCACTGGTATTGAACTATATAACCGGTGGCGCAATCCTGAGCATCCCAGCAAACCTGAATCATGTCGCCGCCAAGGTTGGTGATGGTAACATGAGCAGGAGTAGTGCACACACACTGCGGCTCATTAACTGTAAAGGTTTTGTCGTGGGTGCATCCATTGGCATCCGTTACTGTTACAGTATAGTCACCGGCAGGCAGATTGGTACGGTCTTCCGGATCGTTGCTTCCCGGAAGATCAGCCCAGTCATAAGTGTATGAACCCGTTCCGCCGCTTACCGATACATCAATAGAACCATCGCTGCCGTTGGTGATCGTGACATCCAATACATTGCCCGTTACGTTCAGCGCATCCGGTTCGGTGATGGTGAAGGCCGCTGCATCCGTGCAGCCGCCGGCATCCGTTACCGTTACCGTATAACTGCCCGGAGCAAGACCGGTGCGGTCTTCCGGATCATGCATCCTGAGCAATCAACGAATCAAATCCTAATAGATGATGCCTGTCACTCTTAAGGTAACTCGGGTCTTTCTTCCGTAATTTTGCTGTGAGTTGAATGCATCCGTAATGAAGCAAGTAAATCTGAAGGAACAGGTTAAGAAATTGTTTGAAGAACACCTCGAAATTCACCAGCAACGCAAAACAAAAGAGCGGTTCATCATCTTAGATGAAATCTACTCACGCGATGACCATTTCGATGCTGAGGGATTGTATGCCGCACTCAAAAGCAAGAAACACCAGATCAGCCGTGCCACGGTTTACAATACCTTGGAACTTCTCGTGGAGTGTGAACTGGTAACCAAACATCAATTTGGTAATAACCTCGCACGCTTTGAAAAATCATTCGGATACCGCCAGCACGATCACCTGATTTGTATTGACTGCAACAAGGTGCTCGAGTTTTGCGATCCGAGAATTCACCAGATTTCCACACGCATGGGTGAGTTGCTGCACTTCAACATTGCACACCATTCCTTAATTTTGTACGGAAAATGCAACGGATGTGAGGTGAAGGAGCAATTGAAAGGTTCACGCTAGCTGAATAAAAAGTAACACATGCAATTTAAAACCCAGCAGGTTGATGATGTAACGGTTTTGATGATTGAAGGGAAACTGCTCTCCGAGCAGGAAACCTCCGGCATAAAAAATCAGATTCTTCAGGGGCTCGAACATAACCAGCGCAAATACATATTTGACCTGAAGGGAATTGAATTCGTCAACAGCGCCTGCCTCAATTTCCTGGTTTCATCCAAAGGAATAGTTTCGTCTAAGGGTGGACATATGGTGCTGTGCAACTTGCCGGATCAATTGAAGAAATTGCTGGTGGTAACCAAACTCGAAACCTTCTTCAGCACTGCAGCAAAAACAGGCGATGCGCTTGAAATGCTCAGATCCGTGTAACATGCATGTATGCATGTATGATTCGTTTTCTCACCTTTCAATTTCCTGTATTCATTTCATTCTAATAAAAGTTCAGATTCATGGTTGATGTGCTTTTGGGATTGCAATGGGGCGATGAAGGCAAAGGAAAAATCGTTGACTACCTCGCACCGGACTATGACGTAGTGGCCCGATTCCAGGGCGGCCCCAACGCCGGGCACACGCTGAATATTGACGGTCGGCGCATCGTGCTTCACACCATCCCTTCCGGCGTGTTTCATGACCGTCCCCTCAATCTTATCGGTAATGGTGTGGTCATTGACCCGTGTGAATTCAAAAAAGAAGTGGACGAACTCACCCAAACCGGCATTGATCTCAATAAGAAACTGCTCATTTCACAAAAAGCACATCTGATTCTACCTACGCACCGCATGCTTGATTCCGCCAGCGAGAAATCAAAAGGCGCCGGTAAAATCGGCTCCACGCTTAAAGGCATCGGACCCGCTTATATGGACAAGACCGGGCGAAACGGCATTCGGGTAGGCGATCTTTTTTCTGACAACTTCAGGAATCGTTACGATCAACTCAAGCAAAAGCATCTTGAATTGCTCGGTTCCGCTCCGCAGGATTTTGATCTTCAAAAAATGGAAGAAGAATTTTGGCAAGGCATAGAGGTAATACGTTCATTTAACTGCGTGCGGGGCGAATACTTTATTAATACCCAACTGCACCAGGGTAAAAAGGTACTGGCAGAGGGCGCACAGGGTTCCATGCTCGATATTGATTTCGGAACCTATCCGTTCGTTACGTCCAGCAATACCATCACAGCAGCTGCCTGCACGGGACTGGGTATCCCCCCCACTTCTATTCGTGAAGTGATCGGAATTATTAAAGCGTACTGCACCCGCGTGGGCGGAGGACCCTTCCCTACTGAATTAACCGACGAAACCGGCGAACTCATGCGCAAGGAAGGACATGAATTTGGCGCCACTACCGGACGTCCGCGGCGATGCGGATGGCTCGACCTGGTGGCGGTGAATTACACCATCATGCTCAACGGCGTTACAAAAATTGTGATTACGAAAGCCGATGTACTTAATGTGTTTGAAGAAGTAAAAGTTTGCAGCAGTTACCGAACCGGTCATGAAGATTCACATCAGATACCGTTTGACATCAACACCGCATCCATCATTCCGCAGTATGAACCATTGGCCGGATGGAAGACAAATCACAGCATGAAATCCGCAGATGATTTGCCCGGTTCTTTGTCAGACTTTGTCAGGTTCGTCGCTGAAAAAACTAAAACGGCCGTGTCCATGATTTCCATTGGCGCCGGCCGTGATCAACTGGTGGTGCTATAAAGGATGCACCATTTTAAGTGGCGCTGTCAGGCCGCCATTTCTCTCAGGAACCCTCCCTATTAATTGAATTATTTTTCGGTCGCTAAATTTGTGAATCTCGTAACTTCGTTCAAAATTTACCATCGCAAAACATTCGCATCGCATGAAAGCAAAAAAGAAAACATCTAAATCTTCCTCAAAAAAATCTGCGAAGAAACCGGCGAAGAAAAAAGTAGCCGGCAAGCCGGCAAAAAAGGCCGCGAAAAAGTCTGCAAAGAAGTCCGCAAAAAAAGCAGCGAAGAAAGCAGCTAAGAAACCAGTCAAAAAAGCCCTGAAGAAACCAGCAAAAAAGGCCGCAAAGAAAGCGGCAAAAGCGCCCGCCCGAAAAGCAGCAAAGCCGGCCGCACAAAAATCTGTTGAAAAGAAACCCGTTGCACGTCCGCTCGTGAATAAGCCCACAGCCATTGCCGCGCCTCCGAAACCCAAACCGGCGCCGGCACCTAAGACGGTTGTAACACCTCCGCCTGCGGAAGAGAAGAAACCAGAACCCATTGACGAGGATCTCCGCGAATTCATGCGCGATGAAGAGGAACTCAAGATTCCGCGCAAGCCCAGCGGAAATATGGATGACATGGACGACATGAAAGTGGATGAAGATTTCAAAGTGGAAGAAGATGTATCGGACATGAACGACATGTCGGATGATGATGATGATTTTTAACCGCGCAACTCATGCGCCAAACCGCTTCATTCCCTGCCGGGGACAAGCAACTTCTTAAACGGAAGTTGATTTACTGGGCAGGGAATTTTTCTGCCAGTATCTGCTTCGATCGCAATGCCTATTTCTCTGTAAACAGTGGCTACGATTTCATTGCCGGGGCAGGCATTTCCGCAATGGCTGATACCGGAACGGAAACATTCAGGACGCTCCGGTCATTCAGTGAAAGATCGAAAGAATGGATCTTCGGCTTCTTATCCTATGATCTGAAAAACGAAATCGAGCCCACGGTATTCAAGAGGAAAGATCTCCGTCCCGATGGAATTGGTTTCACATCTTCCTTCTTTTTTATTCCGGAAATTTTTCTCGCCATCCGGAATGACACATTGATCATTGAATCGAATGACGATCCCTATCGTATCTATGACTCGATCATGAACACCGGCTTTGCAGTTGGCCGTCAGAGTCCCGCATTCATACAATCACGAACCGGTCAGGCAACTTATTTAAAAGCCGTACAGGAACTGAAAGACCATATTGCAGCCGGTGATCTTTACGAGGTGAACTATTGCCAGGAATTCTTTGCGGAAAATTTTTCTGCTGATCCGCACACGCTCTTTTGCTTGCTGAATGAAATGTCACCTGCTCCGTTTGCCTGTTTTGTGAAGCACAGGAATCGCTATCTTCTCTGCGCAAGCCCTGAGCGATTCATGCAAAAAACAGGAAGACGGATTTTCTCACAGCCCATGAAAGGTACCATAGGCAGAAGCCATGATCCGGTTGAAGATGACCGGTTGCGGATGAAACTGATGAACGATCCGAAAGAGCGGGCCGAAAATGTGATGATTGTTGATCTGGTGCGGAACGATCTGGCAAAAAGTGCCGTGCCCGGAACAATTAAAGCAGATGAGCTTTTTGGCATTCACACCTTCCCGCGAGTGCATCAAATGGTATCCACCGTGTCAGCCACGCTGCGCGATGATGTTCATTTCACCGAAGCCATTAGAAATGCTTTCCCAATGGGTTCCATGACCGGCGCACCCAAAGTGATGGCCATGCAACTCATTGATGAATATGAACCGGTAAAACGCGGGCTGTTCTCCGGCTCCGTTGGTTTCATTTCACCGGAAGGTGATTTGGATTTCAACGTGGTGATCCGGAGCATTCTCTACAATGCCGATGACCGTTATCTCTCCTTTCAGGCCGGCAGCGCAATCACATACGCGAGCGATCCATTCAAAGAATATGAAGAATGCATGCTGAAAGTGGAGAGTTTGAAACAGGCAGTTCTGTCACCATGAGTCTTTGATTTGAGGTGGAACAACAATCATCTCTTCCAACCGATCCTTGAGATTTCGATACCTTTACCTGATCGCATCATCTATGCGCCGGCGCTCATTACACTTAAAGAAAGCCACAACGCTATCAGCCCTTTTTCTTTGCCTGAGTCAAATCTGCATTAGCCAAACCGTCACAAATCTGGGCGCCATTTCTCAGCATGGACAGGTTTTTATACGATGGAATAATATTGGCGCTGTGGATTCAGGTTTCTACTATGTGTATAAAAGTCCGGTTGAAATATCTGACAGCAATGTGCTGAAAACGGCGCAGTACCTCGGAAGAGTTCCTTACAACTTTGGAACGGATACCCGGCTCACCACGGTATTAAATGATAACACCACCCATTATCTCGTTACAGATGACCTCACACCGCTGGCAAGCGATGAAAATCTATTTGTGCAGAATGTACAGTTGGATGGCGCAAAATTTTACTACGCCGTGCGTTGCGATTACGGCCACACCGGACCGAACTGGATGGTGACGCCGGGCGGCAACACCACACTCAATAAACTGAAAGAAGTATCAGCTCCCATACAGGCCTATCTGCAGGCATCCAATGTGGCCTTTCCCGGCTCGACTGAAGGTGAGAAGATGGACATCTACATTCATTACGGGGGCAAACCATCAACAGCTGATTATCCTTCTATGACGAATGAAGGTTGTCTGCCGTTTCATTTCGGAATTGTAAAGACGGGCCCGGTGGGCGGAAGCAATGTGTGCTATCTGAAATTTCATGGCGGAGGCGGCGACTTCTACAATAACAGTATCGCCACGCATGTTGATCAGTCATGGAAAATTTCGTTTGACGACTGGATACCGGCAACCGGAATTGATCCCGGCGGAACCAATACGCGCTGGTTAGGTTACGTTGAATCATTGAACATTTACAAAGCAGATGGGCAATCACTGCCGCCCGTCTCCGGAGTGGTTCGCGGCTATACACTAGCCCGGGTGAATTGGGAACTGGACTGGATACTTAGTAAATGGAATACGCCCGGCGGCTTAACCATTGATACTAACCGTATGTACCTGGTAGGCGCATCACAAGGTTGTGCGGCCGTTCTGCTTTTGAGCATGATCACTCCATGGAAATTTGCTGCGGGAAACATGACCGTTCCCAAGTATGATCTCACGGCGCCGGAAGATGCCAATCCGGATTGCAAATTCAATGAAGGAGGATCGGCTGTAAAACAAACACGAATTTTTTTCGGGGATGAAAACATAACCAATCTATACACGGATATCCCCATCCTGCCGGGCGGAAACAACTACTTCAGAATTTACGATCTCGCTAATTCCAATTACACCCTGCAGTTGAGAAAGAACATCTCCCTTCCTTTTCTGTCGGCCGTAAATGGGAAAAATGACGACTACACTTGCTGGCAGGAAAAAATTGCATTCTACAACAGCGTGCAAACCACCAATGCCGGCGGCATTTGGGAATGGGACCTGCGCAAACACAACGGCACCGAAGGCATTTTATGGGGTTCTTTCAATCTGGCTTCGATGAAACGGTTTTCCATTCATGTATCCTACCCGGCATTCAGCAATACCTCGCTTGACAATAATCCGGGAGATGCCACAGTAACTTCGCCGCCGTATTATGATGGTGATGACGTGGGATCATTGCACGGATCCGTTGATTGGGTTGATTCATCTCTGGTTGACAGCAGTTACCTATGGCAGGTTCAAATTCACACACTGCAAAACATCCTCGAAGACGGATCACGAATTCCTGCCGTGCTGCCTGAAAGTGCAGTGACTGATATTACCGTAAGAAGAGCGCAGCAGTTCCGGAACTTTCCTGCAGGCACCTCGCTTTGCTGGATGAATTTTTATCACGGCAAACTCATTCAATCGGGCACCGTATTGCAGCAGTATGAAGACACCGTACCTGTTCCCGTGACTATAAAGAAAGTCAAAGTGTATCCCGACGGGAACCTGTTTCGGATCATGCGGTGTGACAGCATTCAACCCACGGGGCTGCTGCCCGGGCTGCGAGATGAGCACCATGAAAACTCATTCCATTACTCCGGTGATCAAAATGACTTCCATCGTTTCACCGGTTCCGATAATTCATGGCACTTGTATAATGCAGCGGGAAAAGAAGTAAACTGTCAGTTGATCTTTGCTACTGATGAGAGTGAATTACTTGCTCCCGGCATTTATGTTCTGAAAGTGATTTCGAAAGGGGAACCACGTTATTACAAGTTCATCAAGACATGAAAGCTACCCACTAAATCCCTTCCGTTGCCGCGCGCCTTCCTTTTCGAATTTGAAGATCTTAAATGGTTCCCTCAGGTGATTCGCGAAGGCATGATGGATTACCTGCGGCACATGATTGGCTGGACTGATTTCTACCAACCGTGTGCACCGATTATCAAAGAAGTGCTTTTGTCCTCCCGGTCGAATCGCCTGGTGGAACTTTGCGCCGGTGGCGGAGGAGGCATCACGAAAATGCTGCAGTATCTCGCCACCATGGAATGCCATCCATCTGTCATGCTCACCGATCTCTATCCCAACAAAAACAGATGGACTGAGCTTGAAAAGCAATCATCACAAATTTCATTTTATCCCGAACCGATAAATGCGCTTAACGTGCCTGAGGATTGCAACGGGGTGCGCACCATGTTTTCAGCACTGCATCATTTCAAACCCCCGCAGGTAAAGGCATTACTTGCTGATGCCATGAGCAAGAATGAATCCGTCGCTTTTTTTGATGCCGGAACCACCAGCGTGCTGAACATTTTTGGCGTCGTACTCCTTGAACCCATTACTTTCTTGTTGCTCACTCCTTTCTTCAAACCTTTTCGCTGGTCGCGGTTGTTCTACACCTACATGATTCCCCTGATCATTCTTTGCACTATCTGGGATGGCAGTATTTCCGTACTCCGGTTTTATACCAGGCGCGAACTGGAAGACGTTGTTACCGGTCTACCCGGCAATAATTACATTTGGAAAGTGGGGAGTGTGAAAAATAAATTAGGCATTCCTGTTCACTACATTATAGGACATCCTTCGCAACGTACATGACTAAACCGAGCATTCTCCTGATGACCTTTATAGCAGTCATTGCTTCATTGCAATGCCATGCACAGAAATTCTTCTTCGGCCCTTCGGTAAAAGCCGGCATCAGCCAGATCATTTTTGTTAAAACGGATACCATCCCGGATCACTCAATTTCCAACCGGCTTAATTTTTCGCTGCAGGCAGGTGCCTATGCAGAATACAAATTTGCAAATCGCTTCGGAGCGGGGCTTGAATTACTCTACTGGTGGCAAAACGGAAAACTCAAAGATGATTTCAGCTATGCGGATGCGCTGGGTAATTCCATTACGCAAAATGATGTGTACAAAGCACACGTTTCCTATCTCAGCGTCCCCGTCTATTTCCAGTACTACATGAAAGATGTGAGCTTACTACTCGGTGCACAATCGGGTTTTGAGTTCAGTGAAACCGGAAATCTTACATCAACCACTACGACTAACGGCGCTGCTACGAACACGACGGAATCAGATATTGATCTCAATTTTGAAAACTTTGATATCGGAATTAAAGCGGGTGTGCTGTACAAAGTTGCAGACAACATAGTGGCAGGACTGGAATATTACAATGGTCGTGTGAACCTGTCAAAGAACAATGATCTGCCGTTCTCATCACGCAACCAGTATTTCTACGGTTCACTTCGTTACAACATCATTCGCGGAAAGCGCGATGTGATTTACTACAATTAAACGGCATGACTATGAACGCATCAGAACTAATTCAATCCCTTCCATCCCGCTTGAAACCGGGCATAGATCCTTCTCTTGACTTCGTGTATCACTTCAGAATCGCCGGCGAACATGGCGGCGATTTCACCGTGCGGGTGAAAAATGGCGCTTGTACGGTGGAACCCGGTTTAGCCGATGAACCCAAATGTGTGGTCCAGGCCAAAGACAGCGATTATGAAGATGCAGAATATGGGAGGACCAATGCGCAAATGGCCGTGCTGTTCGGTAAAATAAAAGTGAGCAACATAGGATCTATGCTCAAGTTTGTAGAAATGTTTGAGAGGGTGGTATAAACTACCACCCTCCCGGTTAATCAACACCTTCGTTGAAGTGCTATCGCTGAATCGTGAGCGGCGCGTGGTACCTGATCGCATCGCCATCGTACACGCTCAGTTGATAGATGCCCGGAGCCAGTGATTCCAGATTGATAGTTCCCTCTGTGGTTAACTTATCGCTCCTGATTTCATACACTGTTTGTCCCAACACATTCTGCACTACCAATTTTCCGTTTTGAATGGCAGACGGAATTCTGTACGTGAATAATCCGGATGATGGATTCGGGAATATGGAGAACTCCGTGATTTCAGATAATGTAGCTGATGACGACGGAATGCCTGCCCGATTGATGTTATCAAGATAGAGTGAATTTCCTTTCTTGGAAATCCCGGTAAACTTAACCAGCACCCTGTTGAAACCCGAGTAGTCGCTGAGATCAACCGTTTCAGAAGTCCACTGATCTGCCGTGGGAACGAACTCTGTTCCGCTCAGCAGTGGCGCGGTTTCCAGATCCGCACCGCCTTTGTAAAACACATTGCTGAATGTGGCACCGCAATCGGTACTGATGCTGATGGCGAGTGTATCACCTTTATTACTGTTCTTATTCGCATGGGCATAATCAAACTTCAGCGTGATGGGAAGCAATGCGCTGCTCAGGTCGAGATATGGTGTATTCATCTCTCCCACATCTCCGCTTCCGGTGCCAAAGAAATTGGCTTTTGCGCTGTAAACGGATTGACCATATCCGCCGGCTGCATCATTGATCAGCCATACCGCATTGGGATCATTGTAAGTCCAGTTGCCGGGCAGATTTCCCGATTCATAATCCTCAGTGAGCGGCAGGGCAACACCCACAGCCAGCAAATTGAATCCTGAGGTGTCAGCATCATTTACCTGGTTGTTATCTGACAATCCATTGGGTGCCGAGGTGTAAGCGACAAAGGTGTGTTCACCAATGGCCGGCGAAAGCACAGGAAGCGAAACATTGATTGTGCTAAGCGGATCCAGCGTTCCGTTCCATGAAAATATACTGTAGCTGCCTCCGTCAATAGCATAATTCGCATCAAACGATGTAATGGTGTTGCTGCCGAAGTTCTTCACCTTCACCAGCGGGGTGAATTCATCAGCACATTGCGGTCCGGCGGGACTGATGATTTGAGTAATGCCAATGTCATTTGTGTATTGCACAAAGCCATACAAATCCGAGCGCCAGATGCCCCGGCCATAAGTTGCTGCGTAAAGCTTGTTATCGCCCGGATTGATTTCCAACTCATGCACCATTACATTCGGCAGCCCGTCCATGAAAGGAATCCAGTCACTCATGGTGTTATCCCGGTAGAAAACACCGAGATCCGTACTGATGTAAATTCCATCCTGGCTGTCGGGTTGATACACGATAGATGTAACCGGAACATTGGGAAGCGTGCCGGAGATATTGGTCCATGATGATCCGGCATTCGAAGATTCGTAAACTTTATTTCCTTCGTTGTAAGCACTCAACGCCACATATACATGCTCCGGATCGGTGTTGTCGACAGCGATGTAATTGAATCCGTTTCCTGAAGTTGGTAAACCCGAAGTGATATCGGTCCATGAACTCCCGCCGTTTTTTGAAACCTTTATTTGTGTGAGCGATGCACCGTACACGTATTGATTATTGCTTGGTGCCACTGCGAGGGCGAACAGGTTGCCATTGAATGCACCACCGACATTTGACCAACTGCTGCCGCCATTGGTAGACTTAGAAATACTGCCACCTCCGCCGTAGTACAGAATGTTGTTGTTGGTGGGATCAATTATATAAGGAGTCAGCCAATCCCCTCCTCCCGGAGAAATATATGACCAATTCTGTCCGTTATCCGTTGATTTATTAAGGCCTCCATATTGAGTTTCTTCATAGAGAATGTCAGCATTGAGCGGATCGATGGCGGCTTCCATTCCATCAGCACCATAAACCCGTGTCCATGAAGTTCCGTCCCACATATTGCATCCGTTATCCTGCCAGCCGGAGATCACTTTTCCGGGTTCCGTCACAGATGTTCCCAGCCGGTATGCCTGAGCAATTCTCAACCCGTTGCTGAGATCACTCCATGTTTCGCCAAAATCCGTTGACTTGAAAATGCCACCGTCATTGGTTGCGAAAACTGTGGTGTTGCTTCCGGGGAGAAATTTGGAACACTTGCCATCAGCATGCACATAATTATCATCACCTATTCCATCCCAGGTGGAAACCTTAGTCCATGAACTCGCGCCATTTGACGAAACCACCACTTCCAGTCCACCTGCTATCAATGCGTTTTCATCAACGTCAGAAACACCAAAGTCGGTATCATAATAACCGTAGAAGGAAGTTTTGGTGGAGGGTTTTGTCGCATTGGTCCAGCTAGCGCCGGCATCAATGGATTTTTTGAATTTTCCCCCTTCACTGAATGCATAGATCACCAACGGATTGGCCGGTGTGGTTTCAATTGAAATTCTTCCGGCATCCATAATGTTGTCGCCCAATACTGACCATGTTGCACCGGCATCTGTTGATATCAGAATGTCTTTGTCGCCACCCGTATAAACCGTGTTAGCATCATCCACTTTAAATGCAAAGTCATAGCAATGAACGGAACTCACCTGTGTAAAACCGGTGCCGCCATCCTCCGATCGGTAGATGCCGCTTCGAGTTGCAATCAATACAATGGACGGGTTATCGGGATTCAGCACCACGCGCTGAATGATTTCATTATTGGCCTGCTCATAGCTGATACCTGTTGCAAACCAGGTGGCACCACCATCAGTGGACTTCATCAATCCGGCGCTGTAAACACCGCCCCAGAAATCATTATCACTTTGCCAGGTGGCTTCATACCCGTACCCATCGCCTGTTGCCACATATATCACATTGGAGTTGGTAGGATCAATGGCAATGTCTGCCACACCTGTTACAGGGAAAGCATCCGTAAGGCAAGTCCAGGTGGTGCCCGCATCAGTTGTTTTCCATACACCTCCGCCCGCTGCACCAACGTACATAACATCTGAGTTCGTAGGGTCAAAAACCATAACGTTCGTTCTTCCTGCTCCGCCACCATTTGAAGGAACCTCAGCAGTGCCAACTGTCTCCCAAGTAATATCACGAACGCCACTGTTGAAAAATTGTGGATGCGCATTTTTGTATTTTACATATTCGCGTGCCGCAAGTCCGGGTTCCGGCAAGTTTCCATTCGCATCCACCCGTGAACGCATCAGCCATTCCCAACGGTGAAACTGAGCGAGCAGCCCGTCGGTTTTGCTTTCTTTTTCTTCACCTCCCCTTGCCGATTCACGGCGGTATTCTTCAATATCTTTTTCTGAAAGGTCCAATGACTTGTAAAAAGTCTGCCGGATGTGATCCAGATTACGGGATTCATTGTTGACTGGTGCTGTATTATTCTGTTGCGATTTAGCACCCGTGATGCCGAGTAAGAACACAATTACAAACAGCGAGTAGTAACGATTCATAAAAGGAAGTGTTTACAGTGAGAAGATGTCTTTAAGAATTACTCAAAAGAAGCGCTTAATCCGCTTATTCGCAAATTAAGTTTTGAATATATACAACGCATGCCTCGGCTACGGCACTCGGTCATTTCTCTTTGACTACTTCTTGAAGGCAGGCAAATGTGTAATTCCCATATTCCAGAAGAGGAATGAATAGATGTCAGCTTCTTCTTCATTCAATTTAGCCGTCGGCTTGTCTCCTCCGGGCGCATGCCCCGCATTGATGTCGATGCGGATCAGAATTGGCGCGGCACCGGCCTGAGCAGATTGAAGTGTTGCGGCATACTTAAACGAGTGTGAGGGCACCACACGATCATCGTGATCACCGGTGGTAATAATGGTAGCCGGATAATTTGTTCCGGGTTTGATGTTGTGCAGCGGTGAGTAGCTGTACAGGTTCTTAAAGTACTTTGCGGAATCACTGGAACCATATTCAACTGCCCATGCCCAGCCAATAGTGAACTTCTGATACCGCAACATGTCCATAACGCCCACAACCGGAATACACACTTTAAACAAATCAGGCCGCTGTGTTTCACACGCGCCCACGAGAAGTCCGCCATTGGATCTTCCCATGATGGCGAGGTAGTCCTTTGATGTGTATTTCTGAGCAATCAGATATTCTGCGCCGGCAATGAAATCATCAAACACATTTTGCTTGTTGAACAGCATACCTGCCTGATGCCATTTTTCTCCGTACTCGCTTCCGCCGCGAATGCACGCCACAGCAAACACGCCTCCGTTTTCCAGCAGCACCAGTCTTGAGGGAATAAAATCCGGGCGCCGCGCAACGTTGAAACCACCATACCCATAGAGCAGTGCCGGATTCTTTCCATTGAGCTTCGTTCCTTTCTTATACACGATAAACATGGGGATCATCGTGCCATCTTTCGAAGGATAGAAAATCTGTTTGGTCACGTAGTCATCCGGATTGTATTTGACTTCGGGCTTCTTATAAACTGTCGACTGCCCGCCGCTGACACTGTATTTATAAATGGTAGCCGGTGTGGTGAATGAAGTGATGGAGTAATAAAGCATGGTGTCAGTCTTTTCTCCGCTTAGGCCATCCACCGTTCCGATCACGGGCAGTGTAATTTCTCTTTCCATCTTTCCGGTTCGGTCAAACTGAATCACCTGTGAGGTGGCATTTTTCAGATAGAAGCAGAACAACTTTCCGGCAGATGCTTCCACTGCATCCAGCAAGTTTTCTGATTCGGGGACAATTGTTTTCCAATGCTCTTTTTCAGGATGCTTCGGATCAATCATCACGAGTTGATAATTCTTTGCATCGTGGTTGGTTTGCACCAGCAGATTTTCTCCGTCATTGTCAATGACGCTGTAGTTGTAAGCAAATCCTTCGAGGATGCGTTTGAATCCACCATGCGGATTGCGCAAATCCATGTACCAGATCTCAGTTCCATAAGTTCCTTCGCTCAAATAAAGAATCAGGAATTTTTCATCCTGCGTGGTTTGTGCCTGCACCGAACGTAACGGATGACTGTCATCAAACCAGATGACGCGGTCCTCTGTTTGCGGATCACCCAGTTTGTGATAGTAGAGTTTCATGTTTTGATTTTGCGTGGTGTATTCCTTTCCTTTTTCAGGTGCTTCATAGCCGCCGTAGAAAAATCCATCCTTAAACCACGCGGCACCTGAAAATTTGATCCACTCCAGTTTGTCGGGCAACTGTTTATTCAGCGCAAGGTCTTTCACATAAATGTTTTGCCAGTCGCTGCCGGATTCGGAGACAGTATAGGCCACATATTTCTTGTCATTGGAAAAACCGGCCAGGTTTACCGCACTCGTTCCCTGAGCATTTAACGCATTGGGATCAACAAGAACCTGCGGAGTTCCGTTAATACCTTTTTTGTAATAGAAAACGCTGCGTGGCTGCAGCCCTTCATTGCGGGTGTAGAAGTAGTACTCTCCGTTTCTGTATGGTGTACTCTCTCTCGGATAGTTATACAGTTCACGGATGCGGTCTCTGATCTGGTTGCGATACGGAATCTGTGAAATGTATTGCTGCGTCACCTTGTTTTGCTCCTGCACCCATGCTTTGGTTTCGGCAGAGTTATCATCTTCAAGCCACCGGTATGGATCAGAAACTTTGGTTCCGAAATAATCATCCACCACATTTTCCTTCCTGG
>JAFDYS010000021.1:18386-36914 GCA_018267315.1 Bacteroidota bacterium | reverse complement strand
GGAAATGGTAAAGATCGTTTTCACGCTGTGAGAATTTCGACGGCAAAAGTAGAAGGTAACAAAGACTTCTTCGTTGCTTCTTGTCGATAAAGAAATGTGATTTATCTATTTGATGACCGGAAGGGCGCCCGATGCCATCCTCCTTCCGTGATCTGTGACTGAATAGAAATAAAACTGACCTGAAAGTTTTGATGTGACAACATCAATCATCTCTCCATTGATTATTTGATCACTGATCAATCTTCCAAGCTGATCAAAAACCTGCAGATGCATTCCTGCAAACTGAGCGGCATGACAGCCGAGATTAATCGAGTTCGCATCTGATCCGGAGATTAATGTAATCGGATCATCACACGGTGAAACAATATTATCAACAGCAGTGGCTTGAGAGCAATCTTTAGGAATGAGGTAGCCATCAATTCCAATGAGAGACGGGTAAGAAATATTTCCAAAATCAGTGTATGACAGATTATTGATGACAGAGGTGCCGTTGGTGATGTCATAGGTTGCCACCTGCGGGTATCCCGGATTCTCCGTTTGAATAACCACACTCAATTGATTCGCCTGGAAATCTATTGCGAGATTGCTGGCAATGATGTTACCTAAAAAATCATCGGTTAAATCTGTTACCACTCCGGTTTCAGGATCGACTTTGATGTAGCGCAGATCAGCGAGATAATTGTTCACGGAAAAAGAGTCAAGGTCTTCCTGAAGGCCATAAAGACTTCCGTCAAGTGGATTATAAGTAAGCACCCAAAAGCTTGAAGAAGGAACCGCAGTGGACAATGCAATTTCAGATACTGTGTTGTTTTCAAGATCTACCGCGAGTAGTTTATCGTACAGGAAAGTGATGCTATTATATTCCATGAAGTAAGCCACCTGGTGTGCCGGTATTACAAGGTTGTCAATGGGCTGTGTGCCCAGCACAAATGAATCCAGCTCCGTAACGGTCCCGGTGGATCTGCTCACTTTCGCAAAATGCATGTAAGGTTCCCATGGAGCGAGGTAATGGCAGAAATAAATTTCATCATCCGCACAGTTGTAGAACGTGCCCTGAATGTTTCCGCCAATGGTTACTGTTCCCGGCGTACCGTCACCAACGGAGTCCACCTGAAACAAAATGTCATTCATTGATCCATCATCAATATCAAAATCTAAAAGGTACATATTCACTGAATCACCGGTGACCTGAAAAAATGAATGATGCATGGGATCGACAGCATGATCTCCGAAGGCATAAATCTTAGTGTTGGGAAAGGCGGTGAGATAACTTACCGCTGCGGTTTGCGGATCAACGGTGGCAACACCCACGTTGGAATTGAGCACATTGCTTGTTCCGAGATACAATCCGTAGAGATCACCGGGGTTTTGTGAAAAAGCAATTTGAGGAACGAGGAAAAGGAGTAGCAATCGTATCATGAGCTTTTGTTTGAGCTCATAAATCTACACCATCTCTTAACTCTCCAACATGCCGGCAAGGGTGAATTATACCAGTCTCATTTTATGAGCAGCAACTTTTTGACTTCCGCTCCTGATTCGCTTTGGAATTTGCAGAGATAATTCCCGCTGCCAAGACTGCCCGCATCGATGGTGACAGAATGATTTCCTGCCGCGAAATATCTAGATGCAATATTTTGAATCAACCTTCCTGACATGTCCTGAAGCGTAATCTGAATTTTCTCTTCTTTCAGCAATTGAAACTGAATCTCGGTAACGTCGCTAAACGGATTTGGATATGGATTATCAATTCTCAATCCGCCAGCAGGAACATTTGATCCAACCGTGGTTACTGTTTCATGATAGCCCGCCACATTGCCGCAGCCGGTGCCATCAACGTAAGTAAATATTCCACCGGCCACCAAATCGCCATCCGCCACTGTAAGTGTATACACGGCCTCTAATGTTCCGCCGCTGCCCATATAAGTGGCCAGCGGAGCCCAGGAGGTACCATCCCATGCCGCTATGTTGGCCGCTTGATTGCCGCCGGCAGTTGTATAAATCCCTCCTGCAACGAGCTTATTGTTGTAAACCGTCAGCGCTAGCACATAACCATACAATCCGCCGCCGCAACCGCTGCCGAGAGAATCCCAGGCCGATCCGTCCCAGCGTGCTACATCATGTGCTTCAACTCCACCGGCTGAGCCAAATAATCCGCCTGCAATCAAGTCACCGTCATACACCGTGAGAGAATATGTGATCCAACTGATACCATCACCAAGGGCCGACCATGAACTGCCATCCCATGATGCAATATGATTGGCGCTAACGCCGCCGGCTGTAGTAAAAAATCCCGCCGCAATGAGTTCACTATTGTAAACCGTAAGAGCCATTACCTGACCTTCCGAACCACCCATGCCGCTGCCGAGTGAAGCCCAATTACTGCCATCCCAGCTTGCAATATAATCGGCTACAAAATCCGAAGAGGTAAAGTAGCCGCCGATGATAAGTTTATTGTCATAAACGGTCATTGAAACAACGGGGCCATCAGTACCTCCATCCAGATCAGTCCAGTTACTTCCCGTCCATTTTGCAACATAGCTCACATTGTTTCCCCCCGCATTCAGGAAAAATCCCCCGGCAAATAATTTTCCATTGTAAACAGCGAGCGACCAAACACTGCCATCAGTGCCGGTGCCGAGCGCATGCCATGAGGTGCCATCCCAGCGAGCCACGTGATTGGCAGCCACACCACCGGCATAGGTAAAATCTCCTCCGACGACTAAATCGCCGTTCCACACCGTCGACGCATAAACCCAACCATCAAGTCCGCCACCAAGGTCATACCATCCATCAGCCATGGATTTTGTAGCAAATGATATTGAAAAGGTGAATGATAAAATGAGGATACCCCATTGTTGCTTCTGGCGCAGTGCAAACTTTTTCATTTCATAAGATTTATCGCCAAATCTTCATTAACGGCTTGTCCAGAACTTATGATTGAAGTAAGGTGGGATGATGACAAATGTCAACTACTTTGAAGAAGGAAGTGAATAGGCAAATCAGCACAAATCCTGTCTGTTACCCTACCTTTAGCCCTGTGCATCCCATCTTTCAGTCGCGTTCAGTCATTGTTGTGAGTTGTTCTCCGCACATCACTCCATACCTCAAAAAAGAACTATCGGATGCGGGGTATCCTATTCACGGTGAATCATTCACCACCATAGAAACGGAAGGCACCTTTGATGATGCCGTCAAACTCAATCTCACCCTGCGAACAGCGAATCATGTTTTTCTCCTGATCAAAAAGTTCACTGCCAGAACCGTTCAGAAACTATACGATGAAATTAGAAATATTGAATGGGAAGAAATCATTCCGGTTGATGGCTATTTCAGTATTCATACCGTGGCGGACCACCCGGAGGTCACCAACTTCATGTTTCTGAACATGAAGATCAAAGATGCAGTTGCTGACCGTTTCATGGAGAATACAAAACAGCGACCTGATTCAGGTCCGGAAAAAATAAGAAGCGTCCTGTTTTTGCATTGGAAGAATAATGAAGCATCTGTTTATCTCGATACAAGCGGCGAATCTCTCACCAAACATGGTTACCGGAAGATTGCGATGAAGGCACCCTTGCAGGAAGCCCTCGCTTCGGCCATGATTCTTTCAACCGGTTGGGATAAACAATCTCCCTTCGTTAACCCCATGTGCGGCAGCGGCACGCTCGCGATTGAAGCCGCCCTGATGGCGATCAATAAGCCGCCTGGCCTGATCAGAAAAAATTACGGATTCATGCACGTAGCGGGCTTTGACAAAATCAAATTCAATCAACTTATTTCAGAGTTTGAATCCAAAGTTGATCCGGCCATCCGCACAACTATCATCGCCAGTGACCGCGATCGCAGAGCGCTGAATGCGGCAAAGGAAAATGCTGCCAGAGCCGGTGTGGAAAAACTCATACGCTTTGTTGAATGCGATTTTGATGAAACTCCGATACCCGAAGGAAAAGGAATAATCATGTTCAATCCGCCTTACGGCGAACGCCTTGGCGCCACGGAAGAATTGAAACAACTCTACTCCTCCATCGGCAACTTTTTGAAACATAAAACACCCGGATATCACGGTTACTTATTTACGGCAACGGGAGAATTGGCAAAATGCATCGGGTTGAAGCCCAAGTCGAAGAAACCATTTCTGAACGGATCGTTGGAGTGCAAAATGTATGAGTTCGAAATGTTCAGCGGAACACGAAAGGATTTCAAACATGCTATAAAATGAAGACGATTCACCGGCCGGTGTGATTAATTGCAGTGGAATATGAAAAGCCGTTTTTCACAACTGATCAAAATCATTGATGCAATTTTGCATATGAAGTAACATTGCCCACCTCCTGATTCGTAATAGATCACGAATTTTGAATCATATGAAAAAGGTGTTCCTTAAGTGCTCATTCATTTTCGCAGCCATGTTTTGCACCCTCATCACTGCTGAGGCACAGGTATGGAAAGATGTAGCGCCAATTTTTTATAAGAATTGCAGTACCTGCCACCGGGAAGGCGAAATCGGTCCGTTCCCGATGATGTCATACCACGATGTAGCAAGTTCAACTTACCTGTATCAAATCCCATATCAAATCACCTCCGGGCTTATGCCGCCATGGAAAGCTGATCCCAATTACCGCCATTTCCTGGACGAGCGTGTTCTCACGCAGGAGGAAAAGGATCTCATCACGAATTGGGTGGATCAGGAAGCGCCTGCAGGTGACACGACACTGGCACCGCCTCCGCCGGTATTTCCTGAAGGATCACAACTTGGAAATCCTGATCTGGTTTTAACGATGTCTGAACCACATACGCTGGCCGGCAATGGACAGGATGAATATATCTGCTTCGTGCTGCCAACAGACCTGTTACAAGACCAGGACATTTCTGCCATTGAATTTCGTCCGGGCAATGGAGCCGCTGTGCACCACGTGTTCATGTACCTCGTGAAAGACAGCAGCGCATTATACAAGGATTGGGAAACGCCGGAGTATGGCTATCCATCATTTGGCGGCGCCGGTGAAGGAGTGCATGCTAACTTCCTGGGCTTGTATGGACCGGGCATGGTTCCCAGATTTTTTCCGGCTGACGGGGTGTTCAATTTTACAGCGGGCAGTTTCTTCCTGATACAGATTCATTATGCACCGCTCACTTATGTCACGACCGACCAGTCAAGCGTCAATTTGTTTTTCTCCGCCTCACCCAACCCACGAACCGTAAAGGCCACCCGGTTTGGTGAAGGATACATTACCAATCCGCCTTTTAAGATTACTGCCTACGAAGTGGACACCTTCTATTCCGAAGTTGAAATCGCAGATGATTTCTCTTTATTCGGAATTGCTCCGCATCAGCATTTATTAGGTAAAGAATTCAAAATATTTGCGGTTGAACCCGGTGGTGATACCATACCACTCATCCATGTTCCTCACTGGGATTTTCACTGGCAGCTCTATTACAGTTTTCCTTTCATGATACACCTCGTTCCCGGGACCAAGGTTTATGCCATGGGCGTTTATGATAACACCACCAACAACCCGTGGAATCCGAACAACCCGCCGCAGGATGTAGGTTATGGAGAGGGCTCTACCGATGAAATGTTCAAGTATCTCACCTGCACGCTGCAATATGAAGAAGGGGATGAAGAAATTGTGATAGACAGTAATTATGTGTTGCAGGCATCGTCACCGGTTGATGGCATTATTTCAACTCCCCAACTTTACAGCTGCTATCCCAACCCCGCAACGGATGTAACCTCAGTCACCTATTACCTGCCTAAAGCCGGCCATTCCAAGCTGGTCGTAGCAAACCTCAATGGTGAAATAGTTTTTGTAAAGCATCTCACTCCGCGCACCGGATTACAGCGGGAAATTCTCGATGTGAATTCATTTCCGGATGGCGCCTATTTCGTTTCATTAATCACCGAGGGTATTAGCAAAACCAAGCCATTTTTCATTCAAAGATGAAAACAGACACCTGCATGCTGCGGGGTGAATAACACATATACCGCAAAGCTGCCATAAAGCGGCTGAATATGCAGGATGTAATACCTTTGACCCTATCAGTGATTCAGCATGGCCAGTATATCGCTGTTTCACTTAAATAACCTTGTATGAAAAAGCTGTACACCATCATTGTTCTTTCCTCCCTTTTCCTGCAAAGCAATGCGCAACATGTGGAGTGGAAAGATGTTGCTCCCATCGTTTACCGCGAATGCACGAGTTGCCATCGTGAAGGCGAAATCGGTGAGGATTACATTGATGCTACCGGATATTCGGCATTCATCAACAGTCCGTATTTCTACAGCATCCCCTACTATGTGAACACCAAATTAATGCCGCCGTGGAAAGCTGATCCTAACTACCATCATTTTCTCGATGAGAGAATTCTCACCGATGATGAAATACTATTGCTTGATTCATTTGTAGCGCAGGTGGGTAATGGTAACTACAATCCCGGTGACACCATGGAAGCGATTCCTCCCCCGGTGTTTGCTGAAGGATCACAGTTGGGTACTCCTGATACGGTTCTTAAAATGGCGATCCCATTTTCAGTACCACCCAATAATCAGGATCTTTACTACTGCTTTGTTTTACATACTAATCTCACACAGGATAGAAACGTCAAAGCGCTTGAATTTCGGCCGGGTAATGCCAAAGTGGTGCATCATGTTTTCATCTATACGTGTGAAGACGGATCCGCCGATTCCATGGACGCTACCACACCGGAATATGGTTATCCGTCATTTGGCGGAGCCGGAGAAGGCGTCAATGTCAATTTCATTTCGCTCTACGGCCCGGGCATGCAAACACGTTTTTACCCTGAAGGGTCAGGAATCAAGCTCAAAGCAGGAACCGACATTGTAATACAAATTCACTATGCGCCCACCACAATTCCGCAGGATGATCAATCCTACGTAAATGTGTTTTATGAAGACAATCCGGAAATAAGGAGTGTGAAGGGAAAACGGGTGGGTGAAAATTATATAACCGAACCCGTGTTTTTCATTCTGAAGGATAAGGTGCTCACTTTTCACTCAGAGTTTGAATTGGATACCACCTATTCTATGTTTGCCATTGGGCCACATCAACACTTATTGGGTAAGTCATTCAAGATTTGGGCGGTGACGCCGGATCAAGATTCCATTCCGCTCTGTTACATTCCTCAGTGGGATTTCAGATGGCAGTTGCTTTACTTCTACAACAACTTCATCATTCTTCCCAAGGGAACGCTGATTGAAACCGAAGCCACGTATGATAACACGAGCAATAATCCCAACAACCCCAATAACCCGCCTAAGAACGTGGGCTATGGCGAATCATCATTTGATGAGATGTATAAATACTTCATGAATCTTATCGTCTATCAGCCGGGGGATGAGGATGTAGTGTTCGATACATCATGGCACCCGGTTGGTGTGCCGGCTGTTGATGGACTGGTATCAACTCCGCAACTATACGCCCCCATTCCCAATCCGGCAACGAGTAATATCGTCTTCAACTATTATTTGCCGGTGCACGGTGATGTGACGCTATATGTGTATGACCTGTCGGGAAGACTGATGATGCCGGTGATGAGCGAACCATCTTCTACTTCAGGATTTCACCGAAAGACGATCAACGTAAGTGATTTCCTCCCCGGCACTTACTTCTTCACCATGGAAGCAAATGGTTCTCGGGTTTCAAAATCCTTTATCGTAGCTCATTGATAACGGCGAAAAAGATAAAAGCCCGGCGCTGAATACAGCGCCGGGCTTTTTTAATATTCGATTGGACTTTCATTCTTTCTTTAGTTCTTCTTCCCAGTCTTCTTTCTCCGGATGCTTTTTCATGTATTCATCAATAGACCATGGCCCTGATCCTTCCACAAGAAAGAAAACAAGGAGGAACAGGATGATCAGTGACAGCCACAACTCCGTTGAGTTGGCAGAATAAAAACCATGCTGCGCATTAAAGAAAACCACAGCACCAATAAGGACGGGAAGCTGGAACAAGATGGCGATGCGTGTGATGAGGCCAACGGCAATTAGGATACCGCCGATGAGATGAGCAAAGGCCACGTAATGCGCCAGCAAAAATGAAACTTGCCCGAACCGGCTGTTGGCAATCATTTCCTGGAGCCCTGCCGTGTTACTGACAAAGTAGTAACCTTTGGCGAGGATGGTCAGACCGAGAAGGATGCGAAGGACATCAAGCCATTTCGGGTGATGGCGATCACCCCATTCTTCAATTCTCAAGATGGAGTTCATAGAGCTGAATTTTTAGGTGAACGAATAGAACGAATTTAGCAATGTTTCAGAATCAGAGAATATGATAATTATCGCCCACCGGTATGAGAAATGGCAATGCCGGCTGTTATGCAGTAAATAAGCAATTGACAACGGTGGTCAAAACCGCTTGCAATCGCTGCTCACAGGTCACCTGCCGGCTTGCCCGGGTTCATGCGGACCGCAGTGGATTGGTTCCCCTGAGTTGATGTGGTGTTCAAAAAATGTTTTCATGGCGATATGCTTGAATGATATGAATAAGTCGAATCACATGCCAAATAATTCCCAACAGTTGTCACAATTCTGTAACAAGCTAAATCTCAATTTTCCATTCCATCCTAAAAAAAGAAATGCAATGAAGTGATGAAAGCTGTATGTGAACTACCGGATTATGATGATAAAAAAAAATGACCGGAGCAAAAAACCCCGGTCATAACCTTTTAGAAACGCTGTTCTGGAATCAGTTAGTCACCGTTCCCTGCGCGGGATCTGTTTCATCAGTTTGTGCCTGAGCCGTCGTCTTTGTCTCGTCACCTTTTACACAACAGGCATCTTCTTTTTTATCAGTTGCAGAAGTCTCCTTTACCTGTGTAGAACTGAAGTGGCATTCGTCAAGCGAAGATTGTTGACCGGGATTGTAGTATTCCACTTTTGCCTGCACATTGGAATCATGCAGACCGAGCAATCCTGAATGAGGAATGGCAGGTGCAATCACCAGACTCACGATGGACATGAGCTTAATGAGGATATTCATGGAAGGTCCGCTGGTATCCTTAAACGGATCTCCCACTGTATCACCTGTAACAGACGCTTTGTGAGGTTCTGATTTCTTATAGTAGATCTGCCCTTCAATGTCAATTCCCTTCTCGAAAGATTTTTTTGCATTGTCCCAGGCACCACCGGCATTCGACTGGAACATTCCCATCAATACACCGGAAACGGTTGCACCGGCAAGCATGCCTCCGAGCACTTCAGGTCCGAAAAGGAAACCAATCACAACGGGAGTAAGCAGGGCAATGGATCCGGGAGCAATCATCTTTCTTATTGATGCATTGGTTGAGATGGCGACGCATTTATCATATTCGGGCTGCCCGGTACCTTCCATGATTCCCGGGATTTCCCTGAACTGCCTTCTTACTTCCTGAACCATGCTCATGGCTGCTTTGCCTACAGCAGAAATAGCGAGTGATGAGAAGATGAAAGGAATCATGCCGCCAACAAACAATCCTGCTAATACATCTGCTTTATAAATATCAATGTGCTGATCCTCGGGTAATGCCACGCCTACAAATGCGGCAAAGAGCGCCAGTGAAGTAAGAGCCGCTGAGGCAATGGCAAATCCCTTTCCTGTGGCGGCTGTAGTATTTCCGACGGCATCAAGGATGTCAGTCTTTTCTCTCACTTCTTTTTCCAACTGGCTCATCTCCGCAATTCCCCCTGCATTATCTGCGATAGGGCCGAATGCATCAATGGCAAGCTGCATCGCAGTGGTCGCCATCATGCCGGCAGCGGCAATGGCCACACCGTAAAGACCAGCCAGTTCATAAGAACCGAAGATTCCGATTGCCAGAACGATGATGGGGAAAACGGTGGATTCCATACCTACAGCAAGCCCGCCGATCACATTGGTGGCATGCCCCGTGAGCGATTTATGAACTATGGAATTAACCGGACGGCGACCCATTGAAGTGTAGTATTCCGTGATGAGACTCATCAGTCCACCAACAACCAACCCAAGTATGATGGCCCCGAATACGCCGGTGCGCGTAAATTCATGTCCTCTCAACGTGAGTGTTTCAGGGAGCAGGTAATTCACAACAAAATATGATGAGATTGCCGTGAGAACAATGGCGCCCCAATTGCCGATGTTGAATGCGCGCTGCACGGGCTTCGCGCTAACAGGGGCATTATCAGGAATGCGCACGAAGAAAGTGCCGATCAATGAAAATATAAGTCCAATGCCCATGGTGAGCATGGGAAGTAGAATGGGTGAAAGCCCACCGAAGTTATCGTTGGAAGTGACCTCTCTTCCTAATACCATTGTACCGAGAACGGTGGCCACGTACGAGCCGAAAAGATCAGCGCCCATACCTGCCACGTCGCCCACATTGTCGCCCACGTTATCGGCGATGGTGGCCGGATTGCGGGGATCATCTTCAGGGATGCCCGCTTCCACTTTACCAACCAAATCAGCGCCTACATCGGCTGCTTTCGTGTAGATGCCGCCACCCACGCGTGCGAAGAGAGCGATGCTTTCAGCACCCAGTGAAAAACCGGTAAGAACTTCAAGCGCTACTGACAACTGATGATTGTCACCGGGAGTCTTAACAAAAAGATGATAGAAGAAGATGAACAAGGAACCGAGACCCAGTACAGCAAGTCCTGTTACACCGAGACCCATTACGGAGCCACCGGTGAAGGAAACAGAAAGCGCCTTTGCGAGGCTTGTTCTGGCAGCATTTGCTGTGCGCACATTCGCACGGGTTGCGATGCGCATGCCAATGTAACCTGCGGTAGCCGAAAAGACAGCGCCAACGATAAAGGCAAGCGCTATTAGCGGACTGGAATCAGGATTAGACATTCCTAATAACACAAGCAGGAATGCAGCTATCACCGCGTAAATGCCGAGTATTCTCCATTCGGCTCTTAAAAATGCCATGGCACCTTCTGCCACATGCTTTGAAATTTCTTTCATGCGATCGTTGCCGGCATCTTGCTTTGTCACCCATGCAGAGCGGACAAACACAAACAACAAACCCACCACGCCGAACAGCGGAACCAGGTAGAACCAATTACTCATAGTGTATCAAAAATTTTAGGGCGCAAAAATAACCGCGGATGGGTGTCACAGGTAATTTTGACCGCATATTTTTCCCCGCCTTTGTACCTCACCAATCAATGAAAGAAGCAGCCCGCTGCCATGTGAGGATCAGCGAATTGCCCTCAGCATTCTGGGATTGCCCGTAAGGTCGCTCTTCACCTCAGCATGATTAAACTGACCTGCGGTGAGCAAAAGAATCAGTTGCTCTGCAAATACGGGATTGATTTCAAAGTACAGCCGTCCGCCATTCATAAGATGACGATTGGCAAAGCGGATAATGGCTTTGTAATAAATCAGGGGGTCCTCATCCGGTGCAAACAATGCCTCTTTGGGCTCATAGCCGATTACATTGGTATGAAGCGTTGATTTTTCTGACTCCATAATGTAGGGAGGGTTTGAAACAATAATGTCGAATGATGAATCTCCATCTGAAAAATACGGATTGATAATATCACCCGTAATGAAATTGACAGATACACCGCTATCGGCAGCATTTCCACGTGCTACAGTCAAAGCATCTTCAGAAATATCAACTGCAGTCACATCTGTATCCCGAAGATTTTTTTTCAGTGCAATAGCGATACAACCACTTCCTGTACCTATATCGAGAATGTTCTTTTTCTCTATGTCCCTGTGCTTTTGTGAAGAATTTTTCCCCTCTTCCTGAATCACCCATTCAACTAACTCCTCTGTTTCAGGCCGCGGAATTAATACATGCTTATTCACTTTTAGCTTCAGACCAAACCAGTAGCAATAACCCAACACATATTGAACAGGTTCGCCTTTCATCAGGCGGATCAACTTCCATGCAAGGTCATTCGCTTTAGCCTCGCTCATGGTTTCATTACCCAGGGTAATGATAGCGGCACTGTCAAGTCCGGCCCGCTCTTCAAACAGGAGGCGGGTAATACTTTCTGCTTCCGCCTTTTCATAAACTGAGGAAAGCGACTTCACATACTGCTCAAATGCATTCCTGATTGTCATGACCGGTGAATGTAGAAATGAAATACTGAACTGCTACTTTTGACAGCATGGATCACGAACTCTATATGCGCCGCTGCATGGAACTGGCTCAACAAGGTGCCGGATTTGTGGCACCGAATCCCATGGTAGGATGTGTAATTGTAAATGATGGAAAAATCATCGGTGAGGGATATCATCAAAAATTCGGCGAGCCACATGCCGAAGTAAATGCCATCAACTCGGTAAAGGATCCCTCCCTCCTTTCGCGATCCACACTATATGTGAATCTTGAACCCTGTTCTCATTTCGGCAAAACGCCACCCTGTGCCGATTTGATCATCGCAGAAGGAATTCCGGAAGTCATCATCGGATGTCATGATCCTAACCCTGAAGTTTCAGGCAATGGAATTAAAAAACTGAGGGCAGCTCACTGTCACGTTCATCAGGGAATTCTTGAAGCCGAGTGTGAAGAGTTGAATCGCCGTTTTTTCACCTTTCATAAAAAACAACGACCGTACATCATTCTTAAATGGGCGCAATCAACAGATGGATTCACGGCGCCGGCAAGCGGAGAAAGGATGAACATCAGCAATGAATATTCAAGAACGCTCGTTCATCGCTGGCGAAGTGAAGAGTCCGCCATTATGATTGGAACCAACACTGCTTCGCGTGACAACCCCGCACTCGATGCCCGGCTGTGGAATGGAAATAATCCGGTGCGTGTGGTGCTCGACCGTGATCTGAGACTTTCATCCGATCTTCGCCTCTTCGATCATGCCATCCGCACTATCGTCATCACAGAAAAAGCAAAGCCCTCTGAAAATAATCTGGAATTTTTTCAGACGAATTTTTCGCAAGAGCTGTTGCGAAACGTAATGCAGCATTTGTACCGCGAGCAACTTCAATCCGTATTGGTAGAAGGCGGCGCGCAATTGTTACAGAATTTTATCGCAGAAAATCTATGGGACGAAATCCGGTTATTCATCTCTCCCCAACTGCTCCATAGCGGTATTGCGGCACCTCACTTTGAAGGCACGCGCATTTCAGAAGAAAATATTGACGGCGACCGGCTGCTCACTTTTAAACCGAATGGCTGATGGCGTTATTCTTTAGTATCATATGCGCCACCTATCTCGTCGTTTGCTTTAAGTATTTCCAGCAGTTCGGAATAAAGAATTTACCGGCCATCGTTTTCAATTACATCACCTGTGTTTGCACCGGGTTGATGATGACAGATACAGTACCTGATTCGTCAATCATATATGAGCCGTGGTTTCCGGTTGCCGCTACACTGGGCTGCTGTTTCTTCTGCATCTTCAATGTGATGGGATTTGTGGCGCGGAACATCGGATTAACCATGACATCCGTATCAAGTAAACTTTCTATGGTCATTCCGGTTTCGGTGGCCATCCTGTTTTATGATCAGCAATTCACAGTCATAAAAGCCGTGGCTATCGGTCTGGCAATTGTTGCCGTGATTTTAACTTCAGAGAGGTCAACGGACAGTGCCGAGGCCGAGGCAGGCAAACCGGCGATCGCTCATCCGGCTACATTCATGCATTCCAAAACTTTCGGCGTCCTGATGGCGCTGATCATCTTTCTGGGAAGCGGCCTGAATGATTCATTGGTGAACTATGCTTCAGAAAAACTCATGGATCCCGGCGACTTCAACAATTTCAACATTGTCATCTTTTCATTCGCCTCCCTGAGTGGAATTACGGTACTGCTGTTTCGATTTTTCAGTCACCGAGAACTTCCCGCTCCCAAGGCAATCCTGGGAGGGATTCTGCTGGGCATTCCCAATTACTTTTCATTGTTGTTTCTGATCGAAGCGCTTAACTTTCCCGGCTGGGCCAGTTCGGTCATCTTTCCTGTAAACAACATGGGTATCGTAATCTTGACGGCGGTGGCGGCTGTGATTTTATTCAGAGAAAAACTATCCATTCTCAATTGGGCCGGAATGGGAATTGCCATTGTTTCCATCGCGCTGCTCATATTTGCCTGACCAATTCAATGAACGGAAAAGCACTTGCTCAAAAAAGTTATTGACAACTTCAGAATGGCGCATGAGCGCGAAGATGTTTCCACCATTCATGAAGCGGTGGAACGCGGTGTAACTTTTAAGGGTACGAATCTCTGGATTCTGATCTTCGCCATCTTCATTGCATCAATAGGATTAAATGTCAATTCCACCGCCACCATCATCGGAGCAATGCTGGTATCTCCGCTGATGGGTCCGATTATCGGCATGGGTTACAGTTTAGCCACTTACGATTTTGTGTTATTCAGAAGGTCACTTTCCAATTTCACATTTGCTTCCATCACGGCTCTCATCACCTCTGCCGTTTACTTTCTTATAACACCGCTGAACGAAGCGCATTCTGAATTACTGGCACGCACCAGTCCCACCATTTATGATGTGCTGATCGCATTACTGGGCGGATTGGCCGGCGTGGTCGCCATCACCAGCCGTAACAAGGGCAATGTGATCCCGGGAGTGGCGATTGCTACTGCGCTCATGCCCCCGCTGTGTACAGCAGGATATGGGCTGGGTACCCTGCAATGGGATTTTTTTGGCGGAGCCATTTATCTCTTCACAATAAATGTTGTTTTCATTGGACTCGCCACCATGCTCACGACCCGCCTGGTGAAAATTCCCGTTCTCAGGCAAATTGATGAGCGGCATAAAAAACTGGCTAACCAATCGGTGATGATTATCGTTTTACTTACCCTTATTCCCAGTGTGTACTTTGGGTACCTGATGGTGCTGAAAGATCATTTTCTGAGAACAGCGAATCAATTCATCCGCAATGAAACATATCTTGAAGGTGATTATTTACTCAAGAGCGACGTTGATGTACGGAACAAAGAAATCAATCTGGTATATGCAGGTAAACCGATCGCCGAAATCGATAAGAAGAAAGTAACCGACCGGATCAGGAAATACCCGATCGAGGGAGTGCGCGTAAACATCACGCAGGCATTTTCGATCCGTGATCTTGAGAAACAATCCCTTTTTGCTGAGCAACAACAGCCGGAAATTAGGCGGTTGCAAAAAGAACTCACACTGGCACTTCAGCGTTTTGACAGTCTTGCCATGGCACATGACGATAGCCATGAAATACTCAGCGAGCTTCGTGTTTTTTATCCGCAGGTAACTTCCTGCTCATCATCACTTGCTCATACAGCAGACAGCGATTCAACTGTTGAAATACGGTCTTTACGAGTTGTAATCGTGAATGCAAAAAAGGGAACGCTGAAAGAAGCCGATCAATTGAAGATTAATAGTTGGCTTGATGCAAGGTATCCCGGAGATTCTATTGAACTTTTTATAAAAGAAGAGTAAGCAGAAGCTCTCGCAAAAAACATTGCGCCCTGATTGAGAATCCCAGGTGCAAGAAAACCTCCCTTATATGTGGCTCATATCTTTTCAAGCGTAAGCAGTTCCGTAGATCCGTTGCCGCCGCTCACATCTTCCAGGTTCATCAGGTTATTTGTTTGATTGGTCACGTGCCAGTCATCACTTATTTCTGCAAATGGCGCAGCACTGAATGAGAGTATCAGCTTCGGCTGACTGTCGTCACTTCCAACTAACCAGGTGCCGTTAATTACATCGCTTCCACTAACAGCCGTAACGCTGCCGTCATCGTTAAACAGGATTTCGTACGATGAAAGCGAGGCCGTTTCATCATGGTCTTTATCCCAGAAGTATGTGACCTTCCAGGCACCATCCTTTAATTGAGAACTGTTTACAGAGTAAGTTCCCGCATCCTGATTGGTACAGGAAACAAGAGCTGTCATGGCTGTCAGAAAGAGGGCAAATCCAATTGCATTTACTTTTTTCATGGCGATCATTTTTTGTTTATGGTTTGCCAAAATTCAGAAGCTGTTGTCGCAGGAAAAATTTCATTTATCTGTTCAGGCAAAATGGCTGGCTGAATGGTAGAAATCACGGCAGTAAAAAATAGTGGCTGCCGCTTTACAGCGGCAGCCACCAGCTTAATGAGCCTTTACTTCAATTTCCCTTAATTCATACTCACCGCTTCGCTTTTACTTTTTCAACTTCATCCGCCGATTTCTTTTTAGAAACGCCTGTGTTTTTTCCGGCAATGGAGGCGCTCACGCTTGTTCTGTCATATGTCGTCGCATTCCCGCGGTCAACAACCCGTGCCGTATTGGTAGATGCCTGTTTGACCGATTGCTGGCTTCTTACATTGCCGTTCTTTTCATTCATAGAAGCATCCGTTTTGCGCGGCGAGTCAGCTGACGCAGCTCCGTTCCAGGCGTAATCATATGCCTTTGCATGTGATGCAGCCATGGATTTCGGGTTATTATTATCCTTAGCGGGCTGTTCATGAGGTTTTACGGGAGCGGCCTCCTGTTGTGACGGTGGTGTCCTCGGTTGATTATGCTCTTGCGAAGGAAGTGTTTTGGCAGGTGCTGCCTGATGTTCCTTCACCGCTGATTTTTCCATCTGCTTCTTCTTCATTTCTTCCTGCGTCACCACTTTCACAGGAGCAGGATGCGCATTGCCGCTTGTCTTTTCCACCATAGGCCGGTATATGCTCACTTCTCCGCGGCTCACTTTCTCACCGGGTGTTTGCATGTTCTTCACTGTGGACACTTCTACATTTTTGCCTGTGGCCCTTTGCACCTCATTGCGGTCAGGCCCTTTCACATAGGTTACATGCGTACTGTTGTCAACGTAAGTGTTATTGATGATCGTCGATTTCTGAATGATCACCGTGTTATTGGATCGGGGACCATAGTAATGATCGATATGCGGATCATTAATGTACCGGCTAGGAACGAAAACCCAGCGCTCAGGAGGAATCCGGTACGCACCTGAAAACACTAAGTTGATATTCACACCGGGCCCAAGAGGAGCCCATCCATAATACCCGGGAGAAGTGCTCCAAACAACCCAGGCAGGAGCCCACATGGTACCTGGAATCCACATCCATCCATAGAAAGGATCATAGTACCAGTTGCCATAGTGGAAGACAGCCCATCCCCATGCATAATCAGAAACCCACATCCAGCCGAACTGGGTATAAGTCCAATGCCCGCCGGTATAATAAGGACTAAATCCGGCAGCAACGTTGGGCACCCACACGTAGCCGTACTGCGGATTACTCATCCAGTAACCGTAGGGACTCAACTGATCATAGAACAATTGAAATGTAACTGAAGTGTATGCAGAAACTCGTTCCGGCATACTGAGTGTGCCGACACTAAGCAGTACCAGCAGACTCAACATTTTGAAAGTTGTTTTCATGGCATTGAAATTTTATGCTTACTTATTTTCTAACACCGTGCCAAACGAAACACGCCGTATTCTAACTGCTGAAAAAGAGAACGTTGAAATTTATTGCCAGAGAAGACGTGCGCAGCAAATGGAATGAAAGCGAGACAAGTTCGTCCACGAATTTTCAAACTCAATCTCCAAGCAATAAAGCTTCCAGTGCTGATGGAGTGACCCCATCAACAGAAAGGCGTTTGAATTTGCTGCCTTCACCACTGAGTATGGTGACTGAAGATTTTGGTATCCGCAGTTTGCCGGCAAGAAACCGGATGAGTTCTTCATTGGCTTTACCATCCACCGGCGGAGCTTTAATGCGGATGAGCCAGTTGCCTGATGCATCCTTTTGTGCCCGGTTGAATTTACTTGAGGGCTTAATGCGGACATTCAGGTTCATGGACTTCCTTTTCTCAGTTCAGTTTAATTGAAGACGCGGACTGTTCCGATTTTCTTTTGCCGAACAGTGCCTCGGCATACCAAATGAAATCTTGCAGGAAGCGATCAATATTATTTGCAAAGGAGGCATCAAGCAGTTCACCCGCCTCAGCGAAGCGCGTTTGCACCTGCGGAATCAACAGCATTTGCGGAACCGGTGATGCATAAATTGCCAGAACAAGTTGTTGGAGTTGCAAAGCCGCACGAATACCTCCCAAAGCACCCACACTTACAGCCGAAATGCCGATTGCTTTCTTTTCAAAAACTTTCAAGCCGTAGTAATCAATCATGTTCTTCAATGCCAGCGAATAGCTGCCATTGTATTCCGGCGTGATGAAGATCATCGCATCGCAGGCAAAAAGTTTATCGTGGAGTATCCTGCATTCCTCAGGAGGATTTTCATCGAGGTGAAATACTTCCTTCCAAATCGGATATTCATAAACCGTGAGATCAATCAACTCCGCCTGTATTGCCTCGTTGGAACTGAGAGTAGCGGTCAGGTGTCGGGCAACCTTCAATGTTGAGGCATTTTCACGGATGCTCCCTGATATAACCAGCACATTCATTTGAGATTCGTCATTTCGTTATTCTTAAATTTGAGCATAACCAAATCAATTCCGGGCATTTCAATAACAAAAATAGACAGCGGCATTTTATGGCGTCCTGATTTTCGTTTCGCTCTTCATAAAATATTCTCCTCAAACAAAAAGAGCCGCATCAAAGCGGCTCATTCGTGATCCCGTCAGGATTCAAACCTGAAAC
>JAFDYS010000021.1:0-18376 GCA_018267315.1 Bacteroidota bacterium | reverse complement strand
TGCTCTATTCAGTTGAGCTACGGGACCAAAGCGGTCGCAAAAGTAACCTGAAATCTGCAATGAGCACCTCACATTTCCGTTATTCACATGATACACTTATGCGGTAGCAAGTTTTTTGGCATTTCAATCGCCATGACCTTATTTTAACCGAAGATTGATGATGTATGGAAACGCCAGAGTCAGGTAAAATTCTCATTGCCGAGCCCTTTATGGAAGATCCTCATTTCAAAGGGTCCGTAGTTTTTTTGTGTGAGTTCAAACAGGATGGCGCATTTGGTCTCATCCTGAATAAGCCGACCGATATGAAAGTGCATGAAGTGGTGGATGATTTTCCGGCGGTTGAAAACAGAATTTTTTACGGCGGTCCGGTACAACCCAACACTCTTCATTATCTCCATCGCCGGGGCGACCTCATTCCCGGCAGCACGGAAGTCGGCGATGGAATTTATTGGGGAGGTGATTTCGAAAAACTGGTTTTCCTGCTTGACACCAAGCAAATCGCACCGGATGAGATCAAATTTTTCTTCGGCTATTCCGGTTGGGAAGAAGGACAACTGGTAAAAGAGATTGATGAGAATTCATGGTTCATCGGTAATGGAAATCCTGAATACCTCTTTAACGAAGAACCTAAACAACTTTGGCGTACCGTATTGCGAAACATGGGTGACCGTTTCCGCGTGATCGCCAATTTTCCGGAGAATCCCAGTTTCAACTGAGGTGAATAATTTTTCTCGGTGTAACCCTGCCATCTTGGTAGTATTGTACCATGACTAACGCCGTATACGAACCCATCTATCGAACCGATTTTAAATTCCCCGGTCAAACGAATGTTTATCATGGCAAGGTGCGTGATGTGTACACCATTTCCGATAAATACCTCGTGATGGTTGCCACAGACCGCATCTCGGCTTTCGATGTGATTCTTCCCCGTCCAATCCCATTTAAAGGACAAGTGCTGAATCAAATCGCTTCCATGTTTTTGGATGCCACGAAAAATCTGGTTCCGAATTGGGTTGTGGATGTTCCCGATGCGAATGTCACCATCGGCAGAAAGTGTGACCCATACAAGGTGGAGATGGTGATCCGCGGTTACCTCTCCGGTCATGCCTGGCGTGAATACAAATCCGGTAAAAGAATGCTGTGCGGAGTGCGGATGCCCGACGGGATGAAAGAAAACGATCGCTTCCCGGTACCGATCATTACGCCCAGCACCAAAGCGGCAGTGGGTCATGATATTGATATTGCGAAAGAGGAAATCATTGCACAGGGCATTGTATCAAAGAATGAATATGAACAGCTTGAACACTACACACGCGAGCTATTTGCCTTCGGAAGTGAATTTGCACTGAAGCGCGGACTCATTCTCGTTGATACAAAATATGAATTCGGAAATCTGAACGGACAAATTGTTTTGATTGATGAAATTCATACGCCCGATTCATCGCGATATTTCTACGCTGACGGATATGAAGAACGACAGGCGAACGGCGAGCCGCAAAAGCAGTTGTCAAAAGAGTTTGTGCGGGAATGGCTGATTGCAAATCATTTCATGGGTAAGGAAGGTCAGTCCGTTCCTGAAATGAATGAAGAGTGGATCAATACCATTTCAAACCGGTATATAGAGCTCTATGAAAAGGTAACAGGAATAAGATTTGAGAAGCAATTCGAAACGCCTCTTGCAAGAATTGAGAAGAATGTTTTGGAGAGTTTGAAACATCTGAAATAGCGGCACCTTTCTATCTCAATAACTTTTACAATTCACTCCGCCATGAGATTGCTTTTATTGATCGTGTCGCTGTTACTTACCTGTGCAGCAAAGTCTTTATCTCAATCGTTTTCTCTTTACCTGATCGGCGATTGCGGCGAGGATATGCAACCCGGCCCGGCACTGCAACTACTCGAATTTTACCTGAATAAAGAAGATGAACACAGCGCCGTGATTTTTCTCGGCGACAATAGTTATCCGAAAGGACTCTTTCCACCCGGTTCAAAAAAACGTGAAGAATCAGAACTGAAACTCCACACACAACTTGACCGGGTAAAACAATTTTTCGGATCTGCAGTAATGATTCCCGGCAACCACGACTGGAAAAAAAGTAACTGGGGCGGATTGAAACAGGTGCAGGAGGAAGAGAAGTTTGTTCACTACTATTGGAGCGATACGTCGTTTCATATCAGTAATAAGAAGCACTGTTTTCTTCCGCAGGCCGGATTTCCCGGACCCGCCTCCCTCCTGCTTGATTCAACTCTTAAAATCCGGTTGATCGCTTTCGATGCCCAATGGTGGCTGCAACGGCAATGGTTTCACAAAGCAGGAAAGGAAGAAGGAAAGAGCTACAGAAAGATGAGTGACGAGTTCTTTATTAAGTTGAGATCTGTAATGAATGAGGCAGAATCAAATCATGAGCAGGTAATTCTTGCTTCGCATCATCCGTTGCTGACGGCCGGCGAGCATGGCGTTAGAAAAACGGTCCCTTACATCCTCGCCACCTACACGCCTTTCATCATTTTTCGCCCCATGGGATTGAACCGGCTTTTCCGGCAGGATATTACAAGCAATTCTTACGGCAGACTGATAGACAGTTTAACCGGAATAATAAACGAACATCATAACGTAATCTATGTCTCCGGGCATGATCACAATCTCCAATATTTTAATGGAGAACATGGAAATGTTTTTATCGTGTCCGGAGCTGGAAGCAAGACAAATCCGTTTGCGAAAAAACCCTCATCAACTCCTCTTTGGGGGAATGATGATGATACCGGATTTTTCCATCTTAAAATGAATGCATCGGGAATCACCGATGTAAAAGTGTTTACTCCTAAAAAACCTGACGGTGAGCAGGTGAATTTGAAATAAACCTGCAAGGGAAACTACTGCACCGGTTCGGGTTGAACCATTTGTTCAATGGCGCCCTTCACTTTTTCCATCAGCCACATCGGCGTAGAAGTGGCGCCGCAAATACCCACTGAGTTTGCATTATCAAACCAGGATGGATTGACCTCACTCTCATCAGAGACAAAGAATGAATTTGGATTTGCCTGTTTGCACACATTGTAAAGAACCTTGCCGTTGCTACTCTTCTTCCCTGCCACAAAAATGATCACATCATGCTGAGACGAAAATTTTTGGAGTTGGGGCTCGCGATTACTTACCTGCCGGCAAATGGTATCATTCACACTTACTTCCGCGTTGCCTTTGATTGCTGCCCGTTCACGGATCAACGTGGCGAGGTGGTAAAATTTATCAGTGCTCTTCGTGGTTTGTGAGAAGAAGGCAATCGGTCTGGTGAAATCAATTTTCTCCAGATCATCTTCAGTGGTGATGATAATGGCGCGCTGGTTGGTTTGCCCCATCAACCCATTCACTTCAGCATGGCCGGGTATGCCGTATATCACGATTTGCGCGTCGCGGTCGAGCAACTTATCGTAAGCGAGCTTAACACGGTTTTGCAACTTGAGTACAACCGGGCAGGAGGCATCAAGCAGTTCAATGTTATTCTCCAGTGCTGTGATGTACGTCTGCGGTGGTTCGCCATGAGCGCGGATGAGTACTTTGCAATCGCGTAGTTTTTTCAGGTCTTCATGATTAATGATCTGAAGTCCCTTCGCATTCAGCCGCTTTACTTCAATGTCGTTGTGGACGATATCGCCCAGGCAGTAGAGTTGCCCGTCGGCGTCTAGTTCGTCTTCCGCCATCTGAATGGCATATACCACTCCAAAGCAAAAGCCGCTGTTCTGATCAATATCAATCTTCATTTCCGCACGTGCTGTTTATCTAACGAATGACGAAGCCGTTCGTTCACCAGCTGAAGCGCAAAATTAAATTGCTCTGCACGGGTCATGGTGGAATTATCCAGTACCACCGCATCATCGGCTTGCTTCAATGGGGCCGTTGGGCGGGTTGTGTCAAGCTCATCTCTGCCGCTCAGATTTTTTTCGATCTGCGATTCAGAAACATCACTCCCCTTGCCTTTCATCTCCTTATACCGTCGTTCACTTCTCACCTTCGGATCGGCGATCATAAATATTTTCAAATCCGCATGTGGAAAAACAACGGTGCCGATATCTCTGCCGTCCATAATCAGGTTTTTTTCCTTCGCCAGATTCCGGAGTTGCTCCGTTACAAATTCGCGCACTGCCGGAACGGCACTTACTTTACTCGCAGTATTCGACACTTCAAGAAGACGGATCTCCTTTTCCACATCGGTGCCATTCAGCCAGGTTTGGCATTCATTTGACTCCGCATCAAAATGAAAGTCCACCCGGATATTTTGCAAAGCGCGGCTTACCTGATTCAAATCGGACCAGTCTAATTCTTCTTTAAGAAAATAGTAAGTGACAGCACGGTAGTAGGCACCGGAATCAACGTATTCAAAACGGAGCGCTTTCGCAAGCTGTTTGGCCAACGTGCTTTTTCCGCTGGATGAATACCCGTCAATAGCAATGATGATGTGATCCGGCACATTGCAAATGTAATGAGGATGAGAGGAGAAAAGGATTGACTGAAACGGAAGCGTGTTACATCTTCTTGCCGAACAATTCATCCAGATTCATGCCCAGCGAAAAGTGATTCACCCCTCCCGCAACATTGTAAATAGCGCGGCCGTAACTTACCGTAAAGCGATTGATGGTTAAGTCGGCACCGAAACTGAATCCGGCCAATCCCCTGCGATCCTGAAAGGCCAGTTCCTGGCGGCGCTGATGATTGTACGCAATGTTTATGCGGAAAGCTTTTCCAAAAAATATTTCTGCACCTATTACGGTGTGAAGAAAGATTTTGTCGGCAATGTACTTTTTGTCCTTGGTCTGCTGAGTGGAGTCAATGAAAATGGTTGATTGATCCACCTCATTCGGATCATCATACCGGATATCCCACCGGTACAAATCGTGCAGCACCAGAGAAAATAGAAACGGCGTATGCTCCAGCCGCTTGGATACACCGGCTTGAATATCGAATGGCAGCGGTTCATTTTGCCCGGAGAGATATGATTTGAACTGGGTGCCCACATTCTTAAAAAGGACCGTTGCGGTGAAGCCGTGAGTGGAATCATGATATGCCCCCGCAAATGTGAGCGCTGCACCGTTTGCCGAATATGATTCCAGTTTCGAGGTGAGGAAGGTGGCACTCATCCCGTAATGAAAACGGTCAGCATAGGTTCTTCCTGCACCGAGAGTAAGTGCATAATCTGAGCCGTTAAATGTGCCGATGGGATTTCCTATCTCGTCAGTAGCCGTGAAGTTCCCGTAATTGAGAAACTGAATGCCTGCGTTAAAAGTCGTTTTGATTTTATCAAAGTCGCGAACGTAGCCGGCATATCCTTCTTTCATGTCGGCCAGGAAGTCAATGTAATGCAACGAAAGCCGGTTGTGCATTGAAGGGTTTATCAGCGACGGATTCTGAAGCGCCAGGGCAGCGTCGTTATCAAAAACGGAAATGAATAGCCCTCCCATGGCGGTGGTGCGCGCTGATGGAGATTCGTCAAGCAGCGGGAAAACACTTTCTCCTCCCACCTGTGCATGCAGCCAGGCAGGAAGGCACATCAAGAGTGTTGCAATTTTGAAGAAGGCGTAACGTCGGAACAAGAATGACTATTTTACACGTGCGATAAACGCCGGCAACCAGTATTTATTTTCAGTCAATTGCCGCGGTGCGGCGAAAATATAGCATTGGTTTCCTCCTGCAAAAATGACTTACAAAGAGACAATAGACTTCCTGTATTCCAACTTGCCGATGTATTCGCGCATCGGCCGGGCTGCCTATAAAAAAGACCTAACCAACACGCTCAAACTTTGCGGGCTGCTGGATCATCCTGAAAAAAAATTCAAAAGCATTCACATTGCCGGAACGAATGGCAAGGGTTCCACGTCACACATGCTCGCTGCCATTCTTCAGCATGCCGGTTATAGGACGGGACTCTACACCTCTCCTCACCTCAAAGATTTCAGAGAGCGAATCCGCATCAACGGGCAGATGATTCCTCAAGCCGAAGTGGTAGATTTTGTGGAGCAGCACAAAGAAAAGGTGATGAAAATCGGTTGCTCGTTTTTTGAATGGACCGTTGGATTGGCCTTTCATTACTTCGCAAAGAACAAAGTGGATATTGCCGTGATTGAAACCGGCCTTGGCGGACGGCTTGATTCCACGAACGTAATCACACCGCTGCTATCCGTAATTACCAACATCAGCTGGGATCATGCTGAAATGCTCGGCGATTCGCTGAAGAAAATTGCTGCGGAGAAAGCAGGGATTATCAAACCCGGTGTGCCGGTGATTATCGGTGAACGAAACAAGGAAACCGATGCCGTTTTCATATCCAAAGCCAGAGAATTGAAATCGCCCATTCGATTTGCAAGCAGCAAATACCGCTGGCGCGAAACTTTCCTCGTTGGCGATCATGCTGAATCAGTTTTTGAATTACGGAACAAGAAACGGCTGATGATAAAGCATGACCTTCGCGGCGTCTACCAGGGCGCTAATGTCGCCACCGTATTCATGGTTTGCGAGGCACTGGAGAAGGCCGGGTTCAGGTTGCCAAAAGAAAAAATATTGGATGCGCTGCTTCATGTGCGAAAACTCACCGGCCTGCGCGGGAGGTGGGATATCATGCGCACCAAACCCACCGTGATTGCGGATGTGGCGCATAACGAATCGGGCATTCAAATCACCCTTGACGGATTGAAAAAATTTTTCCCGCATGCCACCGCCTTCCGGTTTGTTTTGGGTTTTGTGAAAGAAAAAGACCTCGCAAAAATTCTTCCGCTGTTTCCGGCAAAGGCAACGTATTATTTCTGCAAACCGGATCTGCCACGGGGACTCGATGCCCCATTGTTGCTGGAACAGGCCAAAACACGCGGACTCACCGGCACGGCATTTCCTTCAGTGCGGTCCGCCTATCTTGCCGCTTTGAAAGATGCAGGAGAAGAAGATGTGATATACGTGGGTGGCAGCACCTTCGTCATTGCGGAAGTGCTGTAGTCAGCGACTGCGGATTACTGCAATATCAAGCGGTCAATTTTACTCAGCAACCTCTCGTCTCTCATCCCGCTGCGGTTTAGCATGACCACACTGCCCAATCCCAGCGAAGGATAGATTCTCACTTCACAGTAGTAACCGCCGCCTCCGCCTGCATGGCAGAAATACTCTGCACCCTTCAACTCGCCTCTGAACCATGAAAGGCACATGCCCGTTGATTCGCCGGCTGATGTTTTATTTTCTGTAAACATGAGCCGCTTGCTTTCGGGCGACATGAACCGGCACTGATCACTCAGTAATTCCTGTGCGTATTTCGCCAATCCGCCAATCGTTCCAACCAGGCCGCCATAAGCAGTTCCATTGACCAGGATGAATTTAAAAGGAACCCAACCTTCCTCTGTTTTTTCCATATACTTCGGTTTGTCAATCAGGAAACCCAGCATAGCATTCATGATGCTTACACGCTTGTGATACCCTTTCGCTTGTCTTGATTCATCAATACTGAAGCCGAGCTCTGTGCCCCCTGGGTCAATCAGGCGGAGAATATTCTCCTGAACAAAATCTTCATACTTGCTGCCGGAAACAGCTTCAATGATCTGCCCGAGGAGGATGTAGTTGAGGTTGGAATAACTGAATCTTTTGCCGGGTACTGATTTCAGCTTCGGGTGCTGAAAGAAAATTTGTTGAAAATATTTATCCCGATCAAAGTGCAAATGCTCTTCACTGAGATGGATCCATCGCAGCGGAATGGGATTTGAAATACCCGAGGTGTGAGCCAGCAGTTGATGAATGCTGATCTTGTCGCCATAGGGAAATGAGGGGAGAAATTTCTTTGCAGATTCTTCAAGCTTTAGCTTGCGCTGCTCGGCAAGATGCAGGATGGCGATTGCTGTAAAAGTTTTGGTCACTGAATACACATTCAGTGTATGGAACGCTGTGATCGGGAGCTTACGATTCACATTAGCATAACCGCATTGAATACTTGAGATGATTTGATCACGGCTAAAGTGGCAATATGAGATACCGGGGGTAGTCCCTTTTATCACAAGACCATCAAGAAGTGCTTTGACCTTTTCACTCACGGCTACAATAATATTTAATTATAACCGCAGAACGGAATACAGTTACCCTACCCGCCTGAAACGCGCCATGAAGTGCCGCAGGAATCTTGGTTCGAATGTGATTTCAAATCCTTTTACTTTTTCCCTGCCATAAAGCAGCTTCTCAAAAACTTCCAGCACAAACTCAATATGACTCTGTGTGTAAACTCTTCTCGGAATGGCGAGACGCACCAGTTCCATCGGAGCCGGAATCAACTGATGTGATTCATCATACTTACCAAACATGACCGAGCCAATTTCCACGGAGCGAATTCCTCCCATCAGATACAATTCACAAACCAAGGCCTGCCCGGGATATTGCTCAACCGGAATGTGAGAATAGAATGACCTGGCATCCACATACACGGCATGCCCGCCTATTGGCCATATCAGGGGTACGCCCATATTGCGGAGTCTTTCACCGAGATAAGCCGTACTTCTGATACGATAATGGAGGTAGTCAGGATCAAATACTTCCTTCAGTCCAACAGCAATCGCTTCCATATCTCTGCCGGACAATCCACCATAAGTTGCATATCCCTCCGTCACAATCAGCAACTCAGTGCATGCCGCAGATAGCTGATCATCGCGCAAGGCGAGAAAGCCGCCCATGTTCACCAGCCCGTCTTTCTTCAAACTCATGATGGCGCCGTCAGCGAGTGAAAACATTTCAGAAGCGATATCCCGGTAGCTCTTGTTTTCATATCCTTTTTCCCTGAGGCGTATGAAGTAGGAATTCTCCGCAATGCGGCAAGCATCAAGAATGAAAAGCACGTTGTTTGATCTGCATATCTCACTCACTTCTTTTGCATTCGCCATGCTCACCGGCTGACCGCCGCCGCTGTTGTTCGTAACGGTGAGAATGACGGCACCAATACTCTCCGCTCCTTTCTCTGAAATAAGTTTCTTAAGTTTTACCGTGTCAAGATTTCCTTTGAAGGCATGATTCTCGAGGATATGTGTGGCTTCCGGAACAGGAATGTCAATGGCTTCAGCTCCCGTAAACTCAATGTTGGCACGGGTGGTATCGAAATGCGTATTGCTGATGAAGGTTCTGCCTTTTCCTCCCAGGTATCCGTACAATATCCTCTCCGCGGCTCTGCCCTGATGAGTTGGCAAAATGTGAGCATAGCCGGTAAGACTCTTAATCTCATCTTCCATTTTTGACCAACTCGATGCGCCGGCATATGACTCATCCCCCCGCATCATCGCCGCCCATTGATCTGAACTCATCGCCGAGGTGCCGCTATCAGTCAGCAGATCAATGGCCACCTGATCTGACTGAAGCAGAAAGGTGTTGTAATGGGCTCTTTCGAGAAAAACTTTTCGCTGTTCCGCCGTGGTCATCTTAATGGGTTCCACGGTCTTGATTTTGAACGGCTCAATGATGGTTTTAAATCCTTCCATAACGCTGCCAAGATGCCAAGCAGGTGATTGCTGAAGGATGAGAGAAATCATACTGGTACACCTGAAAAAGTCATTTGTCACTATCGCACATGATTCTTTTCATATCCCTTCATGATGATTCTTCGCTTCCCACACATCCTTCCGAATCTAAATTCGGCTCCCGCATTTCCATTCGTATATGAACAAGATTCTCTTTAAGCAGCAGCTTTCGAAAGACGTTTTTCTGATGAGAATTGAAGCCCCTTTGATTGCTGAAGAAAGACAAGCCGGACAATTCATCATTCTGCAAACAGATGACGACTACGGCGAGCGCATTCCGCTGACTATTGCCGATGCTTCAACAGAAGAAGGAAGCATCACCATCATTTTCCAGGTAGTGGGAAAAACAACACTGGCTCTTTCGCTCATGAAGGAAGGCGATGAACTGCCGGCATTGGTGGGTCCGCTGGGAAAGCCGACTCACATTGCACAGTACGGAACGGTAGTATGCGTGGGAGGCGGAATTGGAGTCGCACCTCTTCACCCTATCGCGCAGGCGCTGAAGAAGGCAGGCAACAAAATGATCATCATTGTTGGAGCCCGTAACAAAGAGCTCATCATTCTTGAAAACAAGATGAAGGCACTGGCTGATGAATTTATTCTCTGCACCGATGATGGTACAGCCGGAAGAAAAGCGCTAGTTACAGAGCCGCTGAAAGAAATCTGCCAGCGTGAAGAAAAGCCCGGCATGGTGATCGCCATCGGTCCGCCCGTGATGATGAAGTTTTGTTCGCTCACCACCAAACCGTTCAACATCCCCACGCAGGTTTCACTCAACACCATCATGGTGGATGGAACGGGAATGTGTGGCGGCTGCCGGGTGAATGTCGGGCATGAAGTAAAATTCGTTTGCGTGGATGGTCCTGAATTCGACGGACATCAGGTGGACTTCGATAACATGATGGCGAGACTCAATTCATACAAAGAGATCGAGAGGAAGAGTCATGAATGCTTTCTCAACAAGATTGCAGACGCGAAAATGAAGGAGGTAGTATCATGAACACCGAATCAAAAGAAGTGCTATCAGAAAGAGCGAAAGAACTGCTGGTCATGTATCTGGAAAAAGCGCCGACGCTGAAACCGAAAGAGCGCGCACAGATACCGGCCATGGAAATGCCGGTGCAGGAACCCGAGGAGCGTATTCACAACTTAGATGAAGTGGCCCTCGGCTACACCATGGAGGAAGCCAGAGTGGAAGCTCTGCGTTGCCTTCAGTGTGTGAAGCGCCAGTGCGTAGATCACTGCCCTATCAAGATTGACATTCCCCGGTTCATCGGGCAAATCGCTTCAGGAGAATTTCAGATCGCTGCAGACATCATCAAGGAAAGCAGCCTGCTTCCCGCTGTTTGCGGACGTGTGTGCCCGCAGGAAGTGCAGTGCCAGAGTGAATGCACCGTGGGCAAAGCGATCAAGAACATGGATAAGGCGGTAGCCATCGGGCGGCTTGAACGTTTCGTGGCTGACTGGGAACGCATGCAGGGGCATGTTTCCATTCCTGAAGTGAAGCCGGAAACAGGAAAGAAAGTGGCGGTGGTAGGCAGCGGGCCTGCAGGATTGGTGGTAGCAGCGGATTGCCGAAGGGAAGGCCATCATGTCACCATCTTTGAAGCGTTACATAAACCCGGCGGTGTGCTGCGCTATGGCATTCCCGAATTCCGTTTACCAAATGACATCATTGACCGAGAAGTGGAAGTGCTGGCGAAAATGGGTGTCGAATTCAGGATGAATTATGTGGTGGGAAGAACACGCAAACTCACTGACCTGATTGAGAAAGACGGATATGACGCAGTCTTTGTGGGAACGGGTGCAGGTCTCCCTCTCTTTATGGGAATTGAAGGTGAAAATCTCGTCGGAGTTTTTTCTGCCAATGAATATCTCACGCGCGCGAACTTGATGCATGCTTATGAGCGGGAAAAAGCGGATACGCCAATTTATCCGTCAAAAAAAGTAGCGGTGCTGGGCGGTGGCAATGTCGCCATGGATTCATCGCGCATGGCGAAGCGCCTCGGTGCGGAGAAAGTGTATGTAGTGTACCGAAGGACGGAAACGGAAATGCCTGCACGAAAGGAAGAAGTCGCTCACGCCAAAGAAGAAGGCATCGAGTTTCATTTCCTGCAAAATGCGAAACGCATTCTCGGTGATGAAAACGGAAAAGTGAAAGCCATCGAATGCCTGCGTTATGAATTGGGTGAGCCGGATTCCAGCGGCCGCCGCAGACCGGTTGAAATTCCAAACAGTGAGTTCATCATGGAAGTGGATACAGTGATTGTGGCTATCGGCAACGGAAGCAATCCGCTTATCAGCCAAACCACACCTGATATGAAAGTGACGAAGCGGGGAAACATTGTAGTGGATGAAACACAGCAAACCTCCATGAAGCGGATTTTTGCCGGAGGTGATATTGTCCTGGGTGCAGCAACCGTAATTCTTGCCATGGGTGAAGGGCGGCGCGCAGCAGCAGCCATCAACAAAATGCTTGCAGAGGAATCAGTGAAGGAAATGTGATTTGCGTTCAAGCGCAGGATGAATATCATTTCAGGTTATCTCACCTGAATTTCGGGCAACCTAAACTACCAGACTTGTAAGCCCCGCCTGATTGAATATCTGAGAAGAAGAAATGAAGCCCGAAATAAATATCTGCCCCTTCAAATTTTGAGGGAATGATGGCGGCGGCCAGATTGTCTGTTCCTACCACAGCAGGGCCGAAACGGAAGAAGCCACCCACCTGTAGTTTATGATAATCATTCAGGTCAAGCGGAATTCCTGCAGACCACCATCTTGACTCAAACCGGGGAGTAAGTGTTACGCTGTTCGGTCGTTGCACCTGTTGGTCTGCAAGAGGCATGCGTTGCACCACGGCGGCATTTAGATAAAACTGCTCTGAAACAGCTACTTCACCCTGAAATGATAATGCCGCCGGCAGCCAAATTTTAAGCGGACCGCTTTCCGCAGTCATCGTTCCTTTTCCCTCAATGGCCCCTGCGGCGAGAGCCGTGAAATCATCTGCGCTGATCAGCGTATTAAATTCCTGTTGCGTAACGGTTACTGCAGTGTCTGTTTGAATATGGTATCGCTGCACATCATTTGAAAATGAAATGAAACCTGCATCCATGAGAGAAACACCCGCCTTCCACGAATAAGCTGCTGCACCCTGTCCGCCTGAAATCATAAAGCCGATATCAGTTCCAAATCCCGATCCCCGGGAGCCAAATTGAGTGATCTTATGCTGAATGTCTTCTCCAAATCCCGAAGTGTATCCATACCGCATGATCACCCGGTCGAATGACATAGTTGACTCTTCAGAGTGCTTGATAAAGTCCAGTGGCTGGGATGTAATAGCACTTATACCGTCTGAACCAATCATGTATTTCAAGTTGGCGCCGATTGATACCTGCAGATTCTTCGAAGCTTTCTTGCTGAATCCGAAATGAACTCCCGCTTCACTCCAATTCAGTCCGGCAAACCTGGACGCCGGAAATTGATAAAGTGAATCTTCAAGAATCTTATTGAAATCGAGGTTAGGTGGAACTACATCGGTAATCAAGCTGGCTGCTGAACGAACTTGTGTAATCAATCCGAAAGAAAAATCACTGTACCGGATAACTGCGGAAGGACCTTGCAACGAGATGTCAGAGAATGCGCGGATGGTTTCGGGAGAACCATAGGTTACTTCCATGCCATTCGCTTGTCCGAATGCAAGTGACAAAAGCGAAAGATGATTGGCAAAAGCCAGATTGTTGTAAGCGAGCGCGTCAATGGAAGCAACATTGATATCAACAGCAAATGGGCTGGTAAAAGCAGCTGCCGGATTGAACAGAATGGAAGACGCCGGCAAGTAGTTGTCGGTATTTAGCCCTACGGGCTGTTGCCCTTGCGAAACGCCATTCACGATCAGCATGATGAGAATAACATTTCGCCAACTTTTCAATAGGTGTTTGGCGCGTTTCAATCGCAAGGTGTTTTTTCATTCGTGAACCGGGGGCCTGAATCCTGATCCACGAAACAAATGTGTCGGTATTAAATCGCATGGCCATGGCCATTGTTCTGAGAAGGAGATTTATGTAGCTGAATGAGCTTTGAACGGACGAAAGCAGTCAAATACAGCCATTTTTATTCGCGGAAACAATCGAAGTACACTATATTTATGCAAACATTCCAAACTCAAAAAACACTCTATGAAAAACATCCTCCCCGGCAGCATGCTGCTCCTCATGATTGTGGCTTGTAATCCGCCAAAACCAACCAGCCCATCGGCTGAAATGAAATCGAATGATTCGGCCATGGCCGCCCTGTATGAAAAAAACCTGGCTTCACTCAAGGCAGGCATCGCTGCTTTCGAAAGCGAAAATGCCGATGCCTGGTCTGCGGTAATTTCTGATTCTGTCATCTACGTCTCTCCCATTTATGGTGACATGGATTCAACGAAAGCCCACTGGCAGCAACTCATCATGAGTTATTGGGCTGACTGGGACAGTCTGAGACTCACCAATCCGATCTTTCTGCCGGGCATTGACCAACAAACGCATGAGCTGGATGGCAGCGTACGCTATTATGGCGGATGGAGCGGTGTTCACAAATCAGGTAAGCATACGCTGGTGGGATTCTATGGCACCTACGATTTCAATGCCGATGGAAAAATTATCAGCGCCGCTGAGTTCTTCGATGCCGGTGGACTCATGAATGCCGTAGCTACTAAATAGTTAACCAATCCAGAAAAGAAACAGCAAAGGCGGCATTCATAATGAATGCCGCCTTTTTATTAAGACCCAACTTAGCTATTTAATGGGCACCGTTTGTTGCGGCGTTACTTTCCCCGGTATAATGGGAACGGAAACCTGCAGCACACCATCCGCATATTTGGCGGTGATGTTTTGCGTGTCAGCATCCTCATCCAGCGTGAAGGTGCGGATGAATCCACCGCGACTGTATTCACGGTGAATCCACTCGGGACGGGTGAATCCTTCAGGTGGCGTATAAGACACCGTGAGCTCATCACCTTTTACATCAAGCTTGAAGTGTTCCTTGATGCGACCGGGTGCAAACACCAGCATCTCATAACTTTTTTCGGTTTTGTAAATACTCACCGGAGCCCTTTGGATGGACCTCACAGCTAATTGCCTGTAACGGTGCTCCTGTCTTTCGCCTTTTGCGGCGCATGACTGATTGTAGTACATGTTTGTGATTTTTGGTTAAACAATACGGGTACTGACGCATCAGTTGTTCAGATATTTTATGTCCCCATTGCTTGTTTGACCTATTGATCATTAGCTTCGTCAACAATCAAACGAAGTGCATGATTCTTTTCTGGATTCTTTGGGGCATTGATGCCGTGGTGGCAGCCATCGCTGTTTACTTCTTCTTCATCGGACTGGTGGATGGCAGTGTTTCCTCGTTCAATATCAAATTATGGATCGTTCTGCTCGTTGTTCTCGCCGCACTCCTGACCGGAACTCTTTTCCTAAGACATCACAGTTACCTGTCTCTGTCCAAAATCCTGCTCGCAGTCATAGCCGTACCAGCCCTCTTATATGCTCTCTTCATTTTTGTGGCGGTTATTACCGGAGCGAGGTGGAATTAACCACGACCGGCAGGTTACGGTTTCAGTTCCATTTCACTGAGCACGGGAAAATGATCTGAGGGAAAATAGTCGCCTTCAAAATCAGTTAGCGTGGCGTGAGAGAGAACGCTCCACTGAGGCGAAACGAAGATGTAGTCAATATGACCTCCTGTGATTCCTTTCTTCACTTCAAAACCGCAGAAGGTTTGGTAGCTGCCGTGATGCGGTTGCCGGGATATATTCATGGCATCAAGTAGATGAAATTGTTTGGGATCATCTTTTCCATTGATCCAACGAATGGGCTTCGAGTCTTCTTCCGAGTTGAAGTCGCCGGTCAGAATAAATGGTGATGTGCCTGCGATTCTCGCTATTTGTCTGAGAATAAGTTTGGCGCTTTCCTCACGTGCCTGCACTCCCACATGATCGAAGTGTGTATTGAATACAAAAAACTTCTTGCCGTTTCTCCGGTCTTTCAGCTCAACCCAGGTACACACGCGGGGCAATGCCGCGTCCCACCCCTTTGACGGTGTGGAAGGTGTTGGAGAAAGCCAAAAAGTACTGTCGCGGAGCATTCCAAACAGCGATGCATTGTAGAACACCGGTGAATATTCACCAGCTTCCTTTCCGTTATCCCGACCGACACCCACATGCGCAAAACCCTTCAGCGTGCTGTCAAAATACAGGAGTTGTGAATGCACCACTTCCTGCATGCCTATGATATCAGCCTGATGATATTCCATGATGGAGCGAACAAACGCTTTCCGGTTGTTCCAGTTCACCGGGCCCGAATCCGTAGCTCCGGCATATCGGATGTTGTAGGTCATTACCCGTATCGGCACTTGCTTTGGCTTCATCGGAACAGAAGCAGATACAAATATGATTGCTGCAATGGTTAATGTGAAACAGGAATAAATACCTCCCATGGCTTAATTGAGTCTTGATAAGATAAAGATGAAGAAATTCTGATGGCTCTGAGCCGGATTATCCATGACACTCCGATTCTCTATGCCTATTTTTGTTATAGGACATTCGTATCAAGGTGCTCCTCTAAACTTCCGTCCATGGCTGCTCAAACCATCACTGACTTTTATGATCTCAACGATTCATCCGGCAAAGTAACGCTCGATGTAAACATCGGATTCGGACAACCGGCTGCATCGCGTGTATTTGTCGATTTTGAGCCGGTAGGCGGACAGAAACTGAATGATTTTTCAGTTGAATTGGGTTCGAATCAATCATTGAAGGACAAGAAACTTATTATCAATACAACGGTTTGGGATCTGCAGGATGCCACCGATCAAACTTCCATCACCATTAAACTCAATGGCGGAAAGCAACCGTATGAACGAACCGCCATGTGCAGCGTAAGCGAACAAGGCGGCGTGGCGATTTATATCACCACCATTTATTTCTAACCCCGTATTTGGATTCAGCATGAAAAAATTTCTGCTCGCTCTGTCATTCATTGCACCGGTTTTGCAATCTGTGGCCCAAACCGCAGCGGTTGACAGCAGCACAGCGCTGGACCTGATTACATCACCTAACTCCCCCGGCTTCTCCATCCTTGGCATCAGTCCGCATGAAATTGAACGCCCTCAAACGCCCACTGATTTCGCCGTGAACGTGCTGAGTTCTACCCAGAATTTTTCCACCCTCCCTCAGAATTACTCACTCGAATTTGCCCCGGCATGGATGTTCACAGGCAAAAAAATTCGCTACTCCGCTTTCTCATCCGATTCCATCAAGCATAATCTCTGGCAAACGCTAACGGTTTCATTGGCCACTGCCGACGGCTTCACACCGGATGACACCCGCTTCGGCGCCGGCTTCAGGGTTTCCATAGTGCGCGGAAAAATTGATCAGGAATTTCAGGACTACCACCAAAAAATCACTGAGGGATTTGCCGCGTTGGATTCCTTCAACAACCATTTCAGCGAGGTCATGAATGAGCGATCAAAAGAAGATCCGGTCATTCTCGAGAATGAAAAACAATTTGCTGAAGCAAGAAGAAACGGTGAAAACGAAAAAGCCGCTGCATGCCTTGCGATTATTGATGCCAGGAAAAAAGAACTGGCCGCAGCAATTGAAAATGAACTGGTGAGTGAAGTGGAACAGCTTAAGAGCAAAGCGAATGAAGTTCAGGTTCGCCGCATCGGATGGAAATGGGATTTAGCCGGAGCCACTGCGATTGATTTTGCTGAGAACGATTTTACCAACAGTTACGTGACCAACTCGGGACTCTGGACAACTATCGGCTATGAAGCAAAAAGCAATCTTTGCCTGCTCGCCACGGGAAGAGTTCTCTTTCAACATGCCAATATGGTGACACTCGATTCCGGTTTTACGAATCTCGACGGCGGCTTGCGGTTGATTTATGACAACGGTAGATTCAGTTTCTCCGGCGAAGTCTTATACCGGCAAAGCGTGATGAAGGAAGGAAACAACACAGGGCAATGGAAGTACGATGTGAATGCCGCGTATAACTTCATGCCGAACAAAACACTCACTTTCTCACTCGGAAAAAACTTTGATCAGCTCAACACTGAATACAGCGGCAACCTCATTGCGTGGCTAAACGTGCTGATCGGATTGGGAGCGAAGAGAAATATTCTCTGAGCGGTTACTTTTTCAGCTTCGGCTTCAGGCGGTAGAACACCTCTTCATATTGATCCACGATGTGCTCCCATGTATAACGCTCTGTGATGCGTGACCGTGATTTATCGCGGAAAGTTTGAGCGAGCTGTGGATCGGCTTCAATCATGTTCAGCTTCGCGGCGAAGTCATCCGGATCTTTTTTGTAAAGCACGCCGTATTTGCCGTCCTCCAGTACTTCGCGGTTGAATACCGTGTCAAGTGCAAGAATGCAATTTCCATAGGCCAGCCCTTTGAGCAGTGCCGGATTAGTTCCGCCGAATTCATGCCCGTGTGTGTAGGCATAGGCACTGGCATGAAGTTCTTTGATGAGGTTCGAATCATTGATGTGACCGAGAAACTTCACCCGGGCAGGGTCAGCAATCTTTCGCAGTTCTTCCTCGAAGGGATTCTTGTAAACTGTTCCTCCGGCAATCGCAAGAATTTTCTTTGAATTGGATTTCAGGAATCCTTTCACAATGATGTCCGCATTGTTATCCGGAACCAGGCGCGAAGCGATGAGGTAATAGTTCATCGGTTCCAGCCCGAGAGCGCGAACGGCATCAGGATTATCGGCGTACTTAAGATCAGCGCCGTATGCAATATCAGTGGAATCGCAGTTGAATTCTTTCTTGTAATAGTCCTGCATTCCTTTGGCATCGGTAA
>JAFDYS010000020.1:82916-86378 GCA_018267315.1 Bacteroidota bacterium | reverse complement strand
CTTTGGCCTCAATGGCCTGGTGCAAGCCGTCACTGTAACGGCGCCCTTCAAGGATGCGGCCCGTTTGCTCATCCACGATCTTTACCTTGCCGTCCATCACCACGTACTCATCGTCTTTTTCAAACAGAGCATATGCTTTCAGCAACTGATGCACGGTGTGAATGCGCTCGCTCTTGATGGAGAAATCCTGCATGAGCTCATCCTTTTTCTGCAGTTTTTCATCCTGCGAAATACTCATCTTCTCGATGTCGGCGATCTGTGCTCCCACATCGGGCAGCACAAAGAAATTTTTGTCTTCGCCTGCCTCGGTGAGCAGTTCGATTCCTTTTTCAGTAAGCTCCACGGAATTGTTTTTCTCATCAATGGTGAAAAACAGTTCCGCATCGGCCTTCGGCATTTCCTTCTGGTTATCGGCGAGGTGATATGATTCTGATTTGAGCATGATGGCCTTGATGCCTTCTTCGCTCATGTAGCGTACGAGATTGCCGTATTTGGGCATGCCTCGGTATGCGCGCAACAAAGCCAGCCCGCCTTCAGTGGGTCCGGTTTTGCCCGCGTCAATCAGTTTTTTTGCTTCATTCATGAAGCTGTTTACAGCTCGTTTCTGCGCTTCCACCAGTTTCACCACGCGTGGTTTCATTTCCTGGAACTGCTGATCTTCGCCTTTGGGAACGGGTCCTGAAATAATGAGCGGTGTGCGCGCATCATCAATGAGCACGCTGTCCACTTCATCCACCATGGCGAAGTGTAGTTTGCGCTGCACAAGTTCATCCTTCGACCGGCTCATGTTATCACGCAGGTAATCGAAACCGAATTCGTTATTGGTGCCGTAGGTGATGTCAGCATGATATGCGGCGCGGCGGTCGGCAGTGTGCGGCTGGTGGTAGTCAATGCAGTCCACTGTTACGCCAAGGAACTGGAAGAGGGGGCCGTTCCACTCGCAGTCACGGCGGGCGAGGTAATCGTTTACGGTAACGAGGTGCACACCGAATCCGGCCAGGGCATTGAGGTAGGCCGGCAGGGTAGAGACGAGGGTTTTTCCTTCACCCGTGGCCATTTCGGCAATCTTGCCCTGATGCAGCACGATACCGCCGATAAGCTGCACATCGTAATGCACCATTTTCCAGCGCACGGGAAGGCCGCGCACCAGCCACGTGGATTTGTAGGTGGCGCGGTCGCCTTCGATGGTGACAAAATCTTTTTTAGCGGCAAACTGCCGGTCCAGTTCGGTGGCGGTTACTTCGAGGGTTTCATTTTCCGTAAAGCGGCGAGCCGTTTCTTTCATCACGGCGAATGCTTCAGGAAGAATTTCGTTGAGGATGTCTTCGAGCTTCTGGTCACGGTCTTTCTCCAGCTTATCAATCTGCCGGTACAATTCTTCTTTCTGATCAAAAGGAACTTCTTCTTTTTCGGCTTCTGACTTAAGTGAAGTTATTTCAGCATCAATTTCTGCGAGGTGGTCTTTGATGCGCCGGCGAAACTCATCCGATTTGTCGCGCAGTTCATCATGACTGAGCGACTGGTATTCCTCAAAAAAGCGGTTGATCTCTTCTACACGCGGCTCCAGTTCTTTCACGTCTTTCTCTGACTTGTTGCCGCCGAAGAGTTTTGAAATGAATTCAAACATGATTTGATTTTGAATGAAAGGAGGTCAAAGTTAAGGTAAATGGGGTTGCCCCCGGTTACCAGTAAGCGTACCAGGGTTCAAAGATTGTTCCCTGAAAGTGAAGTGGTAAAGATGGCAGGGAAAGACGGTACCTGTTGTTGCCAAAGATGACTTTTGTCACCCTTGTGGCTGAGTTACGTCATACGTCTGCTCTTTAGATCGCGTCTATGTTTGTCCGACATCAAAATCACAAAAACATTCCCGCAAATGAAAAACCTCATCAAGTCATTCCTGTATTTTGGCATAGTGGCCTTTGTGGTCAGCTGCTCATCGGGCGGCGGAGAAGAAAATGAATCGGGCGAAAACACCACGGCCACCTCTGACGATTCATACAAGCCCACTGCCACCACTACCAAAGATATCGGAGTGGGACCGGTAAAACACGTTGACCTTGGCCCGATAGATGCGAACAAGGCCGCCATTGGTAAAGAATTGTTTGAAGCAAAATGCACCTCGTGCCATAAATGGTCAACGGAGAAGTATGTGGGCCCCGGGCTGGTAGGTGTAACCAAGCGCCGCGAGCCGGAATGGATCATGAACCAGATCATGGTTCCTGATAAGATGACGGCCGAGGATCCGATAGCGAAAGAACTGCTTGCCACCTACCTCACACAGATGACGAACCAGAACATTACCGAAGAGCAGGCGCGCAATATCCTCGAGTATTTCCGCCAGCAGGATGCAGCAACCAACTAGCATAAAAACCCTCCACCACATAAAATCAAAAATTCCATCACCCAAAAAAAACAAGGAGGAAATATGAAATCAACCTTCATCAAATCTGCAGCAATTGCCGTTGGAGCCATTGTGTTTGCAGCGCTTATCTGGAACGGATGCCAGAGCAGCAAGAAGACCATTGTAGGCGGCGGTGACAATGCCGAAAAAGTGTACGTCGCCCCCGGACAAAAAGATGAGTTTTATGAATTTCTTTCAGGCGGCTTCAGCGGGCAAATCGGTGTTTACGGCTTGCCATCATGCCGGTTGATCAAGGTGATTCCCGTATTTGCCGTGAACGCGGAAAACGGTTACGGTTTCAACGAAGAAACCAAACCCATGCTGATGACCACACAGGGATTCATGCCCTGGGATGATACCCACCATCCCGAACTTTCCATGACGAACGGTTCGCCGGATGGCCGTTGGCTGTTCATCAACTCTAACAACACACCGCGCATCGCACGTATCGACCTCTCCACCTTCCGAACGGCCGAAACGCTGGAAATTCCAAACAGCGGCGGTAACCATGCCTCGCCGTTCACTACGGAAAACAGTGAATATGTAGTGGGGGCCACGCGGTTCAGCATTCCCATCGGGAATGAAACCGATGTGCCTATTGCCAGCTATAAGGAAAACTTCAAAGGCACCTTCACCTTTGTGAAAGTGGATCCGACAACCGGCCATATGAACATTAACTTCCAAATTCTGATGCCGGGTTTTGACTATGACTTATCACATGCCGGAAAAGGCCCGTCGCATGACTGGGTTTTCTTCTCCTGCTACAATTCAGAACAGGCGCATACATTACTTGAAGTAAATGCCAGCCAGAATGACAAAGACTTTATTGCTGCCGTGAACTGGAAGAAAGCGGAAGAGTACCTCGCACAAGGAAAAGCAAAAGACTGGAATGCGAAATATTATCACAATGTGTGGGATGACAAGAAGCAGATGGCCACTTCGGAAGTGCTGGACATGGTGAAGATGCTTGATCCAAAAGAGTGCGCCGATATGGTGTACCTGATGCCGTGCCCGAAATCACCGCATGGCTGTGATGTCGATCCCACCGGTGAATACATTGT
>JAFDYS010000020.1:0-82863 GCA_018267315.1 Bacteroidota bacterium | reverse complement strand
GAGGCCATAAAGAACAAAAGTTATGATGGTGATGTGAATGGCATTCCCATCATCAAGTATGAAGCATGCATGGCCGGTGAAGTACAGAAACCGGGTTTGGGGCCGTTGCACACTGAGTTCGACGGCAAAGGGTATGCTTACACATCATTCTTTGTTTCATCTGAAGTGGTAAAATGGAAGCTCGGAACATGGGAAGTGGTGGATCGTATTCCCACTTACTATTCACTCGGTCACCTTTCCATACCCGGCGGTGACTCTAAAACACCGTGGGCGAAATACCTGGTGGCTATGAACAAGATCACCAAAGACCGGTACCTGCCCACAGGGCCTGAACTGTTTCAGTCAGCCCAGTTGATTGACATCAGCGGTGACAAGATGAAGATGCTATATGACTTCCCCACCATCGGCGAGCCGCACTATGCACAGGGTATTGCTGCCGACCTGGTGACGAAAAACCAGGTGAAGATTTTCAAGCTGGAAGAGAATGAAAATCCTTATGCCTGTAAGCAGGAGAAGGATACACGGGTTGAACGCAAAGGGAATGAAGTACATGTGTACATGACGTGCATTCGTTCACACTTCGCCCCGGACAATATTGAAGGAGTGAAGATGGGAGATGTGGTTTATTTCCATGTAACCAACCTCGAACAGGATTGGGATACGCCACACGGATTTGTTATTAAGGGTTCAGAAAATGCGGAACTCCTCATTATGCCGGGTGAAACATGCACGCTGAAGTGGACGCCGAAGCAAACCGGTATCGTGCCGTTCTATTGCACTGACTTTTGCTCGGCGCTGCACCAGGAAATGCAGGGCTATGTGCGGGTGTCACCGGCCGGGTCCAACGTTCCCCTCAAGTGGGGAACGGGTGATGCCGCGCCTGCCATCTGATGCCTGTGGCAGGCAGAGATGTGATTCACATAACACGGCTATGAAACCTGAGGCGGGTTCATGAGGATACAGGACGTCGTGTTATGTGCATCCTGTTTTAATCAAGATCAATGAATGGTCTGAAAAAGTTCTGAGTTATGAAAAAGACATCAAGAATCATTCTCGCTGCCATTTGCCTGGTGATGATTCCGTCCTTCTGGTTTCCGCTATGGAAGATCACGCTCAATGCACCGCAGTATCCTGAAGGATTGAGAATGTACATCTGGATGAATCACCTGAGCGGCGATGTGGACATCATCAACGGGTTGAATCACTACATCGGCATGCGCCACATCACGGCCGATATGTTTCCCGAGCTTCATTATATCACCGGCGTTATCATCGGAGTGATTATTTCCGGATTGATCGTGGCTTTGCTGGGAAGGAAATGGATTTTCGCCGTGTGGTATTTCCTCTTCCTTGGTATAGCGGCCTTCGGCATTTACCGTTTCTGGCACTGGGAATATGTATATGGTCATAACCTCGATCCCAAAGCGGCCATCATCATTCCCGGCATGTCATACCAGCCGCCGCTGCTTGGTTGCCAGCAGTTGCTGAATTTTCATGCCTGCTCGTTTCCGTATGTTGGCGGCGCGCTCATCATGAGCATGGGCACCGTTTCATTGCTTATTTTGGTTTACGAATTTTATTTCAGGAAAAGTCATGAGTAGAAGAAAAAGAAACATTCGCATCATGAGTCTCATGGTCACCGTCATCATGTTCTTTAGTTCGTGCAGCGCGCAGCCGCAGCCGATTACCTACGGAACCGATCAGTGCGATTTGTGCAAAATGGCCATCATAGATGAACGCTTTGGCGCCGAGCTGGTGACGAAGAAAGGCAAAGTGTACAAGTTTGATTCGGGTGAATGCATGATCAACTACCTGCGGCATGAAAAAGTGAAGAAGGATGAAGTAGCATCGCTGTGGGTGGTGAGCCCGGCCGAGCCGCGCAAACTGATTGATGCCACTAAAGCATTTTACCTGCACAGTGAAAAATTCCCCAGCCCGATGGGCGCTTTCCTTTCAGCATTTGAATCGGAAGAACAGTTGAAGCAATTCCGGGATCAATACAGCGGCGAGGTATGGACATGGGAGGAAGCCATGAAGCAGGTGAAGTGAACAGAATTTATTCCCTCCTTATGAAAACCGGAAGAAACAGGAACGGCAGGTTGACGGTGAAGAGGTTTGCGTGGTGCAGCTTTGATGCGAGGAGAGGCATTGCACTGTTATTTTTTTTCTTGCCTTCGTTCAACGTTAACTTTTCGGCTGCAAGGTCTATTGACGTGGGTCCCGGCTTTCCGTTTCACACATTGAAGCAGGCCATTGCAGCGGCCGACAGCGGCGATGTGATTAATGTGCAACCCGGTGTTTATGCTGAAGGAAACATCATCATCACCAAACCGATCAGTTTATGCGGCATCGGCTACCCGGTGATTGACGGAAAGAAAGCAGATGAAGTGATCACCATTAAATCAAACGGAGTCACGCTGGACGGTTTTGTTATTCAGAATTCCGGTAAAAGTGATTTGAAGGAATTGAGCGGCATTCACATCGCGAATGCAAAACAATGCATTGTCGCCAATAACAAACTCATCAATAATTTTTTCGGCATCACCTGCGACAACAGCAGGGACTGCAGCATTTTTAATAACGAGATACGGAGCAATGCCACCACGGAAACCTCTTCGGGCAACGGCATTCACTGCTGGAAATCGTCTTCCATTTTCATTGACGGGAACCACATCAGCGGCCATCGCGACGGTATCTATTTCGAATTTGTTACATATACACAGGTGAGCCACAACATCAGCGAGCACAATCTTCGCTACGGCATCCACTTCATGTTCTCTGATCATGATATGTATTTCACCAACACGTTTCGCAACAACGGATCCGGAGTGGCGGTGATGTATTCAAAATTCGTGAACATGTATTTCAACCGGTTTGAAAACAACTGGGGCGGCGCCGCCTATGGTTTGCTGCTGAAAGAACTTACCGACAGCCGTATTATCTCCAATCATTTTGAACGCAACACCACCGGCATTTTTCTCGAAGGAACATCAAGAAGTTTTTTTGCAAAAAATGAAATCGTGAGAAACGGATGGGCGCTGAAAATTCTCGGCGACTGTTATTCAGATACTATTACGGAAAACAATTTCTCCGCAAACACTTTTGATGTCACCACCAATGCAGGTGAAAACCAAAACAAGTTCGCCGCCAACTACTGGGACAAGTACCGTGGTTACGACCTGAACCGCGACGGCACGGGTGATGTGCCCTTCCGGCCTGTAAGTTTGTATTCAAAACTGGTGGAAGAGGTGCCCAATTCCGTATTGCTGCTGCACAGCTTCATGGTGAATGTGCTCGATCAAACGGAGAAAGTGATTCCTTCCATTACACCGGAACAGTTCCGGGACGATACTCCTAAAATGAAACCTTATAACCATGCTGCGACTTAGCCATCTTTCCAAATCATTCGGGCGGCTGCAGGTGGTGAAAGACCTTTCGGTTGACTTCGGACGCAGCCAGGTGGTATGCCTCATCGGCCCCAACGGATCCGGTAAAACCACCATGATCAAGTGCATCCTCGGATTGGTGATTCCTGATGAAGGGAAAATTGTGGTCAACAGTCACCAGGTAGGCCGCTCGTGGAATTACCGGCGCGCAATCGGATACATGCCGCAGATCAACCGCTTTCCGGATAACATCAAGGTGAAGCAGTTATTTGAAATGATCAAAGACATCCGGCAGCACCGCGGTGATTATGATGAAGAGCTCTACCGCGCTTTCAATATTGAACTGATCGGAGAGAAACGGATGAGCACGCTCAGCGGCGGCATGAGGCAGAAAGTGAATGCCGCGCTTGCGTTTCTCTTCAACCCGGCCATTCTCATTCTTGATGAACCCACGGCCGGCCTCGATCCGGCGGCCAGTGAAATACTGAAAGAAAAAATTCTTTCATGCCGCACGGAAGGGAAACTCATTGTAATCACCACGCACAATATGTCGGATGTGGAAGAACTGGCTGACCAGGTGATGCTGCTGCATGATGGCACATTGAAATTTTATGGACAGTTGAGTGAATTGAAAACGAAAACCGGCTCTAACAAACTGAGCCGCGCTTTGATTGAAGCGTATTCGCGGACGGCGGATACCGTAATTAAATGATATGGTAACCCTGAAGGTTTTAAAATATGTGTTGTACGATGTGCTGCGGAGCCGCATGGTGCTTGCCTATGCCCTGCTGCTGTTCGTGTTTTCCTATGCGCTGTTCTACCTTGAAAGCGATCCGTCGAAATCCGTTTTGAGTTTGCTCAACATCGTGCTGCTGCTGGTGCCTTTGGTGAGCATCATCTTCGGCACCATTCATTTTTACAACTCACGGGAGTTTATTGAAATGCTGCTGGCGCAGCCGATGAGCCGCCGCAGTCTTTTCTTCAGCGAGTTTCTCGGCCTGGCGCTTTCCCTTACGCTGGCACTGGTATTCGGAATCGGCATTCCGGCAATAACATTCGGCGTGAGTGCCACCAGTTTATTTCTCATCCTCGTGGGCGTGCTGCTCACTTTTGTCTTTGTGGCCATTGCCATCTGGAGCGCGGTGGTTACGAATGACAAGGCAAGGGGCATCGGCGTATCGCTGCTCCTGTGGTTTTACTTTACCATTCTGTACGACGGCATCATCCTGCTGGTGCTGTTCTACTTCAGCGACTACCCGATGGAGAAAGTGATGATGATTCTCTCGGCGCTGAATCCGGTGGACCTGGGCCGCATATCGGTTTTGCTTCGCCTCGATGTCTCCGCCCTCATGGGATACACCGGAGCGGTATTTCAGAAATTCCTCGGCTCCATTTCCGGAACGGTTACGGCGCTTGCATTGCTCGTGCTGTGGTCGCTCTTGCCGCTCTGGTTTGGCAACCGGTATTTCCGCAGAAAAGATTTATAGTGAGTGATGCTCTTCACTAAAGGGTATGACGAATCTCATTAACTGAGGCGAATGAAATTTCTGTACTTAGCGTCGTGCCCCCATACGGGGCTCATGTGCCGGAAATATGACCCGGCCGCCAGGAAATACAATGTTGCCCAAAAGCCAGGAACAGACGTGCAGATTTTAGTGGATGACAGCCGGACCATTGAAGAGGTTCAGAAAGATTTTTCTGATGAATATCCTTTTCTGAAAATTGAATTCATCAGCATGGTCAAGAAAGGTGCGGTTGCGTCTCCCAAAGCCGAGATCATACCTAAAAACAAAAAGTTGTCGGCCATCCGCGATAAGCATGTGAGCGGTACCGTTTCCATTGAGCCCGACTGCACGGTGAAGGATTTGCTCGACACGCTCGAAAACGAATACGGCTTACACGCCCGGGTGTACCGTAAGTTCGGCAACATGTGGATTGAAACGGGACTCACCAGTCACTGGTCACTCTCCCTGCAGAACACCGAGGGATACGAGATCAGTGAAGCGTTTGCGAAGAAGTAGGCAACGCAATTCTTTTAACATAGGGGGTAACTGAAGTGCTGCTGTTAATTGAGCATGTATTTCAGTTTGTCTTCATTCAGAATGGTGATCTTTCCTTCTTTGATGTCAATGAGTTTTTCCTGACGGAAATCGCTGAGCGTGCGGATCAGGGATTCCGTGGCCGTGCCCACCACCTGTGCCAGATCTTCCCGGGTGAATGCGAGCATGGGCTTGTCACCACTGGTTTTCTTGTAACGTTCGTACACCAGCAGCAATGCATCGGCCACGCGCTTGCGAACGGAGTTGTAAGCGAGCTTGAGCAACTGCTCTTCCTTATCAGAAAGATTATTGGCCAGCATGCGAATGAACTTGCCTGCGGTGGTGGGATCTGAGTTGATGAGCAGGTTGAAGTCGCTGCGCGGAATGAGCATGATCTCCGATTCTTCAAGCCCTTCGGCATTATCGTCATACGCCTTTTCTTCCAGTAATGCGGTGTAGCCAAAAAAATCGCCTTCGGTGTAAATGCCGGTGATGAGTTCCTTTCCTTCTTCATTCTGGCGGTACACTTTCACTTTGCCTTTCTGGATGTAAAACAGATTCTGCGGGCGCTGCCCTTCTTTGAATATAAGCTGTCGCTTTTTATAGTTGATCGTTTCGCGGTCGGCCGAAACCAGCTGAATGCTCTGGATGCGCCGGGCTTCTTCCAGAAACTCGCGCACACCTTCAATGCCCTGGGGGTATTCGCGCTTGAGTGCATCCGCTTTTTTCAGCCGCGCTTCCACGGCATTGAGCAGTTCGATTTCCTCAAAGGGCTTAGTGATGTAATCATCAGCGCCCATCTCCATGCCCTTGCGCATATCGGTGCGTTCTGTTTTTGCCGTGAGGAAGATGAACGGGATGGAAGCGGTTTCTTTGGTTTTGCCCAATGCATGCAACACGCCGTAACCATCCATTACCGGCATCATGATGTCGCAGATGATGAGATCAGGGGGTTCCTTGTGTGCGATCTCCACACCGATTTTTCCGTTCTCCGCCGTGAGTACGCGATAGTTGGACAACTCGAGAATTTCAGCAGTGTTCTCACGTATATCCTTGTTGTCTTCAATGAGCAAAATGGTTTTCATAGGTCAATCGTTAATTGGATAAATGGTGATGATGAATTCGGTTCCTTCGTTCAGCTGACTTCTGCATTCAATGGAACCGTTAAGCAGTTCAATATATTTGGAAACGATGAATAATCCCAGCCCGGTGCCTTTGATGTTAAGAGCATTCTTTCCCCTGAAAAAACGGTCAAACAGATGTTCCTGGTCATCCTGGCTAATACCGATGCCGTGATCCTTCACCCGGATGGTGAGTGAATCTTTTGTGACGGCACTGCTCACTTCAATGGCATCCTCATCGCCTGAAAATTTGATGGCGTTCGAGAGCAGGTTGATCAGCACATTTTTCAGCAGGTACTTGTCTGAAGGAAATTCTGTTTCACCGGCATGCGTGTAAAGAAATTTCTGCTGATCCTTTTTCACTTCACTCACATCATGGACAATATTGGAAATGAAATCAGCTATGCCGATGGGTTCCTGTTTGGGCTTGATCAATCCTTCCTCCAGTTTACCCAGTGACAGGAAGTCTTCCAGGATGTCGTTCAGGTTCTTTACGTTTTCCTTGATGCGGTGAATGTGACGCTGCCGTTTTTCGTTATCATCGGCGCCCTGGTAGCGTTCAATGAGTGAAGCGGAAGAAAGGATGGTGCTGAGCGGGGTGCGGAATTCATGTGAGGCCATAGATACGAACCGCGACTTGAGATCACTCAATTCTTTTTCTTTTTCCAGGGCCACCTCCAGTTCTTCTTTCGACTTCTCCAGCTGGTGAAGGGTTTCGCGCAGTACGGTAGTGCGTTCTTCCACGCGGCGCTCGAGGGCCTCATTCAGCCGCTTCACTTCTTCCGAATATTTTTCAGCTGCCACTTTCTGGCGCAACATATTTTCCTGCGCCTGTTTGCGTACGGTGATGTCGTTGATGAAAGCGATCACGAACATCTGCCTGTTGAATTCATAATGGCTCAGACTAATCTCCACCGGAAAGGTGCTGCCGTCCTTCTTTCGGCCATACAGGTCCAGCCCGATGCCCATCGGGCGGTTTTGCGGCGATTGAGTAAATCGGGTCCGGAGTTCTTCATGCCTCATGCGCAGGTTTTCAGGGATGAGCACTTCAATGGTTTTTCCGATGAGCTCACCCTTTTGATACCCGAATTGTATTTCCGCAAAAGGATTGAGTGTGCTGATTATGCCTTTATGATCGGTAACCAGCATACCCACGGTAGCATGATCAAATAATACCCGGAAACGCTCCTTGTCTTTACCCGAATCGGAAGAAAGAGTTGACAAGCTTGCCGCGTTAATAATGGTGATGAGATGATAAGATTGTTTTACATAGGCAAACGGCTCGCATACAAATAACCCCCGGAATTCCGTCTTCTTTGAAGTTACAAATTCATAAATCCCTGTGAAGGTTTCATCATTCTTCTTTTGAAGATTCCGGCAATAGGCAGTGAACTCTAAAGGAACTTCGCGGAACAGCTCTTTGACGCTCATTCCTTTTTCCATTTGCTTTTTACCGATCTCAAAAATCTGCAGGCCGGCATTGTTTACCCAAACCAGCCGTTCGTTTTCAGGAGAGGAAATCCCGATAAAATGTGATGATTGCCCCAGAAGCAGCGAAAAAAACTCAGGAGACCACTGCATACCCGCGTTCACGTTACATGAAATTCAATCGCGGCCGAAGATAAACAGAATGCGGGTGTCAAAACTGATGAAAATCATCCTGCGGGCTAACGATCATCATGCGAATAACCCCAAAAGTAAAAGCCACTCATTTTTAAGAACCGATGAGTGGCTTTTAGTTCAGAAAAGATGCTGCTATGCTTTTTCCGAAACCTGCCTGCGAATCATGAGCTGCATGAGATCATTGATGAGCTGTATGCATTGCTCGCGGTTCACCACGCCTTCGATGTTGCAGGTTTGAATACCGATCCAGGAGGCATGGGCCAATTCGGCCATTTCACGCGCTTTCTTTTTTGTGAGTCCCAGTTCTTCAAACAAACCGCTCATGATTTCAATACGGCGCAGTTCCATCTTGATCAGCAAGTTCTTCACCAGCTTGTTGTGCAGGGCCCATGCTCTGAGCGAAAGCTCGAGCCGGCCTGAAAATCCGAAAGAGAATTCAACCATGCGGTTGATTTTTTCCTCCGGTGTGGTTGCGCCTGCCATTACGGTTTCGAGGCGCATCATCACCTGTTTCTCCCATTCTTTCACCAGCAGTCTTACGTATTCGTCAATACCATCAAAGTAGTGGTAAAACGAACCTTTGGTGATTTTGAATTTAGCGCACAGGTAATCAATCATGATGGCATGATAGCCCTCGGTGCTGAGCATTTCGAAGCCCTTACGCACCCAATCTTGCTTGGTTAGTTTCATAGTACCCCCTTTTGGTTTACTAGCAAAATTAATCAAAACGAAAAGGTCTGTTAAGGACATTTCGACCCATTTCGTATGATATTTTTCATGTGTCAGTATTGTTATCTTTGTTTAAATGGCTGAATTCGAATTCCAGGAAGATGACGACGAACTCTTTGGTGCGTTTGGTGACCAACCCATAGTCACGCTTGCCAAAACGTTCGGCAGCGCCGTCAATGGCATTGATGCGCTTACGGTTACGGTGGAGGTCAGCGTAGGCCGCGGTGCCAAAACATTTCTCGTGGGCTTGCCGGACAAGGCCGTGCAAGAGAGCATGCAGCGTATAGAAGCGGCCCTGAAGTATTGCGGCTACCGCATGTCGCGCAAGCGCACGGTCATCAACCTGGCGCCGGCTGACATACGCAAAGAAGGATCAGCGTATGATTTGCCTATTGCAATCGGCATACTGGCCGCCACCAACCAGCTGGATGGTGCGCAACTCAGCCGTTACATCATTATGGGAGAGCTATCGCTGGATGGCACGCTGCAACCTATTAAGGGCGCGTTGCCCATTGCCATACAGGCACGGGAAGAACAGTTCGAAGGATTTATTCTGCCTAAACAAAACGCACGGGAGGCCGCCATCGTCAACAACCTGAAAGTATTCGGTGCGGAGACGATAAAGGATGTGGTGGAGTTTTTCAACGGCGAGAAGCAACTCGAACAAATAGTCGTTGACACCCGAAAGGAATTTGCCGAACAGCAAGAGCATCTTGAATTTGATTTCAGCGATGTGAAAGGGCAGGAGAATATCAAACGCGCTCTCGAAATCGCCGCGGCCGGCGGACACAACGTGATTTTGATTGGGCCGCCCGGCGCAGGCAAAACCATGCTGGCGAAACGGTTGCCGTCCATTCTTCCGCCGCTTACATTATTTGAAGCGCTGGAGACCACCAAGATTCATTCGGTGGCGGGGAAACTGGCCGCTGAGTCCTCTTTGATTTCCATTCGACCGTACCGCTCTCCGCATCACACCATCAGTGATGTGGCGCTCGTGGGTGGCGGAAACAATCCACAGCCCGGAGAAATTTCGCTGGCGCATAACGGTGTTTTATTTCTCGATGAATTGCCCGAATTCAAACGAACGGTTCTGGAAGTGCTGCGCCAACCGATGGAAGAACGATGCGTCACCATTTCAAGAGCAAAATTTTCAGTGAATTATCCTGCGAGCTTCATGCTTGTCGCTGCAATGAATCCTTGCCCGTGCGGCTACTATAATCATCCGGAAAAAGAATGTGTGTGTGCACCGGGAGTGGTTCAGAAATATTTGAATCGTATTTCAGGGCCTTTGTTGGATCGCATCGATCTGCATGTGGAGGTGACACCTGTTCCGTTCAGGGAATTGTCGAGCATGAAGGCCACGGAAAAGAGTGTTTCCATTCGCGAGCGGGTAATCAAAGCGCGGCAGATACAGGAAGAACGGTTTAAGGAAGAGAAAGGCATTCATGCCAATGCGCAGATGAGTGCGAAACTGATGCGGGAGCATTGCAGGATTCCTCCGGCCGGAGAGAACCTGATTAAAACTGCGATGGAAAAACTCGGTCTCTCAGCGCGGGCGTATGACCGCATTCTCAAAGTGTCGCGCACCATTGCTGATCTGGCAGGAACGGAAGAGATCAAAATCGAACATCTCGCCGAGGCGATTCAATATAGAAGTTTGGACAAAGAGAATTGGGCGGCGTAAAAGTAGTTGGCAGGGATACCAACCAAGGGTGAAATATAAAAAATCTGTGATCGCCGTTTCCTTTGAAGCGGTGCTCTTCTTAACCAGCAATCAATGCAAGTACAGAAAAAAACCCGCCATGCGGTCGCAAAGCGGATTTTATTCTGGAAATTTTTTGTTTTACAACCCATTTGCTATTTAGATGAAGTCCCCGGCGGAAATCCAGCCATAATCTGCTGTATCCATTGCGGAATCGTTTGATCAGGGTTGCTGAGTTGTTGATTTGCTTGTGTATTGCCGGTTCCTTCCCAGATCAGTTTGTTGGTTTTATTGTCAATCACATCAATGATCAGGGTGCCGTCATCATAACTGCTTTCAGTAACTGTTCCGCCGCCAAATCCAAGATAAGGTCTGTAAAGTCCGCCAGCGCCATAAGTGTTTACGTTCAACTGATTTTGCTGCTTAATAACGGTGACTGCATTCACGATTAAATCCGGATTGGTCGTGTTTTCCTGGAAGCCTTTTGCCGTCATCTGTGATTTTACCGCACTGATGATCCGCTCGGCATTGAGTTCATTAAGCGATTGTTGTTCCTCAGTCAATTTCGCCATAGCGAACGTGTGGTACTGGGAAAAATTAGCAGAATGATCATAGTCGGTATGAACCTGGAGGGTAGGAGCGCAGGATGAAAATAGAAATCCTGCGATGACAAAAAGAGCGAATGAAATTCCTTTGTTCATGATGGTCAGCTTTAAAATGTTATTGGATGTAATTTTTTGTGAGAGGGCAAAATTATGAAACAACGTCAACTATATTCCTGCCCTCGTTGGTGTTGCTGTGCGAACGCCGTGGTCGGTGTTTGACCACCGACCACTGAAGCGTGAGCCCCATGGTTTAACTTGATTCAAAAATAACTTAAACATGCTCCATGTAATGCGTGATGAATCCCCAGTCATCAATGTTCAGCAAATAAAAACGCGCACTTGAAAAGTAATAATCTTCCGGCACATCTGCCAGTCGCCATTTCTCTTGCACGGGATTATTGTGAATGTATTCAAGTTTTTGTTCCATCACCTCACGGGAGTAGATAGGAATGGATAGTGCATTGCGTTCCCAAATCTGAAACTTGCGATCCCGTTGAGTGGATTTGAAATTGAGCAATGCGGGATCGTTGTTCTTCAGCATATCGAGCTTCATCTGCTGTGCGGTGAACTTCATGAAACTGTTTTTCACTTCGCCAAGGATGTGGTCGCCGCGCATCATCCATTCGAGGTGAATGTGGTTGGGCATAATCACAAACCCGTAGAGATAGATTCGCTGATCCTGCACCAGAAATTTCAGACTGTTCATGATATAGTATTTTTACTGATCCTTTACCAGCAGCAGATTCCAGTTAAGAATGGTTGCGGTGTAGAAGTACGGAGGATTGTCAATGGGGTAAACCATGTTCAATCAAAAATACGGAACGGCTACGCTTTAATTGTCGGTGTTTGACCACCGACAATGGCGTTAAACTTATCTTCCGAAAACACGACACCGACAATAGCATTAATGGCTGCACTTCAGTGGTCGGTGGTCAAACACCGACCACGGCGAAAAGGAATAAAGCAGTGTTACTTGCAATTTGCCGATCAACTGATAATTTTCTTCGTGATGATTTTTGAAATGGCTTCGCCCGCTGAATTCACATGTAATTTCTGGTAGATCCGGCGCATGTGGGAGTGAACGGTTTCATAGCGTATATCAAGTTCAGCGGCAATCATTTTGTATGATTTTCCCTTAACCAGTAACTGGAGAACCTCCCGTTCCCGTGAGCTGATGTTGTACTCTTCATTGGAGGGAGAAGTAGCTGTTTGTGTTTTCGCGAATTGAATTAAAACCTTGCGTGCGATCACGGGTGTCATGGGGGCTCCGCCGCTGCACACCTCTTCAATGTTTTGAATCAGTGAATCCATCTTGATATTTTTCAGGATGTAGCCATTGGCTCCGGCAAGGATGCTTGAGAAAACCTTTTCATCGTCTTCAAATCCTGTAAGCATGAGCACGGGCAATTCCGGGAATTCAGCACGCAGAATTTTTACGGCTTCTATTCCACTCACCGGAGGCATATCAATATCCATCAGCACCACGTCCGGTTCGAGTATCTTAATGGTTTCCGTGATACCGTCATACGAATCATAAGATTCCTGCACACGGATGTGGGGTGTGGTGGAAAGCAGCAGGGTAACCGAGTCGCGGAAATTCTTGTTGTCATCAAAGCATACAACCCGGATTTGCTTGTTCATGGGATGCGATTCATTGTAAAGGTGACCATCTTTCGGGTAATTGAATAAAATATGATCCGGTTATTTATGCCTGGATCCTGTTGACTTTCCTCTATGCGGTTTTGACTTTCAGGCAAGGAAGCAATCTCCCGCAAACTCCGGGAGATTGCCCGCATGCCTATCAAACATGCCGCCTGTGTTCCTGCATTAACGGATTTTCAACCAACCCTGTTATTGAAAGCGTTACTGCACAGGATCATTCGTGGTTACTGCTTCACTAATTTTTGCGTGATCGTGAAATCGGCACTGATTACTTTAACCAGGTACACACCGCTTGCGAGACCTTCAATATCAATTATCCGTTGATTCTTTTCACAGATCATCTTTTCACCGGCAGCATTGGTGATTTCTATTCTGAAATCTTCATCTGTAGTTACATCAATGTTCACTACCGAACTGGCCGGATTGGGGTAAACGGAGATGGATTGATCAGCCATTACTGATACTTCTGCCTTGCAGGGAACAGTCACCTGTACGCCGGCTGATGTTTTAGAACAGGAGTTAGAATTGGTCACTTCCACTTTGTAACTGGCCTGTGTTTTGGCCGTGTAGGCAGACAGTGTTGCACCGGAGATGTAGTTCGCTCCTTTTTTCCACTTATAAGTCAAGCCAACTCCGGTGTTGGCCTGCAACACCACGCTATCACCCAGGCAGAAAGTGGTAGGACCCTGTGGAGTGATCGTGGCTGCAGGCAATGGGTTCGCGGTCACTGAAGTGACGGATGATGTTTTGGAACATCCCGTGGTTGTGTTGGTCACCACTACCTTGTAACTTCCTCCGGTGGTTGCTGTGTAGGATGATAGTGTGGCGCCCGCAATGTTGGCATTACCTTTTATCCATTGATAGGATCTGCTTGCTCCGCCTGATGCATTCAACACCACACTGCCACCGCTGCAGAATGTGGTGGGTCCTGCAGGAGTAATAGTTGCCGCAGGCAATGAATTGACCGTAACGGTTAATTCATCGGAATAATCCGTTAATCCTCCGGGGCATGTCACTTTCAACACATAATAATAGGTTCCCGGGTTTAACTTTCCGGTTGTATAAGTAGTAGTAGTTGCACCGCTTCCGCCCGTTACATTATTGTATGGTCCTCCTGATGTGGTGGCACTCTGCCATTGATAAGTGATGCCTGGATAAGATGAATAGCCGGTTGATGACATCACATATGTTTGCTGTGCACACACTGATGCTGTTATTGGCGAGATAGTTCCGCCTTCAGCCCAGCATCCTGCCCAATAACATCCGATGTCATACGGAGTTGTTATTGCTCTGCAATCCAATTCGGTTGTGATATAGACCGGCGGTGTAGTTCCTGTTCCATCTAAAGAAGTTGACGCAGATGTAGGATGCAAATCCGTTGCGTTGTTTACAAAGTTGGGATTGCCAACCTGCGAGTTAGCATCAGTACCTGAATTAAAACTCATACCTGCCTGCCAATCTGCGAGCGTGGCGTAGTTGGTGGCATTACCCAGCCCAACGAATCCTGATGTACCCTGATCGTTTGCGATATACAGATTATTGTAATTGCTTAACGAGCCGCTGAGACCATATCGGTCAGTTTGTGATGAAATGATGCAATAATGCTTTGCAACTCCGGTTTGGGCGGTAGTAAAATTTGCAAGAACATTATTCTTCATGATAATCGTGAAGTCCTGTCCATCGAGAAACTGAATACATGCATTAGATGCGTTAGCGAAACTGCTTCCGTCAATGCTGATGCTGTTGTTCCAGATTTCAAATGTGTTTGTGCCGGCACCTGTGTCATTGAAAAATATCCCCCTCACCGCGCGAGTTGCCGTGGCGACACCTGTATAAGATGATTGCAATCCGGTAATACTGTTGTTAAAGATCTTATAATTGTTAATCTCGTTAGCATGTTCAATCCTCATTCCGGTGAGGATGGCAACACTGCTTAGTGCGGTATTATTTCTTTTGATGTCGCGAATAATGTTGTTGCTGATCTCGCAGCTTCCCGGTGATGAAGTAACGAGCAGACCGTCTATGGCGCTCGAAGAACTCGTGGTGCTTACGTTCTGGATTATGGTGTTACGTAAGATAAAATTGCTCTGCCCCTGAATCCAGATTCCATAGGTAGCGCCGCCGGCTCCGATATCATTCGCCACATTGGGATCTCCCACCGTGTTGAAGATGTTGCATGACGAGGTGATGATTTGATTGTCATGATCGTAATCACCGCTGGCACTACTCACTCCCTCAATGAGAATCCCCTTAGCACAATCGCGCACCGTAATATCGCGGTAGATATTGTAAGAGTTTGTGCCGGGACTTCCGCCGGGAGCAGTAGTGTTGTTTGAAAAAATCCCCGTCGTGCTGGTATTGGCCCGGTCGAGGTCTACGGTTATTTTATCCAGAAGATTATGCTGGGCACCAAGGATATCGTCCGCTTCAAAAAGTTCAAGACCAATTTCCACTTTATGCGGTGCGGTTCCATGTGAGATAAGATTCACGTTGCTGATAGTTGTATAAGAAGCGCACAAACCGAGAATTGGCTCTACTTCATCTCCTAACGTAGTAGTGCTGTTCGCATTTGCAAAAGCTCCTGAAGTTATGGGAGAGCCATGATACGCGAGGGTAGCAGGGGTACCTGTTTTTGAGATAGTGAGCGTATTCACCTCACTGGTTCCGGCAACCGGCCCAACAAAAATGGGGAAGATGTTGCTTCCGTTAGCCGCAGTAGTATCGTATTGTGCATCGGTGAGATTGAGTGTTACCGGACCGGAAATTCCCCGGTGATTCAAGTCAGCAACTGCAAGGGTAATACTTGGATATGTTTGTCCGATACCCACATTGTATGTGCCGCCTGCAATGGGCGTGGGTGATCCGGGAGTAAAGCGGAAATTATATGTGGGCCAGGCCACAAGCGGGCTTAGCATCATGTGTCCGATGGCCGACGAACCGGTAACGGCATCAATATAATTGGGCGGGCCTCCTGCGCCATATTCAATTCCTATACAAGCACCTTCAGAAGCAGTAGGAGCACCGGTGATGGCCATTGACCCGTATCGAAGCTCTATCACATTGGTGGTTTCATAAAGAATCACCTGGAAATTGAGGCGCACGTTGGTTCCACCGCTACCCTGATAATGCGGATAGTTGGTGTACTGAACTGTAAACGTGCGACTACCAACAGATCCCTGCGTTTGATAAAGGATATCTGATGATGCATCATCTGTCATGTCAACCCACCAGGCGGTAATATTCTGATCGGTGCCAAGGGTTGAATAAAGACGATTATTGGAGTTGCCGTCAGTAGTGGATGGCGCCGTGGCATCGAACCATAAAAGACCATTGGTATTTAATCCGATGGTTGTGTAATTCGTCCCGGCATAGTTGAATGTAAAGCCGAGTGGAATGGCTGTTTGATTCACATCATTTCCCGTCGCCGTAGAAACGGTTGCACCACTGCCGGTACTAATCGCCGTGTAGGTGTCATTGAATGTGGTTCTCGTAAATAGGGGTTGGGCGACCACAGCGATACTCAGGTTCGCAAAGGCAGCAAATACGAAGCAAACCCTCAGCAAACGGGAGAGCAGTTCTTTGTGTTGAAGTGCGTTTACTTTTTTCATGTGCTAATTTTTTGTCTGATTGATAAGTGAAGAATGTGCCGGTAAACATTGAACGAAAAAGTTCGCCGGGCAATAACCAATTATGGTTAACGGCCCCGGGAAGGTGGTGCATACCACCTACCAAATAGGAAAGGGAAAGGCAGCGTCAGACAACGATTTCAATGGAGGTACCGTTGTTTTGCTCGCTGTGTATATTGAGGGTTCCCTTCAGGCCTTCCACGCGCGCCTTCATATTTTTTAGCCCATTCCCGTTATAGGCATTCTCCCTATGCTGGAAGCCGATGCCGTTGTCCGTGATGAGGAGTTTCAGGTGCCCGCCGGTTTTGGTGAAAGAGATCAATACTTCCGTGGCTTGCGCGTACTTGATGATATTATGAATGGCTTCTTTGCAGATGAGAAAAAGATTCTTCCGCTCATCCATTTCGAGGAATGATTCTGAAAGTTTTTCGTCGCAAATGATTTTGAATTGAATGCCTGCGGCACCCAATACGGATGCCGAATAACTTTCAATTCTCAGCAACAGGTTTTTAAGTGAATCATTGGCGGGATTAGCCGCCCAAACCACATCGCCGGTTTTGTCAATGATCTCACGTGATGATGTTTCAATCTTGTCAAGGATGCTTTTTACTTCCTCGCTGGTTTTCTCATTCAGTTTCAGGTTTGCCACCTGACTGTAGAGATTGATACTTCCGATGGTGGAACCGATATCATCATGAAGATCGCGTGCAATTTTGTTTCTCACTTCCTGAATTTTCAGAATCTGCCGGATGCGGTAACGGTAGAAAGCATACGCACCGGCCATGATGGTTGCAGCAATCAACACGTAGAAATAAATGGTTTCATAAAAGGGAGGGACTATCACAATTGGAATGGAATGCACCTCACTTTCCACTCCATCGCTGTTCATGGCTTTGAATCTTAGCTGATATTTTCCGGGTGGTAAGTTGGTGTACGTGATAAACGGATTGGTCTCGTTGTTTCTCCACCCGTCATCAATGCCGGTCAGCTGATAAGTGTATGTGACCTGGTCGTTGTTGGTAAAGCAATTCGATGACAGATAAAATTTCAGAAAGTTGTGGTCGTATCGCAGCACCAGCTTGTTCAAAAGGAGCGAATCACTGGCAACATCCATCACCCACAGCCGGGTCACTTGTACCTGCGGTTTCTCCTCGTCTCTTTTTATTTGCCGGGGGTTAAATGAAATAAAACCACCTTCAAAACCGGCAGTGAGGATGGAATCATTGTCATTAAAAAAATACCCGCTGAAACCCTGCGGCACGCCTTGTTTTGAATCGAATAGTTTATAGACTCCCTTCGGAATAATGTAGTTCAATAGTCCTTTGGAAGTAATGATCCAAAGATTTTCTTCATCCTGTTTTGCCAGTCCCTGCAATGACTGGAAGCTGCCTTGTACAAAGGAGAATGGCATGGTATCATTTTCCGGATAAAACCGGATCAGTCCTGAAACCTCTGAGGTAAGCCAAAAACTGCCATCGTTGTTCTCTGCAATATCATAGACGTCATTGACTGTGTTTGCAGCAGTCCCTCTTTTGTTTTTCCACTCACGTTCATACAGGAAAATTTTATGGAAGGCCGTATCGGAAACAGGAAATGAATCAGGATGGAATTCAGGCGGCAGTATGAACTGCGTGATTCCCTGCGACGCTCCGCAAATCCACATGCGGTTGCTTGAATCCACAAACATTTTCCGGAAGAGATTTTCGATGATGACAGTGTCGCCTCGTCCCTGACTGAGCCAAAACAAATTTTTCCTCTCCGGGTCAGCTATCATCGCCGTATGACCATACGGCAATCCGCAGATCAAATTCCTTTCACCAACCCATACGTCCGTGATGCAGTTGAAACGCGAAGAGTAAAGTGAATAGAAGTTGACATTTTTCAATTTTTCATTTGAACGAATCACCTTCAATTCGATGGATGCCGTATCAAGAATGAAAATTGTTTTATTGGTTCCGATGTAGATATTTCCATCCCGGCTTCGATGAATGCTGGTCAACTGAATTCTTTCACCCCGGTAGTCAAAGGTTTTAAAATGGTATTGCTTTTCTCCTTTGTATCGATAATACAATCCACATGCGGCAGCAATGTATTCTGCTCCGCTGGCAGTCTTCACACCGTCAAATACCTTACAGCTGATTTTTTCTTCGGCAGAAGGAAGCAGCGTCACCTCAAACTGGTTTTGGAGCGGATCATGAATATATAAACCCTGCCCTGTTCCGACCCACATGCGGTTAAAATGATCCCTGTAAATACAGTACACCCTCGAAGCTACTGCTTCAGAAAGATGCACCCGGGTGAGAAAGGTTTTGCTTTTTAAGTCGAAGAAATGAAGTCCGGAATTTTTTGTTCCACACCACAGGATATGATCCGCATCTTCTGCAAGACTGATGATTTCGTCCGCTGAGTAATTTAGTTTTTGTGACCCATCGAATATGTAACTCTGAACCAATTTTGCATCATCATTGAATTGATGCAGCGCATTATCCCAGGCACCGCACCAAATATTTCCGTCACTTGCTGCCAGCGCCGCATTGATGGTTAAGGCAGGTTCGAGCGGAGATCCCGGCGTTCTCTTTTTGAATGAAAGGTTTGCCAGCTTTTTCAATGATTCCGTCAGGGAGGCAATAAAGGGAGTTGAGTTCTTGAAAACAATATCATAGGTGCTTCTTACTGCTCCAAGCATTTCAATGTCTAAAGAACTTTTTGTATCCGGAGTTGCCATGCTTTTTGTTTTGAGATGGAAGAGTTGCAGCCCCCCGTTGTTTAAACCAAGCCAGAGGCAATTCCTCACGGAATCGAAACGGATGACGTTAATGCTGTTAGAACCAAGAGGGGTGTTATCCTTATGGTAGGTTTTGAATTTTTGCGTTCTGAAATCATAGGAACAGAAACCCGAAACCGACGTTCCGATCCAAAGGATGGAGTCATTATCATAAGCCAGGCAAGTGATGTTGTTGCTGCAAAGTGAAGTGCTGTCACCGGCACGGTGGCGGAACATATAAAAGTCGCGCCCGTCATAGCGGTTCAGTCCGTCTTTTGTTCCGATCCACAGGAATCCCTGCCTGTCGCGGAGCATGCACGTGACCTGGTTATCCGAAAGCCCGTCTTCAGAGGTGAGGTGTTTGAATGCAATGGATTTTTCCTGCCCTCTCACTGAGTGAAAAAAGGAAACTAAAATGACCGGAATTAACCACCACCGTTTCATACTTCGATTGATCAAGATGCAACATAAGAGAAATAAGTATAAAACGAATGTGCCTTCGTTCCGGCGGATGCGAAAATGAAAAAAGCGGTCAGCAAATTTGCTGACCGCTTTGAGTGTCTGCTTTTATCCGCTTCTTATCTGCTCACCACAAACTTCACCAATCCGCTCTGGTTTCCCTGCGTCACCTTCATAAGATATAGCCCGTTGCTCAGCGCAGAGGCATCAAGGTATGACTGGCTGTTCACTACAGCTTCACTGATGATGCGTCCACTCATGTCTATGATTTGAATGGAAGCAGGTGAATTATCTTCCAGCGAGAAGTACATCACATCATTCACCGGATTGGGATAAACATTCAGCGACATTGCATGATTCACCGGATCACTCACAGCTACGATATACGATGGCAATGTGGTTCCGCCCTCATCCTTGTAACGCTTCACCCATTCCTGATAATATTGATTGGCGATGGAAGCGTTGTGCACGACCACCGTGTTTTCATCATTGCGTGTTTGTGCCGAGTTGGTCCAGTTGTGTGAGCCGGTGAGCACAAGGGGATCCAAACCGGGCGCATTGGCGTCTACCAACATGTACTTATTATGAACGAGGTAACTGTGGTTGGCAACGAATACGCGACCGGGCATGTCGGATGTGAGAATGTCGTATCCATAGCTGAGGTTTGCGGTGTCATCTATAATACCGGCGCCCCACACACCGGCCTGCGTGCGGTCGTCAATGGAATAGGTGATGTTGATGCGTGTAAAAGAGTAAACACAAAACTCGAGATCGTGATCAGCGGTTTCAGCCGTGTTCTTGATTTCTGATTCCGTGTCATCACTCGGACTGAAGTACAGTTCCACCCGGTTGCCGCCGATGTTGAATTCCTTGGGAGTGTTGTTTGATTTGTCCGGCCCGAAAAGTCCGCCCCACATTTCATCAAACTCCATCTGGTATGCTTTCGCCAAACTCTGGTCATGAAAAATGATTACGTTGTTTGCATCGGTATTAACCTGCTGGCTGGTGAAGTTCATCGAGCCGGTCCAAACGATCGCCTCTTCAGGTTCTGTGGAGTTCGCGTCAATAATCACGAATTTGTTGTGCATGATACCGTACTGCTCCGTGGTGGGGCTTAATTTTTTGTTATTGCTTCCTACCTGAAGTAATCCCCATGCAGATCCGTCCATATTATCTCCGTCGCCGATCACCCGCACTACCACGCCACGGTTATAAGCCGCATTGATAGCGTCCACAATGCCGTTGCTGTTGTCCATGTTATAGATCGCAATATCGAGTGTGTACTTGGCGCGGTTGAGGTAAGCAATGAGTGAGTCATCCATCAATTGTGGAAGTGTTTTGGCGTTCACACCCTGCGCCACGCTGTTGTCCACGTCGCGTGTGAAATAGCAGGTGATGGTGCCGGATGAAAGCGATTGCGTGAACATGGGAGTAATGGAAGAGAAGGATGTATCGCCGCTGCTGCTCACGGTGGCTGCTTTTACATAGTATAGTGTGGTGGGCGAGAGACTGGAGATGCCGAGATTGTGCACGTTGGTGAGTGTGGCATTGCTCACCATGCTTCCCAGCGCAGTGGTGGTGCCGTAATACAGAATCGTGTTGCCTGGATTTTGTGTGTTAAAAGAAACTTCGAATGAAGAGGTGGTGATGTTGTGCTGAAATAATGTGGAAGTGAATACCGGCGGATTGCCCTGCGCCACCAGATCACTGAGGTCGCGGGGCAACAACTGATACGTGCTCTGGAACTGGCTCATGATGCCGATGATGTCAATGGCGCCGCCGGGAATTGGTGTACCGGCAATGTTGGAAGTGGAATTGATGCGGACTTCTGCAGAAACCAGCGAACCATCCGTGGCATCGTAGTTGGCGCTCGCTGTTTGGAAGTTACCGGTTGAAATGAAAGTGCTGTTGTTGAACCGCACCAGTTGCCCTTCGTAAGCTTCCACATAACCCTGCGCCATCGTGAGCAGCTTCGGTGCCGGAACCGGATTTCCAGAAGTAATGACTGAAAAACTGTTCACGGGAGTGATCTCGAAAAGGTTGTTGTACGGCGCAACCACTCCGGTCACTTCCACCGAATCACCACGCTGCACATTGCTCATGGAGCTGGAATAGGCAGCTAGCCCGCCGGTGCCATCCTGCAGGTAACGGATGGTGCCGAGTTCATCTTCGTTCGTTACAATTCCCCGGACGGTAACGGTGCTGCCATTCGGTTTGGTGCGCGCTTCCGCAATGGTGATAACCTGTGAATGAGCTTGCGCAAATGAAATGAGAAGTGAAAGGGCAAGTAGGAGTCGTGTCATGAATTTTTTATTGAGCCGCCAAAAGTATTGAATGACTTATGAAAGCTGAATTTTTGTTGAGTCGTATGTAAGAATTTCGGGCGATTTGACGAAACGACATTAGAATCGCATGAAAAGCAATAGCAGTAGCTGTGCAAATCAATTCATTGAGAAAATTTATTCTCACCATCCGCTCCATCCTGATTCCTGTTCAGCAATTGCTTTTTCCTGCTTGAGAAACAACATGCGGCATGCAGACAAACGTCATTGTTTTAGAATGAGTCCTGTTTTCATTTTGCTTTGTGAAACATTCGAAAGTCCTCAGTGTGTTTGCCCTGCTGATGTTTTGGAAGGGTGAAATGCTTTTTGCTCAGGTTCCCGTTTATCAATGGGCGAAAGCGCTTTCGGGAAATGTGGAAAGCATTCAGCGCAGCACTGTGGTAGATGCAGCGGGCAATGTGTACATCTACGGCGTGTTTTTCGGTACCGTTGATTTTGATCCGGGATCAGGTACGGCCAATGTTACACCATCACCCTATGGATGCAATGTGTACATCGCCAAGTATGATGCGAATGGAAATTATCTCTGGGTGAAGAATATTCCCATCAACGCATCTTACGGAGCTAACAGCATGACCAAGGATGCCAGCGGAAATCTGCTCATCACCGGTTTCTATTCCGGAACCAATGTTGACTTCGACCCCAATGGCGGTACGGCCTATCTGAGTTCCGTATCCGGAAGCAGTGACATTTACATTGCCAAATATGATGCGGATGGAAATTACATCTGGGCAAAAAGCATCGGATCCACCGGGACGGATGTTTCCAATGAAATCGTGACGGATGAAAGCGGCAACATGTTCATTACCGGTTATTACAACGGCACGGTGGATTTTGATCCTGATGCCGGAACAGCCAATCTCGCATCGGCCGGATCGTCGGATATTTTTATTGCCAAATACAACTACGGCGGCGCGCTTCTTTGGGCAAAATCAATGGGTGGCACCAACACCGATGATTCACGTGACCTGGAGCTGGATGGTTCCGGCAATATTTTCATCACGGGCAGTTACTATAGCACTGCAGATTTTGATCCCGGAGTGGGAACAGTGAACCTGACTTCAGCAGGGTACAACGATATCTTTTTTGCGAAGTACGATGGCAGCGGCAACTATTTGTGGGCGAATTCCATGGGAAGCACCAGCTACGATATCGGCAGCGGGCTTGATGTGGACGCCGGCGGTGATGTGTATGTCGCCGGAACGTTCAACAACACGGTTGACTTCGATCCCGGTCCCGGAATGGTAAATTATACTGCAGCACTCGGCAACAGTTCCTATTTTGGAAAGTATGATGCGGCAGGAAATTATGTGTGGGCCAAAATGCTTCCGCTGAATACTGCCAACATTGACGTCTTGCTCGATCCTTGCGGCACCATGTTTTTGTCAGGAAGCTACATGAGCGGCAGTGTATCCACGATTGATCTGGATCCGGGAAGTGGTTCTGCTAATGTATCCGTGCCCGGCGGATTGCCACCACCCAACTACAACATCTTCGCCCGGTATGACCTTAACGGAAACTACATCTGGGGCAATGTGTTCGGGAGAACCTGCTATTGTTCCGTGATGGGATATAAAGCGGCCCTGGCTACTGACGGAGTCAGCTATGTTTATTACTCCGGCATTTTCAACGCACCGTGGTTTGGTACGAGCACAGTAGATTTTGATCCCGGTTCCGGTGTGGCCAATCTTACGGCCACCTCTTCCGTTGACAATCCTTTTTTTGGGAAGTATCAGTGCACGGCCGTCACGCTGCCGATTGAGTTGATTTCATTTTCCGGAGAAGCATCCCGGGGAGTCAATCATTTACATTGGTCCACCGCATCAGAGTTCAACAATCGCTACTTTGAAATAGAAAGAAGCGCTGACGGCGAAAACTTCGAAAGCATTGGCACGGTGAATGGAATGGGCAACAGCACCCAAACAGTCAACTACGCTTTTGATGATCATGATGGGATTGGCAATATGAATTATTACCGGTTACGGCAGGTTGACTTTGACGGCACCTTTCGTTACTCTGATGTGATCATTATCAGGAATGATTTTTTTGACGCATCTATTTCTGTGTCCACGATTTCTCCCGGCGTGTTTCAACTTCAGTGCAACGCGCGGCAGGTTATTATTTGTGACGTAAGCGGAAGACAGATCATGCGATCCGAATACTCCGGCAACTCCGGGAATATCGTGATCGACTTAAGCCGCGAGCCAGACGGCATTTATTTCGCCATGCTGGTAATGAAAGAGGGAGTTGAATCCCTGAAGCTCCTCGTGAGCAGATAACGGATTCCTTCCGTGTTCAGAATGGCAGGCGATGCAATTTTTGATTGAATGAATCGTTCGTTTGAGAACGCTTGCATGAAATTGAAATCAACTTTACTTCTGGGTTTGCTTGCTTGTCTTTCACCCGGAATCATGCGCGCACAAAACGCCATGATCTATGGCATTACCGAAGCCGGGGTGCATGATTCTTCAGGCAATTGGCTGTACAATACAGGTGCCTTTGTTGCTTATGACTATCACACGTGCACGTTAGACACGGTCTACGCTTTTCATGGCGACTTTGGAGTGCAGAACATGCTGAGCGCGGTGGATCCTTTCAACAAGCGATACTTTTTTGTCGGATGGGGAGATTCACTTCCCGGACTTCATCTCTTCATTGAGGATATCCTGAGCGGGACTTATACAGCTTATCCTTTTGAAGTTGGATGCACTTATCTGGACTATGATCCGTTTGGAAACAGAATGTTGTTTGTGGTGAACAACCAACTTAAAGCATTTGATCTTGCTTCAGCCACGGTAACGGTCATTGCGGATAATATTGATGCTGAGTATTTATATGGCGGCAGTAACAGAGTTCTAAACTATCTGAATGGCAATTTTTCTTTCGTTGCCGGTGATCCTCTAATACCGTTTATGTATTGGATCACTGTAGATAGTCTGGGAATTACCAGCGACACAAGTCACATTCCTAACTTATATCCGGATTGGTCATTATATCCCATCGTGTCAATTCCCGGTGATCTTGCTTTCGATCCCAATAGCAATGCATATTATGGCTGGCGTTATTTCGTTCCCCATCCGGATGATCCACGGGGAGAGATTATCCGCTTCGATCCTGTGAGCGGAGAGATGGATTCGCTGGGAGTCTTTAAACATCAGAATCGTCTGAATGAGCAGCGCGGGACTTTTGACCCGGAAAAACACACCCTGCTCATTCCAAATTATTATGGCAATACGGACAAGGATTCCTTATTGGTCTTTAACCTGTTGACGAATAAGATCGACACCACGTTGCCTTATTCTCCACTCATTAACGTGGAACAATTGATTGGCGCCTCTTCCGCTTATCTCAAAGTGGCAGGAAATAATCTCGCTGTCAATTATGGTATCCAGTACAAGTGGTTTTTGAATGGAGAAGAAATTCCTGAAAGCAATCAGCGAATTCTATCAGCGCTTGCTGATGGTTGGTATAAAGCAGCCGTAACGTTTGCCGACGGAACAACTGACTCCACTGATGAAATCTATTTCACCTCAATCACCGGTATTCATAATGCAGGCGCTTCATCCGGCGTGCATTTGAATGTAACACCCAATCCATTTTCTGAATCCGCTACAATAACGCTGTCGGGCGAAATATCAGGCAATGTTGAGCTGATCATTACTGACTCGCGCGGCGTTAGTTGCCGCCGGCTTACAGTGAAGTCAAATGAATCAATGCAATTGCAAAAAGAAAACCTGTTGCCCGGCGTTTATTGGATTCGCGCTTTGCAAGGCAGCCGGCTTAGCGCCATTGCGAAACTTGTGGTCATGTAATCAGAGCTAAAGCTTCTTCCTCAGATATTCTCCTGTGTAACTTGCTTTCACCTTCACCAATTCTTCCGGTATTCCCTGGAAAACAAGATACCCGCCGCCGCTGCCGCCTTCGGGGCCGAGGTCGATCACGTGATCAGCACACTTGATCACTTCCACATTGTGTTCGATGATGATTACGCTGTGCCCGTTTTCAATCAGCATGTCGAATGACTTGAGCAGTTTGCTGATGTCGTGAAAATGCAAGCCCGTGGTGGGCTCATCGAAAATGAAGAGCACAGGTTTACCGATATTTCCTTTGCCGAGAAACGATGCCAGCTTCACCCGCTGCGCCTCGCCGCCGCTGAGCGTGGATGAGGATTGCCCCAGTTTCACATAGCTGAGTCCCACATCCTGCAATGGTTTGATCATCTCCACAATTTTTTCTTCTTCCCAGAAAAATTCCATCGCTTCATCCACACTCATCTCCAGCACATCGGCGATGTTCTTCTCCTTATACGTCACTTCCAGCACTTCATCTTTGAAGCGTTTGCCTTTGCATTCTTCACAAACGAGATGTACATCAGCGAGGAACTGCATTTCAACTATGATCTCTCCTTCGCCTTTGCAGGTTTCGCAGCGGCCGCCTTCCACGTTGAATGAAAAATGTTTCGGCTTGAACCCTTTCGACATGGCCAGCCGCTGTGAAGCGAAGAGATCGCGGATGGCATCGTACGCTTTGATGTATGTAACCGGATTGGAACGGGATGATTTTCCCAGCGGATTCTGGTCCACCATCTCAATCTGAGAAATCATCTTCAGGTCACCCTTCAGGTCTTTGTGCAAGCCGGGTCGTTCCCCGTAACCGGCGATTGATTTTTGCAAAGCGGGATAAAGAATTTTTCTCACGAGCGTGGTTTTTCCTGAACCGCTTACTCCCGTAACTACCGTCATCGCATTGAGCGGAAAAGTGATGTCAATGCTTTTCAGGTTGTGTTCTGCAGCGCCGAGGAGCTGAACGGAGTTGATCCACTTGCGGCGGAATTTCGGAACGGGGATCGTGAGCTCTTCTCTCAGGTATTTCGCCGTCAGACTTTCCTTGCTCGAAAAAATATCATCGTAGCTGCCGTTGTAAATCACTTCGCCGCCGTGAATACCGGCCAGCGGGCCCATGTCAATGATGTGATCACTTTGCCGCATGATCTCTTCTTCATGCTCCACTACGATCACCGTGTTTCCGAGATCGCGGAGCTTGTGCAGCACTTTCACGAGTTGCGCTGTGTCCCGCGGATGCAATCCCACGCTCGGCTCATCGAGCAGATACAGCGAAGAAGTGAGGTTGCTCCCGAGCGTTCGGGTAAGATGAATGCGTTGTGTTTCCCCGCCGGATAGGGTGGAAGAGAGGCGGTTGAGGGTGAGATAGCCAAGACCGACTTCCAGCATCACCTGCAGGCGGTTGTTGATCTCGGTAAGGATGCGTTTCGCGATTTCATTTTCTTTCGGCGTCAGCCCGAGCTGATCAAAGAATTGTTTCACCTCAGATATCGGCAGCACCACCAGGTCGGTGATGGCCTTACCACCAATCTTAACATACTGGGCGTCCTTTCTCAATCTGGTTCCATAGCATTCAGGGCAACCGGTTTTTCCACGGTAACGCGCCAGCATCACGCGGTATTGAATTTTGTAGGTCTGTGTTTCGAGGTACTTAAAAAATTCGTTCAGCCCATAGGTCTCTTCATCCCCCTCCCACAAAAACTTCTTTTGTTTTTGCGTGAGGTCTTTGATGGCGCGGTGAATGGGGAACCCATTCTTCCTCGATTTCTTTATGAAGTCATCTTTCCATTCTCCCATCTTCTCGCCGTTCCAGCAGGCGATGGCACCTTCATACACCGAGAGGTTTTTATTCGGAATCACGAGATCTTCATCAATGCCGATCACCGAACCGAATCCTTCGCAGCGCTTGCAGGCGCCATACGGGTTGTTGAAGTTGAAGAACTGCGGCGAAGGTTCTTCGAACTGCATGCCGTCGAGCTCGAAGCGGTTGGAGAATTGCTGTTCACCGTTTTGTTCCGTATAGATAATGCAATCCCCTTCGCTCTCGAAGAAGGCGATCTGAACGGAATCAGCCAGACGGGTTTGCGTATCGTAATCATCTTTTTTTGAGGAGAGGCGGTCGATCACGATGCTGAGTTTCGATGCGACTTTTTCTTCTTCCTTTTTTGTAAGAGAACCCAGCAGGTCTTCGATCTTTTGAATTTTTCCGTCCGTGAACACACGCACGAATCCTTTCTGAAGAATAATGTTCAGTTCTTCCTTCACGCTTCGGTGATGCCTGCCTGCCGGCGAGGCAGGGATTTTCTTAAAAGGAGAGAGGACAAAAATTGTTGTGCCGTCTTCGAGTAAATTCACATAGTTCACTACCTCGGTCACCGTGTGCTTCTTCACTTCCTTTCCGGAAACCGGCGAAATAGTTTTACCGATGCGCGCATAGAGCATGCGCAGGTAATCGTAAATCTCCGTGAGCGTACCCACGGTGGATCGCGATGTGCGTGTCGATACTTTTTGTTCGATGGCAATGGCGGGCGCAATGCCTTTGATGTAATCCACATCGGGTTTGTTCATGCGCATCAGGAACTGGCGCGCATACGAACTCAGTGATTCCACGTAGCGGCGCTGCCCTTCGGCATAGAGCGTGTCAATCGTCAAAGAAGATTTTCCGGAACCTGAAACACCGGTCACCACCACCAGTTTATTGTGCGGAATCTCCACATCAATGTTCCTGAGGTTGTGGGTGCGGGCGCCTTTGATGAAAATTTTCTTTTGCGCGGGCTTTGTTATTTCAAAACTTTCTTTTGATATTTGACTAATCATTGTAAACCATTCTTAAGGCAACCGACGAAATCTATCGCAAAAAGCTACTCTGAAACAGTAATCAGCTTATAGGTTGCATTCTTCATTTACCTTTTAAATTGAATTGAATCCGAAGATTGTTTTGTGCTGAAGCAGCAATCTGTTCCGCAAAACCATCTTCATAAAACTTAAAACCGCATTTTCATCTGAACTGACGTTTACTCGCTTTCGAATCCAATCGACCCGGCACAAGGTGCCGATTTGAATGCGCCCGAAACCCGCTACGCCAAAAGCGGTTTCGCGGAACACCCTAAAATGGTAAACGTCTATGGAGAACACCCTTATTTCTGATGAGGTCCTTGTACAGCAGTACCTGCAGGGCCATGAACCCGCTTTGGAACTACTGATCAGGCGGCACAAAAGTAAAGTATTCACTTCCATCATCCTGTTTGTGCGGGATCACTATCTCGCCGAAGATCTCTTTCAGGATACCTTTATGAAAGCGGTGAAAAAACTGCGCGCCGGTGAATACACGGAGGAAGGTAAATTCCTTCCCTGGATCATGCGAATCGCGCATAACCTGTGCATTGACTATTACCGCCGCGTGAAACGCGGACCACAGATCACCACGTCGGACGGGTACGACATTTTCGAAATCCTGAAATTCTCCAACGGCAATCCCGAGAAGGAATACATGCGCAAGCAGTCGCATGAAAAAATCCGCGAGATGGTGAATCGCCTGCCCGCCGAGCAGCGCGAAGTGGTGATTCTTCGGCAATGGTCAGAATTAAGCTTCAAGGAAATTGCCGACATCACCGGCGTGAGCATCAACACGGCGCTGGGACGCATGCGCTATGCATTGATCAACATGCGCAAGATGAAGGAAGAGTATCAGGTGGCGCTGTGAGCATCGGGTGTTGAGCTTAAAATTTCGGGTTCCGGCTTCGGGTAACAGTTGACGTAACTGATTTAGTAAGGTCCTTCAGATTGTACTAATGAAGTTTACTGTTTCCACTTCGTCACGTAGCCGTGCCTGCCCACTAGATACATGTCGTTAGCTCCATCAAGCACTTAGTAAATGCCCCAATCGGGGATGAACTCGGTGTTGGATTCATCGCGTGTGAAGTGCCATGGTCGGCCAGCCATCCTTCGTTGTCGTTTATGAAAGATGATGCAATAAGTGTGTTTGGTGTGAGGCTGTCGGTTTCGAATTCTGAACCGATCTGTGCCTGCAAGTTGCCTGCACAACAGGAGAGAAGCATTGAAAATTGAACAAGATGATTTTTCATTTGCTGAAAGTTTTAGAGTACCATCATTCTTAATACAGAAGTTGCATGGCCGGTAATGAGCCGAATCAGAAATTGTCCTTCTCCGATCTGCTCGCGCTGAAGTTCCAGTTCATGATCGCCGGATTCCATGACCTGATTAAGAACCATTACTCTTTTGCCGGTCAGATTAAACACTTCGAGCCGCACCTCGCTGGCTTCAGAAAGTGAAAACGAAACTGTCGCATGAGATGTAAGCGGGTTAGGATAAACTTCAAAGAAAATTTCGCCGTCACTGGCATGTTCCAACTTCAACGCGGTAGTGAAGAATGCGGCAGCCGAATACTCTGAGTGCTCGTTCCCGCAGACACTTCTCACTTTCCACTTGTAAGTGGTGCCGGGCGCCAGGTTGGTGATGGTGACCGAGGTGTTGACGGCGTTGATTACTTTGCTGATCCACGGAGCTCCGGCGGAATCGGCTTTGTGCTGGACTTTGTATTTCGTAGCGCCGGCGGCCGCCTCCCATTTCAGTTTGGCGCTCGATGGAGAAATGTTGGTGCTGGTGAGGTTGGCTGGTACCGCGCAATTCTCGGGAGTGTATTCATAAAAATCTTTGAAGTAAACATTTCCGCGAACGCCGGTGCCGATGTATCCTTTGCCATTAAGGGCAAAGCCCACAGCATATTGTCTTTCGCTTGCAGGTACAGTGTCTTTTTCAGTCCACGTATCAGTTGGTTGATCGTATTCCCAAAAGCTGTTGACCGGACCGCCGACGAGTTTCAGTCCGGTTCCGATGTATCCTTTGTTGCCAATGCCGAAACCGACGGCGGCATTGATTCCTTCGCCGGGAAATGCGGCTTTCTCTATCCATGTATCAGTCTCAGGATCGTACTCCCAAAAATCATTGGTGAAGCCGGTGGTTTCTACGGCACCGGTGCCGATGTATCCTTTATTGCCGATGGAGAAGCCGACCGCCTCGGCCCTTTTCTCGCCGCCTACATTGGCTTTTTGCGTCCATGTATCGGTAGCGGGATCGTATTCGTAGAAGTCTTTTCTGAACTCTGACCCTTGATTCGTTCCCGTGCCGATGTAGCCCTTGTCACCTATTGAGAAACCAACTGCCCACATTCTTTTACCTCCGGGATACTTTGCCTTCTCTGTCCAGGTGTTTGATACTGGATCGTATTGCCAAAAATCGTCGAAGCTATCTCCACCATTTCCAGTACCAATATAGCCGTACTCTCCAATTGCAAATCCCACTGCAAACTGCCTTTCTTCTCCTCCAAGGTCAGCTTTTTGAGTCCACACGTTTGTGGAGGGATCGTACTCCCAAAAATCCTTTGCAATGCCCGTGTTTGGATTACCACCAGTACCAACATACCCTTTATAAGCGATTGAAAAACCAACTCCTGTGGCTCTAGCGATATTTAAATCCTTTTTTTGTGACCATGCGCTTTGCGCATACAGATGTGATTGATCAAGTAAAAAAAGAAACGTCGAGAAATAGAATATTCTTTCCATGTGGATTGCTTTGAAAGGCTGATGTAAAACTTAAAAGCGAGTAAGTGCGAGCTTCGCTTGATAGACTTTGCTGTCGGTAATTACTCTTACCAGATAGATGCCGGCAGATAAGTCAGAATTAGGTAGTGAAAATTGGATCAGGCCGGCAAGTAAGGGCACAGAAGAAACAACCTCAACCTTGCCCAGATGATTTATCTTTTCGATCGTTACCGTTTGATCCTGTTCTTTTGAATCAGGAATAGCTATCTCAGATGAGCCATTTGAAGGATTGGGATAAATTTTAGTCAAGCTTCCTGTTTCATTGCTGTCATTAATTCCAATCTTAGGGTTACAGGTGGTTAAAGAGAATGGATCTCCGTTGGTGTGGTTGCTTGTTTCATCCGGAGAGCAAAGCGCCTCTACCCTCCACTGATAGCTGAAGCCGGGGTCTCCTTCAAATGTGTATGGACTTGTGGCTTCATCATCAATTAAAAACCATGTTGACGAAGTGGACTTTCGCACTTTTAGTTTGTAATCGGGAACACAATCTTCCATCTCCCACGCAAGAATGGCTTCGCATCCGTCAACGTCAACAACATCTAAATTCTCCGGTGGCTCGCAATCGGCAAGCTGAAATTTTATGACGTAATAGTTTTGATTCTGTAGTAAGTCATCGGCACCTTTCGAGCTCGCCATTATAAACGATCCATCTTCCAATCGTTTGATACTGCGCCAGTAATCATTAAACTCAGCACCAAAGGATTCAGACCACTGCCATTCACCATCTTCGTTTACTTTCATAAGCCAGGCATCGGAGTAGGTATCGGGGTCGTTGTGATTGCAGGTGACATCGTAGTTGTCAGATTTGGTTTCCCCGGCAAAAAGAAAACTTCCATCAGGCAACTCTGCTGCGCTGTAAAAATTGTCGGCATACGAGCCGCCGAACCCCAAACCCTCGTCGAGTTGGCATCCTCCGGTCCAGATGTTGGTCAATTCATCATCGGTTATGAATAGATAGCCATCATGCTCATTCTCATCGAAACATCCTGGTGGTATGTTGGGATGGGTCACTCCGGCCGAAAAAAATCCATCATCTTCCGTTTGAATTAAGTCCCATGAAATCTGGTCGTGACCTTCATAACCGAAAATATCATCAGTAGTTGCAGAATAGTCGGAAGGATCAATATTAACAATCATCACCTCATCATATATCTTATCCGGATCGCATGATTTACAATGCCCGGCCACCATGTAATGGCCGTTGCCATCAATCACCAGACTGGTCGCCATATCATAGTAGAGGCCGCTGACACCCGTATATGTCCCGCTGTACGTTTCGTCCCAGTTGATCTGATAGGTGTCAGGGTCAATGTCGAGGATCCAGTACTCGCCTTTTGCGTTTATATCATTGTCGGCGAGATCCTCATCTTCATTTTTGCCCGACTTCGCCACCATCACATACAAGCCGGTGGGGGCTTCCTTAATATCAAAGCCCCATTCATTTCCTGTTCCGCCATATTCCCTTTGAACTACAGCAGAAGCAGAACCCAAATCAAATTCGACAAACCAGACATTGTCGCTGTTTGTACCTCCGACATTGCTTGATTCCTTTGCTCCGCAAATGATGAGATTGCCATTGGTGGCCTGCTCCACCGCATAAAAGATATCGCTTCCGCTTGAGCCAAAATATTTTGGATAACCTGACACTATGCTCCCCGCTTCGCTCAATAAATAAAGCACACCCTGTCTCCCTGCCCCTCCGCTAAACTGGGTTCCTCCTACCACGGCAAAAGCATCTTTTACATCGTCGTTATCCGTATCAACATGCTCAACTTCCCAAAACTCATCATCCAACTCATCATTGTCCGCCGAGAATGTCCAGTTTTCATCTACATAACAAGCCTCGCAGGTTTGCGCATACGATAGAACACTTGTCAGAAGCATGGGAAGAAGGGAGAAAGAAAGAGATAGAGAGAGAGAGAAAGAGAGAGAGATGGAATATTGATAGCAGTCTTCATGATGCGATTATTTGGATAATCAAACTTAGTTGTCCAAAAAGATATATCCAAAATAAATTACATCAATGTAAGCAAAGTGTTAGTAGTTATTGAGTGCAGGCACACGGGATAAGGTTCGATGGAGTTTTACGATCATGTGTGCAGTCACATGAATTTTCAAGGATCCTATTCTTTCAGTCGGTAGTATTGACTCACCTGCTTATAAACCTCCTCCGGCTCATACCCTTTGCGGATGAGGTAGGAAGAGAGCTTCTGCTTCTTCGTAAAAATGTTCCGGTCTTTCAGCGTGGCGGCTTTCTTTTCCAATAATTTTTTCAGCGTGGCATCGTAATCATCCCGCTTCACCTCATTCATGGCTTTTTGAATGAGGTAATCGGAAACGCCTTTTCGTTTCAGTTCCTGTTTGATCTTCTGTTTTCCCCATTGCTTCATCCTGAACTTGCCTCCCGTAAAAGCCGAAGCAAATCGCTCTTCATTCAGAAAACCTTCTTCGATCAATCGTGCCATCACCTCTTCCAGATCTTTTCCGCGAAGCCCGTAGTCAAGCAATTTGTACCGCACCTCGCTGTGGCTGCGTTCCTGAAAGGCGCAGTACTTCTTTGCGCGCTCAAATGCCTCGTTGGGTGTAAGGATTTTTTTAGGAGCCCGTGAATCCATGCACCGAAGTTAGCATGAACATCAGTTAATGATTAGCAGCTTGGTGATGCAGGTAACCGAGCCATCGGTATTGGCGGCCCAAACGAGATACACGCCCGTTTTGGCGCGCTCGCCGCTGTAGTTGTTTCCATCCCAGATCACCTGCCCGCCATTGGCTTTGGTGCGGTAGATGAGGGTGCCGTTGGCATCGGTGATCTTCACATCAGCATCATTCACCACACCGGAAATGGCAATGGGTCCCGAGTAATTTTCACGTACCGGATTCGGAAACACCACCGGTCCGCAGGAATAATCGGAGCCGATAGTTGCATCACCGCGATAGACCATGATGCCGTTATCAGTGCCGATATAAAGTTCGCCCGTACTGTTATCCATAGCGAGCGAATTCACATAATTGGAAATAAGCGGACTGTTATCAAAAGTGAAATGAAGGAGTTGCTCCTGCCCGTCAGCAGAAAACAACCACAGCCCGTTATCGGTCGCCACCCATTTGCGGTTGGCTCCGTCCACGAGAATCTTCTTCACATTCTCCGTGGCAAGAAGATACCCATTGTAGCCGCCCGAGTTCACAATGATCTGCTGCGCCTCACATCCGTAAGGTGAAAACACATCACCGGCGCAGTAGAAAACAGCCACACCGGTTTCCGTTCCCAGCCAAATGCTGCCGTCTTTGTCTTCCGCCAGGCAATTCACGGCCAGTGTGGGAAGGTTACCGCTGCCGGGAACATTGATGAGTTGCTTCCATTGATCATCATTCGGACTGTCGAGCGATGCACCGTAGTTGTAAACCATTACGCCCTGCCGCGGCAGGATGAACCACACCTGGTCATAATCATCGAAAGCGATGCTGGTCACCCACTGCTGATCCACCGGAAACGGCGGCGCGAATTTCAGCCACGTTCCATCCGCTTTGCGCACGCATACAGGCGTGAGTGATCCGATGTTGGAAACCCACATGTTTCCATGCCTGTCAAATTCAATGTCGGCGGCCTTCACGCGCTGAATGTCGCCATTGGCACCGGTGAGCGAACTGTTCTCGTCATCAAAATGATTGGTGATGCCTGCGTTGTCATCAAACTCATAAATGCCGTTGGTCATGTTGCCGAAATACACCAGGTTGTTGGCGGGATTTACGGCAGCGCACACAAAATCCCATACATCCGTCAGCTCCTGATTGGTGGTTTTGTCCCAGTGCGTCCAATAATCATCCAGCTCAGCAAAAAAGCCATCCTGGTTGTAAACAAAACCGTAAGATGAATTCCATCCGCCGGGTGCGACATACAAATTGTGATTGGCACTGTTCACCGTGAGGTCAAAAACCTTGGAGCTCTGCGGACCATTGGGAAAAATAGTTTGCAGGTTTCCGGCCGAATACTTCTGCAATCCGTTGTACAGATCTGCGATCCAGATGTCTCCGCCTGCGCTGATGGCTTCGAGTGGCTGCGGCACGCTGATAGAATCCATCTCTCCGTTTGCATGCAGTACGGTGGTTCTTGCCCCGGCCGATCCAATGTGGGTAATGATCAACTGATCAGGAAACGCATGCATTTTTTTTACATCCAGCCCGGCGCGAACGTAGTAAGGCGACCAGGCATTATTGGTGAATTGAAATACGGTGTCCTTTTTCGAAGCCAGCACTACATTCTGATACGTGACGGCATTGGTGTAGTTGCCGGGGAATGATCCTTCTTCGGAGGTGAAGAGGTGCCATCTCGAAAAGTCGGCGAGGAAGGGATCGCTCAGCGAACCGCGATACAAACCGGATGTGGTAGCTGCGTACAGATAATCGGCATCAGACGTGATGCCGTTCACCTGCAGGTTGGTGCCGTTTGGCCCGATGTAGTAGGTGTCCTTAATTTCATTCTTCAGCAGATCCAGCACCACAATGCCAAAGCCGCAGCCGAGATAAGCGTAGTCACCGAGAAAGTAAACGCAGTAAATGGCCTTGTCACCCACGATGTTTTTTCTCTTTATGTCGGAAATATTGGTGATCACGCCGTCTTTGATGATGTCAATGTTGCTGTTGTAATAGCATACCATCAGCAAGTCGTGCGACTTATCGTAAGCGAGGAGCGTGGTTTTAACATCGGATAATCCGGTGACCTTGGTATAGGGTTCCATGGAACCATCCGTGAGATCCACGGAATAAAAGGTGAGCTCGGTGGCGCAATACACTTTGTTGTCGGAAGCTGTTACACTCAAGGCATTGCGGTAGGTGAGTTCGGTGCGCCATTGACCGATCGCCAATGGTTGTGCGCCAAGCTTGCCTGAGATGATGGAGAGAAAAAATATCGAAGAGAGAAAAACTCTGTTCATGGGCGGCGAAAATACAATGTTGGTTGTGCCCCGTAAAACGAAGAGGATTCAGGATTATTACTGAGAAAGTTCGGGCTTGTTTCAGAATGATTGACCCTCGCTTTTTCCGTTATCTTGGCGCATCCTATCCGGCATAATGCAGCGGCGCGCTATCCTTTTTGTAATTGTCCTTGTGGCAATCACGTATTCAATTCTTTATTCCCTCCAATCATGCAAGCAAAAACAAGCGGATACGGAGTCTTCATCAGACACCGCTGCCATGTTGAGCGGAGATTTTGTCGGTGATATCAAATGCGGTTCATGTCATGAGAAGGAATACGCTGACTGGAAAACTTCCGATCATTTTCACGCGATGATGGAGCCGAATGATTCAACCGTGAGCGGAAACTTCAATGATGTTTCACTCAATGCAAACGGCATTACGTCCCGCTTCTTCAAAAAGGACGGGGCGTACTTCCTAAACACCGAAGGGCCATCGGGGAAGAATGAAGAGTTCGAAATCAAATACACTTTTGGCATTCGTCCGTTGCAGCAATACCTCGTTTCTTTTCCCAAAGGAAAAATGCAATGCACGCGGCAATGCTGGGATGTGAAGAATGAAAAATGGTTTCAGCAGTACCCCAATGAAAAACTTTACCACCGCGACTGGCTGCACTGGACCGGGCAGGCGCAGAACTGGAACTCCATGTGCGCTTCATGCCACTCCACCAACCTGCGCATGAATTACGATGCGGTGAACGATTCATTCAGCACCACATGGACAATCATTAATGTGAGCTGTGAAGCATGCCATGGACCCGGCAAAAAGCATGTGGAATATGTGTCTGCTAAAGATTACGATTCAACAAAGAAGGTGCTCGGCTCGTACCTGGTTTTTGCGTCGGAGCAATCATCGAAAGATCAGCTCACCACCTGTGCTCCGTGCCACAGCCGCCGGATGACGGTGGATGAATCGCCGTTTAAATCATTGCAATTACTCGATCATTATATTCCTGAAACACCGCATACGCCGATGTACCATGCAGATGGGCAGTTCAATGATGAGGTATATGAATACGGTTCGTTTACGCAGAGCCGCATGTACATGCATGATGTGAAGTGCAGCAACTGCCACAACCCTCATAGTGGAAAGCTGGTAACAACCGGCAATGCCCTCTGTCTTCAGTGCCACGAAAGGAAACTCGATTCACCGGAGCATTTCTTTCATCCCGTCAATTCCGAAGGCGCGCAGTGCGTGAACTGCCACATGCCCACCAAGCTTTATATGGTTACCGATCTGCGGCGCGATCACAGTTTCCGCGTGCCGCGGCCGGATCAGTCCGTGAAATACGGAACACCCAATGCCTGCAACAACTGTCATAGTGATAAGAGTGCGAAATGGGCCGCCGACCTGATCGTAAAATGGTTTGGACCGGACAGGAGATATCATTTCAGCGACGATCTCATTCCCGGCGCATTGGGAAATGCTGATGCCGCCATGCATTTGCAGAAACTCTGTGCACCGGATACCAATGTTCCCGTGATCGCTCATGCTACGGCGCTGCATTACATGGGCTTCACCTATGATGAAGGAAACATTGCTGCCATTGTGCAGGGCATGAAGCACGATGATGCCCAGGTGCGGTATGAAGCATTGCGCGCCGCACGGTTTTACCCGGCCGATCAGTGGATGGCATCTGCTGAACCACTGTTGCAGGATCCAGTGAAAGCTGTGAGGATCGCTGCCGCTGACCTGCTGCTGGAATACCAGGACAGCGTGGGTAATAATTTGCTCGGCGCATTCAATGCATCCAAAAATGAGTTGACAAGTTTCCTGCTGCTTCAGGCGCCATTCCCCACCGGACGAATGATGATGGGCGATGTGCAGTCACGGCTGAAAAATTATACGGAAGCGGAACATGATTATCTGAAAGCGATTGAGATGGACAGTCTGCTCATTCCCGCACGTGTGAATCTTTCCACGATGTATGACATCATCGGGCAAAAGGAAAAAGCGCTTAATCAGTTATTGGCAGCTCAGAAGATCGAACCCGATAATGAGCAGGTGATGTACTATCTCGCCCTGGTTTACGTGGAGATGAATGAGATGAACAAGGCAGCGGATGCATTTGCCAAAGCAAGCACGGTTTCCCGTAACCCGCGGGTCTTCTACAACTATGGATTGCTGCTTGAGCAATTGAAACGTGATGCGGAAGCGGAGAAGGTTTATAAAAAGGGATTATCCATAAATCCCGAAAGCAGGGACCTCAACTACGTGATGGCCATTTTCTATTACAAAAGGAACCGGAGCGCCGAAGCCGTTCCATATGCCATGAAACTGCTGCAGCAATCGCCGCAGGATCCGAATTACCGGCAACTTTACGATGCGCTAAAACCGAATTAGAATTAATCGGGAACCGGCGTATGCTTTTGAATAACGCTGCAACTTCCCCTAACTAAACCTGGGCAGGTCTATAAACTCCGTGCATGTCGGCAGGGCAGGGAAGTTTCTCACCCATAAATCAAGTGGGTTTATTCATCCACCACCAGCAGTTTATCATTTCTGATCACATCACCATCAGCACACAATTCACAGAAATAAATTCCTGTGGGAAGCGAATGGATGTGGATTGGAATTTCTATTCCGCTGTGCCCTACTTCTTGACGAAACATCTCCTTTCCGTAAACATCATAAATTCTCACTGACATTTCACTCCCCAAATAGTCGTTCGGAATGACAATAAAAATTTCGTCAAAGGCAGGATTTGGATAAATATCAGGATTAGATGGAATCGTTTTGTTGATCACATTCTCATTATCCTCATTTTTCAATTTCGATTCATCAATGATAGGAATCTCCTCATAATACCAAGTGTCATTTAAGAATGCATTCAGGTTAGAAGCAAGAATACCGCTGTAGGATTCTTCGTTAGCAATTGACGTAACAAATGCCTGTTCATCGTCTGATAAATTCATCATACTCTCTCCTGAATTCATCTTATCAAGCGTCATCTGATAATATTGTTTCAAATTACTTCCTTCGGTAGTAGCAGTTGAAATACCATCTACCAATTCCTGTACTTTTAATGAATCACCCAATGCAAATGCATACGGAATTGCCTCTTGATTCATGTCCTTTTCAAGTAAATAGGAATAATAACTTTCAACAGAATCATTTTCTTCATAGTAGTTCTTCAGATCACGAAGCGTCAGATATTTCTCAAGATTCAGATTGCCCATTTCACTTTCCAGATCAGCCCGCGCCGATAAACCATCCTGCGCATTTTGCACTACCACGTTATCGGCAACCGCTGGTTTTTCTTCTTCAAGTACAGCGAACACTGTATCAGTCACAGGTGAATTAGTCAGTATCACGGCTTTGGCATCGCTGTTTGTCATGGGCTGATCCCGCTGAAGTGAAGCATTCAAAACGGTATCAGAAAGATAGGGTCCTACAGCGAGTAAATCTGTTTTCAGTTGAGCGGAGGTTACTGTTGCATTCTTCGCTTCATCCACTAATGCTGCCGTATTTCCACCATCGATGAAGGCCTGCAATGAATCAAGTGAAAAATCCAAAGCTGCTATTTCCGCTTTTGCATCATCGGGTGAAAATGCTTCCACCTTGAGATTTCCTCCGCCACCGCCGCCAAAATGAGAGGGGCAGGTATTGCCATCAGCAGCCATGTTGGTGTTTTGCAAAACGAAATGACTGTACAACGTAACTGGGCTAAGCGGATTGTAATGATCACTGCTGTGATGAAAATAAGTGATGTCAGGAAATCCGATTGACTTAAACAATGAATATTGCGTGGTACTGATGTTAAAATAATTTCCCACCGGATCGGTCGAACTGCCCTGTGATTGTTTGATGGTCGGTTGACCTGAACCGCTTGGATTTTCCGGGAAAACAGCAATAGAGAATTTCACATTGTTAAAAGTGTTGCAGCGAAACTCCAGCCCATGAGTGCAGCCGGTGGCACAATCGGCATTGCGCCGCATCGAAACCGCTCCATACTTCAAATCGTTAAATGTGTTCTTGTAAACAAGATTATCATCATTCACATTATTGGGTCCAACTGAATTATTGATGATCATTCCGTAGTGGTTCGGCCAACTGGTGCCCACACCGGTAATTGTATTTTCCTCAATCGTGTAGAAGGTGCATGCATTCGTATAGATTCCGTAAGCTGTATCTACAGTCGCCTGATTCAGGTTAATGGTATTGAAAGTCAACGTCGCATTTTTATGTCCGGCCAAATAAACGGATCGTCTTACATTCGAAAAGATGCAGTTTGAAACTTTAAGAAGCCGTGCTGCTTCCGTGGGATCGGTGATGGTGGACTTCACTCCCCTGAATAAATCATGAAACTCCGTATGCTGCACGTTGGTGCACGGCAAATCTCCACTGATGCAATAGTCGCCAATCGTATAATCCGCATCGGTGCTGACAACAGCAGTCAGTGGAGCAGCAGACTGATTGATGCCGGTAGGCCCGTAAAATTTGTTTCCGGCAAGCCCCACACCGTGAACCTGCCACATTGAAATGAATTCCGAAGTGTAGGCATTCACATAAGGAAGATTTAGAGTGCCTGTATTTTGAAAAACACAACCATAGATGTAACTCTTGTTAGCCGGTTCACTTCCGCTGACAGGCGGTGAATGATAATACCCGAATCCGATTCCCTTGCGGCAGTTGCTGATGGTATCTGGCTTCGACTGATTAAACTGAACCTGGATGATGCCACCCGTTTTGTCTGTTTGTGAATTACCGGTGGCCGAACCATTCGGATAGGTATAATCAGGTGCGGTATAAGTGGCCTGATCTGCCATAGCCGCCACATAAGCATTTTCAATCTTTGCTCCGTTTTTCATCACGAGCACACCTTGCTTTGAATTTGGCGTTTGTGTTTGTGATGATCCGGTTCCCAATACCTGAATGCCGCTCCACATGTAGCCGCAATCGTTCTTAATGGTAGCATTATCGATGACGAGTTTACCGCCGGTTTGGATTTTAATAAAAGTATTTGCAGCCATGTTAATCACTGCACCGTTATTTATCGTGAGCGTTTGCCCGTTAGGAATAGTAAATGACTGGATTTCTTTACGATTTGAACTCCAAGTAGCGGAGTTTTGTGTGCGGGGTGCCACAAGAGTTTGAGGATATAAATCGCTCTCCCAAATTCCGCGACCTAATGTAGCAACTCTAATTTTTCCTGCACAATAATTTATGTTGATGTCACGAACCATGCAGGATGGCATTCTTCTTGTTGGATCAAGCCCAACATTAAAACATTCCCAATAACCAACCCATGCTGACTGACCAGATGCATGCACCCAGCGAAAAACACCTGCATCTGTTCCAATATAAAGTATATCATCTGTCCCTTTTTGATAGGTGATGCAGTTAATAGGAAAATTGGGCAAGTTTGTATTCATATCATGCCATGTTACTCCCGCATCATCGGAGAATTTGACGCCGGTCTTCTTTTGATCACTCAATGTTCTATCCGCATCATAATCAAAATTGTTGAAACAAATCCACACACGATTGTAATTATTAGGATCAGAAACAACTCCGGTTATTGAAGCACCGCAGGTCGCATAAGCGTTACATGTGCTGCATGATGAACAAGCAGTTGGCCATCCAGGCGTGCGGTTCTGCCAACCATTTTGAGGATCGTTAAAATAAAGTTGAAACCGAAAATGATCGCTGCCACCATAATCGCCTGCGCCACCGAAGGCAACATAAATTCTGTTTTCGTCCAACGGCGAAACAGTAAAGGCATTCACATGGTCAACATTATTGTTGAAAGGAGGTTGTCCGCTCAAACCGGCAGCGGTGTAATCTCCTGCATCAATCGGGTAACCATTCCCGCCATTATTAGAAGAAAAATAGAGATCATTTTGCCCGACATAAAACTTTCCGTTTGGATACTTGTAAATTGGTCTGCTATGTTGATCAGGGCCTGTGTAGGTTCCCCCCCAGAAAGAGTCTCGATTGGGAAGAATACCAACTGGTGAACTGCCACCATCCTGCTTTCTCTCCATATTCGAAGGATATTTTCCCGGACCATACTGATAAAATACCTGGACATTGCCTGAAGCATCCTGGTAACTTTCCGTTTTGTAACCATCCCAGCCCGTTTGCACAAATGAGGGCACACCATTTTCAAACCGCCAGACATAGTTGTCTTGTGCGCCGCCGAAAATCAAATTTGGTTGTTCCTCAACTCCACTTAAGCCGTAGAACTCCGTTACATTTAATCCGGAAGCATTTAAGTCTATCCATGTATTGCTATTACCATGAGAAGCCGACTTGCTTACGCCTCCATCATCTCCTACATATACATGCCCATTGGTTGAATACACGCTGATATACCGAACATCAGCATGCAAAGTATTAACCGCGCTACTTAGAGTATCACCACCTGAATAAGAATAATAAAAAGCATTTGTAGCGGATGTTCCAAAATACATAGTATCCAGATTCCCTAGTGGTGAAACCGCAAACCAGTTTCCCCGCTGCCCTGGCTGAGTTGGATTGGGCTGAAGCTGGTAAGTACTTCCATTCCAGTGGTAATGATTGATCCATGCAGTAGTACCTGTAAAATAATAAGCGAAGGCATCATCATTGACTGGCACGGCTATGTTGATAAAGGTGGGGCTGGTTAGTGTTAAAGTCAGATCAGTAAAGTTTGTTCCACCGTCTGATGTATAGAACAGGCCAATGCCGGTGCCACTAGGTCCGTTATTTCCTGCAACCCAAAAAATATTTGCATTAGTTGGGGACATTTCAAGATCAAATAAATCAATATCTGCTCCCATGCCTGTGACCGGGAGAACTGTCCAATGTGAATTGGGATCGCTGAGAGATGATTTCTTCAAAACTTTATGATTGCAGATAGAAATTAGTCCATCCGTTCCATGCAAGAATCTTGTACGGTTTACTATGCCAAGCTGAGTTCCGGCAGCTTCAATATACTCTTCATCAAAAGTCCATGTCGTGCCTCCATCCGTTGATTCGTAGATACCGTGACCGTAGCTGTATCGCTTGTCATCAGTAACGGTTGAAATGACAATCGTGGTTTGTCCTCCATTCTTGTACACATCAACGTCATGAACCCCAACACCCGGCAGTTTATTGGTCAGGCATATCCAATCACCGCTTGTTGTTTTTTCAAACAACCCTCCGCTTAAGCTGCCTGCATAAATATGATTCTCATTATCAGGATCCACCCAAACGGGGTCTATCCTTCCCATATTTTGAGTTGTCAAACATATAGGGCCAGTGAGCTTCCAATTGCCTTGAAATGTTCCGGAAGAGGAACAGAAGTTGTCACTGTTGGATAAATACTGGGCAGAAGTTTGTGCGTTTGAAAAGCTGGCTGATAATATGCCAGCAATGAGAACTGTTAGTAAGTTTTTCATGACTGAACCGATTTTTCATGAGAGAGAAATTATTGAATAATGAGTTTAGCCGAGGTTATTCTTTTATTGTTTCCGTCAAGTATCAAACAATTGTAATTTCCAGGGGGTAGATTGCCGATTAATATGGTTTCCTGCTTCCGGCGGATTTTTTTTGTTGCCATAAGAATTCCGTTGGAAGAATAGATTTCAAGCGTGGCATTGTTCAACACATTTTCATCCGTTGATGAAAGCATGAATTGAGAATGCAATGGATTAGGATAGATGGAAATTACGCTCTCGGAAACAACTTCGCCGACCATTGTAAAATTTCCTATTTCAACAATCCATCCATCACCATTGCCATGATAATCGTGAACGTCGAAATCATCAGAGGCTGTAAGTCCGCCCAGAAGTGCTGTATTGCCCTCATGTAAACTATTACAATAGAGATCGTCGACCCAACTTCCGCCGACGACTTTGGAATTAACTAAGACACCATTAGAATCAATCGCAAAAAACCAAAAGTCAGAATAGCCATGATTAAAGCCAACGTCACCGTCGGATGAGTAAGAAAGAGCACCAACGGTAAATATTCCATTATTAGCCGAATGAATCCGCCTTCGAAAATCCATCGCATCAGTGTTGGAACCACCATATAAATAATTGCTTATTCTATTTGCTACCGAATCAAGCAGCATTATCCAAACATCACTGCTTCCATGGTTTGATAAAAAATCCCCTTGGTTAGAGTCACTTGAACCGGCAGTTAAAAAGTTTTTGTTTGGAAGTAGTACAGCGCCATCAATTGCGTCAGGAAGATTTCCTCCCCATCGCTTTGTCCATTTGATTGATCCATTCGAATCAGTTCTGAAAATCCAGCCATCCCGGAAGCCATTAGCCGAAGTCCCGACAAGATCGTAGTCAATGGATTCAGTGTATCCAAACAACTGCAAGTCATGATCAGGCAACTCAATTATCTGAGTAATGTAGTCGTCAGCCGTTCCACCATAAATGCGCGAAGTATCTATTGTGCCATCATTATTTATCCAAGTGAGCCATGCATCATTGACAAATCCTCCGCCATAGTGAACAGGGAAACTGCTTGAACTATTAATTGTGTAGCAGGCGATCAGATATTTGCCATTATGTAGCTGCATTAAGTCATAGGTTTTGGCTGCAATCAAACCTTGCTGCCATTGGATATTTCCATTGCTGTCAGTCTTTACAATCCAAACCTGATAAAAATATCCCTGGTTAACGGCTACATCTCCATCAGAAGAGAAAGTGACACCGGTGAACAAGAAACCGCCATCAGTAGTTTGAATAATTTGATATGCGTTATCTTCCTCGCTGCCACCATAGCATTTCTGCCAGAGAATATTTCCGGCAGCGTCCATCTTCACCAGCCAGATATCAGTTGATCCTCCGTGGTAGTGGCAGCTTGTGTCGCGATCAACGGAGTCGCATTGCCCGAGAGCAATGATATGGCCATCCTGGTCAGCAATTAAATCATGAATGCTTTCAGTTCCAGAAGAACCAACAGTCTTACTCAATGTAATCGTCGGTTGAGAGAAAACATTGGCGAGAAAAAGACAATTGCAGCAAATGAAAGAAAATAGAAGAGAAGATAAATATCGCATAGGAAAGATTGAAACGTGCGGTTAAAATACTTCCTCACAAATGACTCTTAAAGGTAAATCCAATTTTGCTGTGCAAAAAATGATATTCATCAAGCCTCGCATCAATGTGTTTGTAACCGCTGAGGCGGTTGCGTACTTTTGCGCGCTCTCATTATGTGGAATATTGTCGCCCGGTCAGTTCTTCGTTATCGCATTCCTTTTCTGGTTGCGCTCGGTGCATTTACCGCCGTCATGTTCTATCATGCACGGATGGTGAAGATGACGTACAACAATCCTGCTGTCATCCCCGCCAACAATCCCAAGTACATCAAGTACATGGATTTTAAAAAGCAGTTTGGCGAGGATGGAAATGTGATGGTGCTCGGTATTCAATCAGATAAGCTTTTCAGTACCGATTTCTTCAATTCATGGTCGCAGCTCGCAAACCAGCTCAAAACCATTCCGGGCGTTGATCAGGTGCTGTGCATCCCCAAGAGCGTCACGTTTGAACGGGATACGCTGAACAAGCGGCTGTTAATGGTACCGGTATTTCCTGAGCATGTTGGCAATCAGCAGGAGATGGATTCGCTGAAGGAGCGTTTCATGCAGCTCACCTTTTACCGCGACCTCCTTTACAACCCGGAATCGAATGCCACCCTGATGGCGGTGCATATTGCGAGCAAGCAACTCAACTCGAAAGACCGTGTGGCCACGGTGGAGAAGATTCAGGAATATGGAAATGTGTTTTCGGAGCAGAACAAGACCGAAGTCCATTACAGCGGCATGCCGCTCATCAGAACGCTGATGACCACGCGCATCGCCGATGAAACCAAACTCTTCCTCATCCTGGCGATTGTGGCAACCCTGCTGGTCTTGTTGATTCTGTTGCGCTCATTCATTTCCGTGATCGCCTCTTTTGCCGTGGTATCTATTGCCGTAATATGGACACTGGGCACGGTGGAATGGCTCGGTTATCAGCTCACGATCCTCACAGGACTCATTCCGCCTCTCGTAGTGGTGATCTCCATTACGAATTGCATTTACCTGCTCAATAAATATCATCTCGAATTTGTGAAGCATGGTAATAAGATGAAAGCGCTTACCCGTGTAGTGGAAAAGATCGGTCTGGCAACGCTGTTTACCAATCTCACGGCCGCTATCGGCTTCGGCGTGTTCTATTTTACGAAGTCAAAAATTTTGCAGGAGTTCGGACTGGTGGCCGGGCTGAACATTGCGGGCATCTTTATCATTTCCATCATTCTCATTCCCTGTGTGTACAGTTTTCTTCCGTCACCGAAGCAAAGACATACAGGTTACCTCGAATACAAAGCGCTTAACAATATTTTGAAGAAGCTGGAATACCTCGTGCATCATCAGCGCAAGTGGATTTTCCTGGGTACCGGAGCGCTGGTGGTGATCGCGCTCATCGGCTGCCTGCAGCTGAAGGCCATCGGGTACATCGTGGATGACATTCCGCACAAGGATAAGATCTACACTGACCTGAAGTTTTTTGAAAAGAATTTCCATGGTGTAATGCCGGTGGAGATTCTGGTGGATACCAAAAAGAAAGGCGGCGTGCTCACGCCGGCCCGCATGAAGAAGATTGATCAGTTGCAGGATACGTTGCGCTCATTCAATGAATTCTCGCGGCCCATTTCCATCATTGAAGGAATCAAGTTCGTGAGACAGGGCTATTACGGCGGCGACTCGGCTGATTACAGCTTGCCCAACGAGATGGAGCGTCCGTTCATTTTTTCTTATCTCGGCAATACCAAAGACACCTCGCACCTGCTTTCCTCCTTTGTGGATAGCACCCGGCAGATCGCGCGCCTTACGCTCAATGTGGCCGATATCGGAACAACGAGGATGGAGCAATTGCTCAATAAACTCACACCGAAAATTTACGCTGCGCTTGATACATCCAAATACAGCGTGACGGTCACTGGCGCCAGTGTCATCTTCCTGGAAGGAAACCGGTACATCATTGAAGGACTCACGAGCAGTTTGCTGCTCGCCTTTGTGCTCATCGCCGTTTGCATGGGTTACCTGTTCCGCTCATGGCGCATGATCATCTTCTCTCTCATTCCGAATTTGATTCCGCTCATCATCACAGCGGGCATCATGGGGTACTTCGGCATTCCGTTAAAGCCGTCAACGGTGCTCATTTTTTCCATTGCATTCGGTATTGCCATTGACAATGCCATCCGGTTTTTGGCGAAGTATCAGCAGGAGCTGCACCGGCATAACTGGGATATCTCTAAAACGGTTTCCATGGCTTTGTATGAAGCGGGCATCAGCATCATCTATACCTCCATCATCCTGTTTTTCGGATTCATCATTTTCACGCTGTCGCATTTCGGCGGAACATTTTACCTCGGACTGCTGACCTCCATCACACTCGTGGTGGCCATGTTCAATAATCTTTTGCTGCTTCCTTCGCTACTGCTCGGATTAAGAAAATGGGTTGATCGCGGAAACCTCAAGTACAAAACGCCCGCTGATGAAATTGACGTGATTGAAGAAGGAGAGATCGCTTCACAGCCCGTTATTGATGAGCACTGAGATGGGAATGATCAATTAGCAATTAGCAATGATCAATGTTCAATGTTCAATAATCAATGATTACCTGTCAATTTTCAAATAAATCGGTTGAAAATTGTTATCACAAGAAGCCGTGAGAAATGAAATTCGATCTGGAAGAACGGACAGAAAAATTTGCTCTGGATGTTCGTGCATTTGTAAAAGAATTACCTCAGACTATTTCGAATGCAGAAGATTCAAAGCAATTGATACGGGCATCCGGGTCTGTGGCTGCAAATTATATTGAGGCGAATGAAGCGCTAAGCAAAAAGGATTTTTTCTATCGTATAAAAGTTTGCAGGAAAGAATCGAAAGTGTGCCGGTTGTTTTTAAGATTGATGGAATCAGGGGGTAATGAAAGATTAGAAGTTGAAAGATCCGGATTGGAAAAAGAAGCGACAGAATTCATTTTGATATTTAACAAGATTCTTAAAAGTGATGATTCATCAAATTTCTGAAGTTGCAACCGATAGCGGTTTGATGAATTGATCATTGCTAATTGGTAATTAATTATGCAGAAGTATCCGGAATATAAATCGCTCAACCTTCCTGAAATTGATCAGCAGGTGCTGAAGTTTTGGGAGGAAGAGAAAATATTTGAGCAAAGCATTTCGTCACGCGAGGGACATCCTTCATTCGTGTTTTACGAAGGACCACCCAGCGCCAATGGCAAACCCGGCATTCACCATGTGATTTCACGAACGATCAAAGATCTGTTCTGTCGCTACAAATCACTCAAGGGATTTCAGGTGAAGCGAAAAGGCGGATGGGACACGCATGGATTGCCAGTGGAGCTGAGTGTGGAGAAAATGCTTGGTATCCGTAAAGATGACATTGGTACTAAGATCTCCATCGAAGAATACAATGCCATCTGCAAGCAGGAAGTGATGAAGTACAAGGATGTGTGGGAAGACCTGACGCGCAAGATGGGATACTGGGTTGATCTCGATCATCCCTATGTGACGTTTGAAAATTCTTACATCGAATCGCTGTGGTGGTTACTCAAAAAATTTTATGACAAGGGATATTTGTACGAGGGCTATACCATTCAGCCGTATTCACCGGCAGCAGGCACCGGACTCAGCTCTCACGAACTCAATCAACCGGGTACGTACAAGCCGCTGCGTGATACTTCCATTGTAGCGCAGTTCAAAGTGATACGCGATGAGAAAAGTGAATTCCTTTTTCAAAACGTAGAGACCGATCTCTGTTTCCTCGCCTGGACGACTACTCCGTGGACACTCCCTTCGAATTGCGCGCTGGCAGTGGGAGAGAAGATTACCTATTCACTCATTCGCACATTCAATCCATATACCTTTCAGCCGGTCACGGTCTTACTTGCCAAAGAATTAGTTGGAAAATATTTCCCTGAGAAAAATGTCTCGCTCAACCTGAATGATTACAAGCAGGGTGACAAAGACATTCCCTTTCAAATAATCGGAGAAGCAGTCGGGAAAGATCTGGAGTGGCTTCGCTATGAACAGTTGATGCCTTACGTTCAGCCCGACGGAAAAGCATTCGTCGTCATCGTCGGTGATTTTGTTTCTACCGAAGAAGGCACGGGCATCGTACACACGGCATCGCTCTTCGGCGCTGATGACTTCCGGGTTTGCAGACAGAAAGGAATCGACTCGATTCTTGTAAAAGATGAAAAAGGAAGGACCTCTCCACTGGTTGATCTGCAAGGACGGTTTGTAAAAGAAGTTACTGACTTCGCCGGTGAATATGTGAAGGAGCAGTATTATTCAGATGAAGAGAAGGAAGCCGAGCGTGTAAAACAAGGCGGATCGAAATACCTGTCGGTGGATGAACGCATCGCCATCAAGCTGAAGAAAGAGAACAAGGCATTCAAGACGGAGAAATACGAACACCCTTATCCGCATTGCTGGCGGACTGATAAACCGGTGCTGTACTATCCGCTTAATTCCTGGTTCATCAAGGTCACGGCATGCAAGGATCGCCTGGTGGAGCTGAACAAAACCATCAACTGGAAACCGGCATCCACCGGCGAAGGGCGTTTTGGCAACTGGCTGGAAAATGTGCAGGATTGGAATCTCTCGCGCTCGCGCTACTGGGGAACACCGCTTCCGATCTGGAGAACTGATGACGGCAGTGAAGAAATATGTATCGGTTCAATAGAAGAACTCACCGCTGAATTTCTGAAAGCGAAAAATGCCGGGTTGAACGCCAACTCCAAACTCGAAATCAAAAACACGAAACTCGATATTGACCTGCACAAGCCATTCGTGGACGATATCGTGCTGGTTTCGAAAACAGGAAAACCGATGCGCCGCGTGCCGGATTTGATTGATGTGTGGTTTGACAGCGGCGCTATGCCCTATGCCCAATGGCATTACCCGTTCGAGAATGAAGAGGTGTTCCGCGAAAATTATCCCGCTGACTACATCGCCGAAGGCGTGGATCAAACACGTGGCTGGTTCTACACGCTGCATGTGGTTGCAGGCATGCTCTTCGATTCGGTGGCTTACAAAAATGTGATCGCGAACGGGCTGGTGCTTGACAAGTTCGGGAACAAAATGAGCAAGCGCCTCGGCAATGTGGTGGAGCCGTTTGAGGTGATGGCCAAGTACGGCGCCGATGCCACGCGCTGGTACCTCATCAGCAATGCGCAGCCGTGGGACAACCTCAAGTTTGATGCGGCAGGCATTGAAGAGGTGCGCCGCAAACTCTTCGGCACGCTGTATAACACATATTCATTCTTCGCCCTGTACGCGAATATTGATGGCTTTGAACCGGATGAAAAAAATATCGTTCCTGTTTCGAAAAGAAGTGAAATGGATCGCTGGATTCTCTCCAAACTTCATTCCCTTGTGAAAGCAGTGGATGCATATTTTACCGATTACGATCCCACACCGGCCGCCCGTCTCATTGAAGAATTCGTTGACCGCCATTTGAGCAATTGGTATGTGCGTCTTTCAAGAAGGCGATTCTGGAAAGGAGAGATGAATGATGACAAGAAGGCCGCATACGAAACACTCTTTGAATGCCTCAACGCAGTGGTTCAGCTTATGAGCCCGGTCGCTCCTTTTTTCAGTGACTGGATGTACCGCAATCTTACGGGTGGCATCCGTGAACAAGCACGCAAGAGCAACTCACCCTTGCACTGGACTTCCGTTCATCTCACATCATTTGCAGTGGCGGAAATCGAAGTGATTGATTCCGATTTGGAAGAGAGGATGGATCTGGCACAGAATATTTCGTCACTCATTCTTTCGATCAGAAAGAAAGTCAACCTCAAAGTGCGGCAGCCATTGCAGAAAGTGCTGGTTCCTTCATCCGGAAAACATTTTGAGGATCAGTTGAACCGTGTGAAGGATCTTATTCTTTCCGAAGTGAACGTGAAAGAATTGCAGTTCCTGAGTGATGATGCCGGTTTCATCAAAAAGAAAGTGAAACCGAATTTCAAATTACTGGGAAGCAAGCTCGGAAAAGCGATGAAAGCAGCTCATGAAAAGCTATCTCAACTTTCGCAACAGGAAATTCAGTCGCTTGAAAAAAGCGGCAGCATTTCGTTGAACCTTGAGGGCAATGTGGTGGAGATTTCATTAACGGAAGTGGAGGTGATTTCAGAAGATGTAGCCGGCTGGCAGGTGGCATCAGAAGGTGGCGTAACCGTAGCCCTTGATACCACTGTTACCGAATCGTTACGTGAAGAGGGCAATGCCCGTGAGATCGTGAATCAGATTCAGAAACTTCGTAAGGAGCTGGATTTCAATGTAACCGATCGCATTCTGGTATTGATTGAGCGGAAGCCGGAATTAATTTCTTCTGTACAGAACTTTAAAGAATATATTTGCGCAGAAATTTTGGCAGACACTTTCGAATTAACCGACAACGTAATAGACGGTAACTCCCTGGAAGTCAACGACACCCCTGTCAAGATCATTATCAAACGCAAAAAAGATTAGGCATGGCTAAGAGTAGCAAGAAGGCGAAGCCGTCCAAGAAACCAGTGAAAGCAGGTTCAAAATCAAGCAAAACCGCTAAAAAAGTAAGTAAGCCGTCAAAAAAGGTTGCGGCAAAAAAACCGGTGGCAAAGAAACCGGCAAAACCGGTGGCAAAAAAGGTTGCGAAACCTGCACCCAGGAAACCTGCTCCAAAAGCAAAGATTGTGGCTAAGCCCGTTCAGAAGAAAGCCGTGGCGCGCCCTACTCCACATATTACCAGGGTAGCCGCTGCGTCCACTACGGTAAAACGGGAAGAACCGAAGGTAGCTTCAAAACCGGCGGTTCATCCGATGGTGGTTTCCAACAATGGTATCCGCAAAGCCAATAAGAATACGGTTCTGAAATCGCGTTACAGCGACAAGGAACTGGAAGAATTCCGCCAGCTTATTATGGAGAAATTGGATGCAGCGAAGAACGAACTGAAATACCTGCAGGATCAAATCAGTCACAAAGGAGAGAATAATGTGGGCGATACCGAAAACACATTTGCCTCCAGCGACGACGGCAGCAACTCCATGGAGCGTGAATACCTGACGCAGATGGCCGCCCGCCAGCGCCTGTATATTGATCACCTTGATAAGGCCCTCATCCGCATTCACAACAAGACCTACGGCATCTGCCGCGTTACCGGGAAGCTGATTGAGAAAGAACGCCTGCGTGCCGTGCCGCATGCGACGCTGAGTATGGAAGCCAAGCTGATGCAATCGCATCCGCAACAATCACAGAACGTGTGAAATTCCTCCGGCCCGCCGCCATCATCGTTGCTGTTTTAGCCCTCGACCAGACCCTCAAATTCTGGATCAAGCTTCATTACACCTATAATGAAAGCAAGAAGATCTTCGAGTGGTTTTACATCTATTTCATCGAGAATGAAGGCATGGCCTTCGGCATGACCTGGGGCGGCGAATCGGGTAAACTTATGCTGAGCTTGTTCCGCCTCATTGCCGTGATTCTGATCGGTGTGTATATCGTTCGCATCGTAAACCGCAATGCGCATCCGGGTTTTGTGGCCAGCATGGCGCTCATCTTCGCCGGCGCCACAGGTAACATTATTGATTCAGTCTTTTACGGGCAGATATTTTCAGCCAGCGTGGGCGATGCACCGGCCGTGCTTTTTCCCGACGGCGGCGGTTACGCCCCCTTGCTTCACGGCCGGGTGGTGGATATGCTGTACTTCCCGCTCTTTGAAGGATTCCTGCCGAAGTGGGTGCCTATGTGGGGAGGAGATTACTTCATTTTCTTCCGCCCCATCTTCAACATCGCCGATGCTTCCATCACCACCGGCGTATTGCTCATCATTCTTTTCCAAAAAAGATTTTTCAAGCCCGAGCCGCCGCTCTCTGACACTCCCGTAAACTCAGCGGAAGTTCAATCCACACAGCCGGAGAATTAAAAGCTTCCGATTCTAAAGCAGGTGTGCGTCCTCGCCAAACAGTCATTTGTTGCCGGTGCATGCTTGCCCCCCGTCTCCGGCGCACGCATGTCGATTAGCTCTTGCATGGAATGCGCGTGCCTTGCTGCATTCCGCACGTGCACGCCTCGCTCATTTTCTGTGCTGCATGTGCGCGCGAGATAGGGAGGGAGGGGGTAGGTTTTAATTACCTCCTGATTTTTTCTGAAAAAGAAAAAATCGGTCCTCCTTAAAGGAGGACAGTACTCAACGAGCAGGAGTTCTACATTTTCTAAATTCCGTTGCAGCGACCACATGTTACTCCAAATTGTCGTCGTCTGAATTAGCAAGTACTCTCCCCCGCACAGCAAGGGGGAGTACTCCCGATGCAATCGGGAGGGAGGGGGTTAATTTCCCGCCTCTGGCGTGCGCATGTCGTTTAGCTCTTGCATGGAATGCGCGTGCTTTGCCGCATTGCGTACGCGCATGCCTTGCTCATTTTCTGTGCTGCATGCGCGCGCGAGATAGGGATAGAGACTTTCCTGCTATCATGTCCACGTTGTACTGCTTTTAATCTATGAAGAGCCACTGCCGGCATGCAATTACGCCCACCATCTCCCGCCATCCTGTCAAAAAACAAATGCTATTTTGGTACACGAAAGCCAAACCCCTATAGTGCATGAAAGGAGTCGTCCTCTTGACGTTTGTCATTCTTCTTGCCTTCGCATTTTATAGCAATGCTCAAACACTCAGCGGCACGGTAAAAGATGAATCCAACTCAGAACCGCTTATCGGCGCCAATGTGGTGATTAAAGGAACTTCCATTGGAGTGGTAACTGATGAAGACGGCAAATTCTCACTTGATGTAGGCAATCGCAGTTTCCCCATTACGCTCATGATCTCTTACGTTGGTTTTGTGACGAGGGATTTTACGGTGAATGAAGTTTCTTCCAAACTCAGCTTCCGGCTCGAAGCGGACAGAGTGGTGCTGAGTGAAGTGCAGATCACCGGCAGCCGACTATCTGAAAAAGCCAAGCAGTCGCCGCTTACGGTCGAGAGCATGGATCAAATTGCGATCAAGGAAACGCCGGCTTTCAATTTTTATGAAGGACTCGGTCAACTCAAAGGAGTGGACATCACTTCAGCATCGCTCGGTTTCAAGATCATCAACACGCGTGGTTTCAATTCCACTTCTCCGGTTCGTTCACTGCAGATTATTGATGGCGTAGATAACCAGGCGCCGGGCTTGAATTTCTCTCTCGGTAATTTTCTTGGCGCTCCCGATCTTGATGTGCTCAAGGTGGACCTGATCGTGGGAGCAAGTTCGGCTTACTACGGACCCAATGCTTTCAACGGCGTGATCTCGATGACGACGAAAGACCCGTTTCAAACTCCGGGGCTGAGTGTGTCGCTCAAGTTCGGCGAGCGCGAATTGTTTGAAGGCGCCATCCGCTGGGATCAGGTCATTAAGAATAAGGAAGGAAAGGATAAGCTTGCTTACAAGCTGAACGGTTATGTGATGCGCGCATACGACTGGGAAGCCACGAACCTCGATCCCGTTTATGATGCGCAGGATGGCAAGGATAATCCCGGCGGCTATGATGCGGTGAACCGCTACGGTGATGAATTTTATTTCGCTCACGATTACACCGGCAGCACGGCCAATTTTCCCGGACTGAACCGTTTTTACCGCACAGGTTACATGGAGAAAAATCTGGTGGACTACAACACGCGCAACTACAAAGCCACCGGCGCTTTGCACTATTGGCTTACTGACAGTATCCGGCTTATTCTCGCTTCGAGTTTCGGATCAGGAACCACCATCTACCAGGGCGATAACCGCTATGCGGTGAAAGACATATTGTTTTTCCAGAACCGGATTGAAGTGAGGCAGGACAATAAATTTTTCCTGCGCGCTTATGCCACCAATGAGAACTCGGGTAATTCCTACGATGCCTATTTCACTTCCATCCTCATGACGCAATCAGCCAAGAGTGACGTAAACTGGGGAACGGATTACTACACCTATTACTCGACTTACGCTGTTCCGTATATTCAGAGTCTTCCTGATTATCCTCAATTTGTTTTTGTTCCCGGTTGCGATACCTGTTACCAGGCCTATCTCGATGCCATCAATGCCTACTTGCTCACCATTCCGGGCGTGGTTGATTCATTTCACAATCTTTCCAGAAACTATGCTGACAACAGCAGTCTCAGCCCGGGCGAGCATCCCTTTTACCAGCCGGGTACGCCGGAGTTTGATTCGCTGTTCACTTCCATTATTTCCAAAGAATCATTTTCTGAAGGCGGATCAAAATTCTATGACCGGTCGGCGTTGTATCACATTCATGGCGAATACATCTTCAAACCAAAGTTTGCAGACATTACGGTGGGCGCCAACTACCGCATGTACCGTCCCAATTCACATGGCACCATTTTCAGCGACACGGCCGGGCGCGTGATCACGAATGATGAGTACGGCGTGTACGGCGGCATTGAGAAATGGCTGATGGATCAAAGGTTGAAACTGAATGCCACCATTCGCATGGATAAGAATGAGAACTTCCCGTATCTCTTCTCACCCGCTGCTTCGGTCGTGTACCTGGCCGGGCAGAATGTATTCCGCGCCTCATTCTCCTCGGCAATCCGTAATCCCACGCTTACTGATCAGTACCTCTATTACAATGTGGGCCGTGCCATTCTCGTAGGAAACATCACCGGGTTTGATTCACTGGTTACGCTGGAATCTTTGTTCAATTACATTGACAATCAGAAATACGATTCACTTGTCTTTTTCAATGTGGCGCCGGTGCGGCCCGAAGAAGTGAAGACAGCCGAACTGGGTTACCGCACTTCCCTGTTCAAACATCTCTTCCTCGACATGGAAGGATACTACAGCTGGTACAAGTATTTCATCGGCTACAACCTCGGCGCGCTGATTGACTACAATGCGATTTTCAACCGCCTCAACGGGTTGACTGTTTACCGCGTGGCCTCCAACGCCACAGATCAGGTGACGACGATGGGATTTTCACTCGGTTTGAATTACTACTTCAAGGAGTATTATACCATCAGCGGCAATTATTCATTCAACCGGCTCGACCTGCATGGTTCCACCGATCCCATCATTCCGGCTTACAACACGCCCGAAAATAAATTCAACATCGGTGTGAGCGGCAGAGAAATTCATTCACACATCGGCGACTGGCGCATCATTGACTGGGGCTTCAGTGTGAATTATCGCTGGGTGCAGGGATTTTTGTATGAAGGGTCGCCGCAGTTCACGGGTTTTGTGCCCACCTATGGGAAACTCGATGTACAGATCAATAAGTCTTTCAACAAGATTCACCTCAACGTGAAAGTGGGCGCTTCCAATGTGCTCAACAACATGAAGTATGAAGTGTACGGCGGTCCGTATGTCGGCCGGCTGGCTTACATCAATGCCGTCTTTGACTGGGGGAAACGATAGAAATCATTGCGCTGACTGAAGTCAGTCAATGGCCGGTCGTGAGCCGCTTCGTAAATTAGAGCATTGCGATTCCGGTAATGAAAGTCCTTAGCAAAGCGATTGCGAAACATGAAGAAGATGCCCTGGCTGCCGCCAATGAATCGTTGAAGCAGTTTGATGCGGAAGCGATTCACCGCCTGCGTGTTTCACTCAAGCAGCTCCGGGCTGTGTTCAACATCCTGCTTTTTTCCGGGCAGGGTTTGATTGGTGAAGAAGACTGGAAAGCCGCACGCAAGATTTTTAAGCAAGCGGGCAGGGTTCGTGAGAAACAATTGTTGCGGGAGCGTATTCTGGCGCTCACCCGGGCGGGACAAGTGCCGAAGAAAACCGTTTTAGCATTTTTGGAGAAGAAGGAACATTCCGCGCAGCGGAAATTCAAACAGCATTTTACTGATTGCGGAAAAAGGGATGTAAAGAAACTTCAGAAAAAAATGCAAAAGGCAGCCAAGGAAATCACCACAGAAAATTTGAAAGCATATTTTGATGATCTGTTGCAACGGATCAATCAGCTGAGGGCAATGCAAAATATCAGCGAAGCTCAATTGCACCAGTTGCGCAAGTACCTGAAAGAACTGAAGTATAACCGGTCATTTGCTGAAGAAGAGCCCGGTGTGCTAATGGATGGTGTTTTGGAATCGGAAAAACTGAATGATTGGGAAGAACTCATCGGCAAGTGGCACGATGAAGTGGTTTTTGTGCAGCGCGGCGAAAAACTGAAGGAGCAAATGAAAGCCGATGGGGAACTCAGGGAAGTGATTGCGGAAATGGAAGAAGTGTCTTCAAAAAATTCAGAACAGTTACTGCATGAACTCACGGAACGATTTCCGCCGGGCGGTGACGGCGCCACAGCTGATTAACTTCACGGCTCAAATAATTTCACATCCAGGTGATCTTCACACGCAGCAACGAGTTGACGGACTGATTTATTCAATACGGGGTGCTGAAGACCAGGCACGATTTCATCCAGCGGTACGAGGGCAAATCGGCGCAGGTGCAGTTTCGGATGCGGGATGGTGAGCTCTTTAAGATTTAACACCAGATCGTCGTAGAAGAGAATATCAATGTCGAGTGTGCGGGATGCATATTTCTTCCGGTCCGTTCTTCCTTCGCGCTGCTCAATGGCTTTCAGCTCATTCAGTAAATCGGCCGGTGAGAGATGAGTGCGCAAGATAAGCGCTGCGTTGAGGTAATTGGGCTGACCGGTTACACCCCAGGGTTGTGTTTCATAAACAGCGGAAGTTTTTTCTACTTGTCCTGCCGTATGGGTAATGGCGTCCAGCGCTGCCTCCAGGTGATGTAAGCGGTCACCAAGATTGCTGCCAAGGAGCAACACAGCACGGTGAGTCTGTTCATTCTTCAAGTCAGGCAATCTCCCGTTCAGCATTTCCCCTTCTGTTCTCGGTCACAAAGATTCTAATTCCATGTGATTCGCCACACATCTTTACCAAATGAATTTGATGTATTCCAGGTCATCAATCAATACAATCCGCGGGATGACAAAGCTCAGCATTCATATCGTGAATCACTTTCAATTTTGCTAAAGAGTGTGGGCGTATGAAGTTGGTAGGTATCGCAATCGGTCTTTGCCTGATGCTGCAACAAGCAGTCGCTACCAATTTGGTTCCCAACAACAGCTTTGAAACTAATTCAGCCATTCCCACCGGTTACGGGCAATGGTATGATTGCACCACGTGGAATGATGTAAACAATCATCCGCTTTTCGCTTGGCCTTATGCAAGTCCCGATTACATGCATACATCCGCCACGAGTTTATCCGGCGTGCATTTACCTTCCACCACCTTCGGCACCATCAATGCGCATACAGGCAATGCCGTGATGGGGCTTGCCATGTGGCTTGCTTCCACAGCCAACTTCAGGGAATATATTGCCATCCAGCTTTCCGCTCCCATGACCATCGGCACCGCTTATGAGATTTCATTTTACATTTCAAACGGAACCAACAATTACAACGGCTCTTCGTGTGATCATATTGGCGTAGATCTGTCCACCGCACCGCTTACACAAGTGGATCATGAACCGATCAATATCACACCCGAATGTGACTATGTAAACCAGTTATGGAGTACCGGATGGACGCAGGTTTCATTTCAATATACCCCATCCTCGGCTTTTCAATACATCACCATCGGGCATTTTAAAGATGATGCGAATACTGCCCACACCTACCATGGCCCCGGCGCCGACGGCGCATATTATTTTATTGATGATGTGGTGGTGCAGCCGCTGACTACCTTGCCTGTTGAACTTATTTCATTCAACGGAATGAATGTTCCCGAAGGAAATCTTTTAGAATGGCAAACAGCAAGCGAATTCAACACCGATCATTTTGTGGTGGAGCGAAGTGATGATGGAACTGTTTTCGCAGCTATCGGCGAAGTGAGTGCTGCCGGTTTTTCCGCTTCATCCTCTTCTTATTCATTTGTCGACGAGTGGCCGTTTCCTGCTGCAGGATATTACCGGTTGAGGATTGTGGACAGGGATGGAACGGAAGAATATTCTCATGTCATTCTTGTTTCCGGACCGGTGTCCGCAGCAACGGTCCAGGTCATGGTGATTCCTGAAGCACATGAAATCAGGTTTTATTGCTATAGTCCGGAAAATACGGAATTGGAGTTCCTCGTTTTCAATTCGCAGGGAATTCTTCAGGAAGAAAAACGGAATCAGCCATTCAACGGTAGTATAACCTTCAATGTAAACACCATGAGTTTATCGCCCGGTATGTATGTGGCGCGTATTCAGTTTGCAAGAAAAATTTTCACTCAAAAATTTATGGTGTACTGAGGCAGAGCAAATGTTACCACGTCCGGTACCGATGCCCCTTCAAGGCATAATAAAGGATGTAGAGGTAACAGGGCAGCAAAATCCAGTAAGCATGCTGATGTCCGATGGATGGAATGTCAGCCAGCCGTCCGTATAGCAGCGGGAGAAGCGCACCTCCGGCGATGCCCATGATGAGCAGGGCGGATCCGATCTTCGTAAATCTGCCGAGTCCTTCAAGGGCCAGCGGCCAGATCGCCGGCCACATCAGCGCATTCGCCAATCCGAGTAATGCAATGAAGAGGACAGAGGAATAACCGTGAGTGAATTGGATCAGCAATGAAAAGAGAATGCCTACGGCTGCGGAAAGGGCCAACGCTTTTTCCTGACGGATAAATTTGGGAATGGTGGCGATGCCGATGATGTACCCGATCACCATGGCCGAGAGCGTGAAGGCAGTGAAGTTCTTCGATTGTGAAAGCGGAATGCCGATGGATTGCCCGTAGGTGCCGATGGTATCACCTGCAATCACTTCAGCACCTACATAAACGAAAATACCGATCACACCCAGTACCAGGTTCGGATAACCCAGCACAGAGTTTTTCGAAGCGGGCGCGGTCAGCAACTTTGAATCGCCGGCCGAAACCGAGGAGTCATCCAGTTCCGGCAGCCCCGAATACCGGACGAATAAAGCAAGTACCACCAAGGCACCCGCCATGAATCCGTATGGAACAATGGCGCGATGCGCCAGGGCATCCAGTCGTGCTATGCGTTCAACCCCCTGAAGCGTCTCCAGTTCTTTAGTAAGCTGATCTGCATCAGAAAGAACCAGCGCACCCAGCACTAATGGCGCAAGCACACCGGCCACTTTGTTGCAAATGCCCATGATGCTGATACGTGCCGCCGCACTCTCCAGGTCGCCGATGATGGTGATATACGGATTGGAAGCGGTCTGCAGCAGGGATAATCCGGTGCCGATGATGAATAAACCGATGAGGAATAATGAATACGTTCTGCTCATGGCGGCAGGTATAAACACGAGCGCCCCCACGGCCATAATGCCCAGCCCGAGCATCATGCCGCGTTTATATCCCGTGCGGTGCAGCACCCGCGAAGAGGGAATGGCGGTGACGAAGTATGAGATGTAAAAGGCAAATGCAACGAGCAGGGATTGAAAGGTGTTCAGCTCACAGGCGATGCGCAGGTAGGGGATGAGGGTTCCGTTCAGCCATGTCACAAATCCGAATATGAAAAACAGGATGCCGAGTATGACGATGGGTGCAATGGATGGCTTGGATGTGGCCATGAAAAATGAATGGTGAATGATTCACGGGCAAGATAATCGGAATAGAAAGGCCGCCTTGCGTCATGAGATATAAGATGCCAACAGCCACTGCATGCGCTGACTCACTCCTTTCTTCATTTCGTACTTTTAACCGCTATGAAAGTTGTGGACAGAACGGTGGCGCCGCCGCTTCGCGACATAGAGCGGATTGAGCTTCCGCAGGTGGAGCCGGTGCAACTGGCAAACGGGGCGCACGTGTGGCGCATCAGCGCAGGAACACAGGAAGTGATCAAGCTGGAATTTCTTTTTGATGCCGGCCGCTGGCAGGAACCGCAGCGCGCCGTGGCAACCACCACAGCGAAAATGCTGATGGAAGGAACCACTTCAAAATCCGCGCAGCAATTGGCGGAGGAGTTTGAGTACTATGGCGCAAACATTAATACCGATGCAGCCATTGATTATTCCACCATCACGCTTTTTTGTCTCACCAAACATCTGCCGAATCTGCTGCCGTTGTTGCATGAAATGATTTATGAAGCCGCTTTTCCGGAAGCTGAATTGGAAACGCACATCCGGAACAGCAAGCAGCGGCTGAAGGTAAACCTCGAGAAAGTGGATTTTCTTGCGCACCGCGAATTCAATCTGCGTCTCTTTGGTGCAAATCATCCGAATGGCTATACCACTTCTGCTGAAGATTACGACGGACTTTCTGCAGAAACCCTCCGTCAATTTCACGAGTCAGGGTATGTACATGGCGGGTTCAGGCTGATAGCTGCCGGTAAAGTAACCGATGAGCATTTAAAGATGCTTGACGACACGTTCGGTAAGCGGGTAATTCCTGCATCCAACGACTCTCATTTTACTCACACAGTGGAAACCGCGCCCGGCCGGCAGTTTTTTATTGAGAGGAAAGATTCAGTTCAGTCCGCCATCCGCGCCGGTAAAATCCTGGTTAATAAAACACATCCTGATTTTCCCAAGCTCCGCGTTCTCAACACCGTGTTGGGTGGTTATTTTGGTAGCCGGCTCATGCAAAACCTCCGCGAGGATAAAGGATATTGTTACGGCGTTCATTCCGGTATTGCCTCGTACGTGAATACGGCCTGCTTTTTTGTTTCAACTGAAGTGGGACATCACGTAACGGATGCGGCGGTGAAGGAAATTTATCGGGAGATAGATCGTTTGAGAAATGAACCGGTACCGGAAGATGAATTGAAGATTGTGCGTAATTACATGCTGGGTGTATTACTCGGAGATGCAGACGGACCATTGAATGTATCAGAGATCATCCGGGGGCTAATTGTTTTTGGCTTGGATAAGGAATATTTCATCCGGCTGGTGAATGAAACCCGGACCACTACATCAGAGGAATTGCTGCGGCTGGCTCAGCAATATCTTGATCCTGCTTCCATGATTGAAGCGGTGGCTGGTTCAAAATAGATTGCTTTACAAAAAGGGAATGGCGACAGGAATAAGAAAGGTTGTATTGTTAGGGGCCCTGGCCTGGGTCACTGTTCGCGCGTCTGCGCAGCAAATCATTCCACCTTACCTGCACTGCGTTTCAGTGAATAACAATGGAGACATCCGTCTGGATTGGGGCGTGCCGGGAAACGCCTGCGGGCCATTTCAGGCCTACTACATTTTTCGCAGCAACAACATCAATGGTCCTTATTCCATCGTAGCTACCATACTCAATCAGTTTCAGACTTCTTATGTTGATCCGGTTGGCAACGGCGGCAATACAACCTACTTCTATTATATGGAGAGCGATTTCAATTGCCCCGGCGGAACGGTGCTGCAATCTGATACGCTGGACAACCTCGACCCGGTCACACCCATAATTAATTATGTGACCGTCTCGGCTGATCAGGCCGTCATTAACTGGCAGCCGGGTACTTCGCCGGAAACATTTGGCTATATCATTTATCGTTTTCTCAACGGTTTCAACAACCCGATTGATACGGTGTACGGTGCCGGCGTTACTACTTACGTTGATGCCGCATCAACACCATCGCTCGATACCATGAGCTACACGCTTGCAGCCATTGACAGTTGCATCAACACAGGGCTTATCAATGAATCGCCGCAACATACCATCCTGCTGGAGGATACGGTGATTCGGTGTTCGCAAAGCATCATTCTAAACTGGAGCCGCTACGATCGCTGGCAAAAAGGGGTGGAGAAATATGATCTCTTCATTTCAGTGAACGGAGCTCCGCCGGTTTTGTATCAAACCTATACCGTCAATACACTCAGAGATACCATTTCGGGATTTAATGATGGAGATGAATTGTGCATGACCATTGTGGCTAAAGAAAAGAACAGTGCATTCCTTTCAACATCAAATGAAGTGTGTGTCACACTGAATGTGGTGCAGGCCGCCAATGATCTTTATGTGAGGGGAGTGAGTGTGGTGGCCGCCAATACGGTTGAAGTGAAATATTCGGTGGATCCGTTGGCCGACCTGAAGACATTCACGATCGAGCGATCGGTGGATTCCATTTCGTTTACCGCACTGGCCACGTTTTCGCCTCCTGACCTGAGTGTTGTGAATGTGTTTCTGGATACCACGGCCCAAACATCGCAAAGCAGCTATTATTACCGGCTCATCACGCTCGACAGCTGCAATGTGCACGACACCTCTTCGCTTGGCAGAACAATGCTGCTTCAGGGATATGCCTTCAGCGATCTGACTTACTACATTTCATGGAACCCTTCGCAAATGGACTACGGTAAAGTGATCAACTATGAAATTTACCGCGATGACGGCAACGGGTTTAATTTCCTCACTTCGCTCAATGCAGCCACACTGAATTATGAAGAAGGAAACCTCACCGAAACCGCCACACCGTGCTATTACGTGGTGGCGGTAGATTCCATGATTTTTCCGAATGGCGTGAAGGACACCATTCACAGCCGGTCGAATGAGATTTGCCTTAATCAACCATCGCAGATTTATATGCCGAATGCTTTTGCTCCGCTGGGTAAAAACAATGTATTCACCCCGATCCTGAACGTGGAAGGGGTGAAGAGTTTTTCCTTCCTCATCTTCAACCGCTGGGGCGAGCAGATTTTTTTCAGTGAAAATCCTTCACAGGGCTGGGATGGTAAATTCAAAGGTGTTTATGTGCAACAGGGCGCCTACGCTTACGTGGTGGATGTAATTGACGATTCCGGAAAGCACATTCAGGCCAAAGGAACCGTGATGGTGATAAGGTGAGCGAATGGTTCTTTTCAATTATCCTGCGAGTACAATCGATCCGCGTTCATCTGCTTGATTTGTGTTTGCCTGTCTGCCTCATTCATTCAGCATCTCCCATATCTTGTCCTTGAGCTTCGGTATGTTCTTACCGGTGATGGATGAAATGAAAATGCAATCAAGATCTTTTGGCAACTCTTTCTTCAGGAGTTTTTCCAGCTCGTCATCAATCAGATCGCTTTTGGTGATAGCCAGCATTTTCGGTTTATGCAGCAATTCGGGATTGTAAAGTTTCAGTTCATTAATCAGGATCTTGTATTCCTTCCGGATATCATCACTGTCAGCCGGAATCATGAACAACAGCATGGAGTTGCGTTCGATATGCCGCAGAAAACGAATGCCGAGTCCCTTGCCTTCATGTGCGCCTTCGATGATGCCCGGCAGATCAGCCATCACAAATGATTTGTTATCGCGGTATGAAACGATGCCAAGATTGGGAGTGAGTGTGGTAAAGGCATAATTTGCAATCTCGGGTTTGGCAGCGCTCACCACGGAGAGCAGGGTTGACTTCCCCGTATTCGGGAAACCAACAAGTCCCACATCAGCCAGGATTTTCAGCTCGAGAATTTTCCATCCTTCTTCACCTTTTTCTCCATCCTGCGCATACATGGGAACCTGGTTAGTAGGTGAAGCGAAGTTGGAATTGCCGAGTCCGCCGCGACCGCCTTTGCATAGAATCGCTTCCTGCCCATCGTGCGTGATCTCGAAATAGATTTCTTCACTCTCTGCATCTTTGGCTACCGTGCCCAGCGGCACTTCAAGGATGATGTCATCGCCGCTGGCGCCGGTGCAATTGCTTCCGCTCCCGTGCTCGCCGTTCTCCGCATGAATGTGCTTGCGGTATTTAAGATGCAGGAGGGTCCAGAGTTGTTTATTGCCGCGGAGAATGATGTGCCCGCCGCGGCCGCCGTTGCCACCGTCAGGCCCGCCTTTGGCCACGAACTTGTCACGCCGGAAATGAACGGAACCGTTACCGCCGTTTCCGCTGCGGCAAAAGATCTTGACATAATCAACAAAGTTCGATTCAGCCATAAGGCAAAGGTGGGAAGAGAAAACAGAAAAACGTGAAACGATATGAGAAGCCGCGATTGCTTCTTTGCACGGTGATGACGACTGAGGCCCGGTATCAGCTATTTCACTTTATCAATCTCAGCACAGAGCCGTCCGAAAATTTCTTCAATGGAACCTTCGCCGTTCAGCTCAACGTATTTCCCCTGCCCGCGGTAATAGTCAGCCAGCGGCAACGTTTGCTCCTTGTAAACCCGTAACCGTTCGCGAACGATGCTCTCATCATTATCATCGCTGCGGCCGGAAGTTTTTCCGCGCTGCAAAATGCGTTTCACCACTTCTTCATCATGAACCAGCAGTGAAAGCACCATACTCACCGGTGTGCCCCGCTCATCAAAGAACTTGTCCATGATTTCTGCCTGCGGCGTGGTGCGCGGGTACCCGTCGAACAGAATGCCATTCCCGATCTTATCCATGTTGTTGCGGATTTCCGTTGCCAGCACTTTGAACGTCACTTCATCCGGCACGAGAAGGCCTTTGTCAAGGTATCCGGTTACTTCGAGGCCGAGCTCGGTTTTTCCTTTGATTTCCCTGCGGAAAATATCTCCGGTGGAAATATGAAACAGGGAGTACTTCTCTTTCAGCATCACGGCTTGCGTGCCTTTGCCGCTGCCGGGCGGGCCGAATAATACGATGTTTAACATGGGATGGGTATTGCGAATTTCGGATGGCGCATTTCGGTTAAGTATAGGTTGACCGTCTTTATTTCAGAGAGAACGCCGTTAGATTTTCATGTAGATATCTCTGAGGTTTCGGCCCAGTCCGTCATAATCAAGACCGTAGCCCACCAGGAAATTATTGGGCACTTTGAAACCGATATAATCAATTTCGAGATCGTATTGAAGGGCATCGGGCTTGAGCAGGAGGGTGGCAACAATGATGCGCTCGGGTTTTTCCTTTTTCAGTATTTCCAGCAATTCAAAAACCGTTTTGCCGGAATCAATTATGTCTTCCACAATCACCACCACCCGTCCTTTCACCGGTGTCTCCAGCCCGATACGGGTGCGCACATCGCCGGTAGATTGCAGTCCGCTGTAGCTGGACAATTTCACAAAAGTGATCTCACTCTTGATCGAAACTTCTTTCATCAGGTCGGCGGCAAACATGAATGAGCCGTTCAGAATTCCAAGAAACAACGGGCTTTCATTTTTCAGATCCTGGTTAATCTGTGCTGCAATCTGTTTAATGCGGTTCTGAATATCCTGATCAGACAGAAACTGGCGGAAATCCAAATCATTAACTCTTAAAACATCCATAGGCGCAAATGTAAACTTTTGAGAAAATGAGACAACATGGGAATCGTGAAAGCATGGATTGTGCGGTTACTCGCGGGCTATTTCAATCGCCGATTTTGCAGCGCGGGCTGAAGGGAACCACGCTGCGGCCATTCCGATAAGCATCACGGTGGCGAATACGAGTGCGAAATCACCGGGTTTCATAATCACCGGGTAGGCATCAATCACAAAGGAGCCGCCACCGATCTTAAGAATTTCAAAGTGCTGTTGAATGAGAATGAGAATGACTGCAACAAGAAAACCAAGCCCGCAGCCGATGAAAGAGAGCAGCATTCCTTCACTGAGGAATATGCGTCGGATGAGTGGTTCGCCGGCGCCCATGGTTTTAAGAATGGAGATATCCTTTTTCTTTTCGATCACCAGCATGGTGAGTGAGCCGATGATATTAAAGGCCGCCACGATGAGGATGAAAGTGAGAATGGCATAAACGGCCCACTTTTCCGTTCGCATGATCTTGTACAATGTTTCATTTTGCTGTAGCCGGTTCTTCACTGTATAGCCGGGACCCATCACCGACTGTATCATTTCCTGCACCTGTGCACCGGCGGCTCCCGGCAACAGGGCTAATTCCACGGAAGAAACTTCTTTTGAATAGCCGGTCAACCGGCGTGCAAAATCAATGGGCACGAGAACGTATTTGCTGTCAAACTCTGATTGAATGGCAAAACTGCCTGCCGGTTTAATGATTTCGCGGTTGAATGCATCCTCCGGATTGACAACCGCTGATGTGCCTTTCCTGGGAATGTAGATGGTGACAAAGCCAAACGGATCTTCGTAGTTAATGCCGAGTGATTGCTCCACACCTACTCCAAGCACGGCGAATTCTTCATTGCCGTGCTGTAACACGAAAGTGCCTTCATACATGGATGAGTCAATGCCGCTGATCGTGCCATAATTGTTTTCCACGCCTTTCACTGTGGCGATGTACTGCTGATCGCCGTAAGTGAGCAAGGCATTTTCTTCAATCACCCGGGAAACGGCGCGCACCCCTTCTATGGCTCCCAGCTTGCGAATCAGGGACGAGTCGGGCGCAAATGATTTTCCCTCTTTCACTTCAATCACGAAGTCGGGGTTGAAGGTGTTGTAAAGCGAAATAACGAGTCCTTCAAATCCGTTGAAAACAGAAAGCACCAGGATCAGGCCGAGCGACCCCACAAAAATTCCCGCAGCGGAAATCCATGAAATAATGTTGATGGCATTCGAAGATTTTTTCGAAACCAGATAGCGGCGGGCAAACGTAATCGGCAGCTGCATCAATCAGTCACTCTTCTTAATCTGCTTGAAGATTTCTTCCAGCCGGAACACCTGGTCCATGGTTTCATCAAGGTAGAAATGCAACTCCGGAATGCGGCGCACCTGATTCCGGATTTTATTGCCGAGCTGATGGCGCAGTTCAGGCGAGTGCTTCTCCAGTTCTTTCATGAATTCTTTCGGTTGCTTCACCTGGAAGAGACTGAGATACACTTTAGCAATGAGCAGGTCGGGCGACACTGCCACTTCTGATATGGTGACCATTCCGCCATTTACCATGGAAAGGTTTTGCCGCTGAAATATTTCACTGAGTGTTTCCCTGATCACACTGGCCACTTTCTTCTGTTTGGTCGTTTGCATCTGAAATCATTAAAGGGTGAGTGAATAGGCCCGGGTCCTGTTCGTTATCGAACGAAAATAGAGGTAAATGTCAGATGCCCTGAAATTATTTTATGCATGGTGCGTCTCAGTGTGAGCTGGCCGATTCAACGGCACCGGTGTATTTGTGATTTGAATATTTCAAGGTGATATTTGAAGCAGAATGAAGACCTACTTCCGGCTTATCGCTTTTTCAAAACCCTATTCGGCCTATGTGCCGGAATATTTTGTGACGGCATTATTCAGTGTGATTTTCGGAGCGCTCAATTTCGGATTGCTCGTACCGCTGCTCAATGTTTTGTTCGGGACGGTTCCCACTACGGTAGTATCCTCTCACCCCGAATTTCACTTTTCCATTAATTACTTCATTGACCTGTTCAACTATAACTTCGGGCAGGTGCTTGCAAAAAACGGAAAGGAAGGCGCCCTCGTATTTGTAGTCAGCATCATTTTGTCGTCCGTTTTCCTGGCGAATGTGTTCCGGTACTGGTCGCAGCGCATCTTGTCGCGCATGCGTTCGCGCATGATGCAGAACCTGCGCAAGGCCATTTACGACAAGTTCCTTCGCATCCATCCCGGATATTTTCAGCATCAGAAAAAAGGCGACCTGCTGAGTGTGTTCACCAATGATGTACAGGAAGTGGAATATTCCGTCGCTACTTCCGTTCAGGTGGTTTTTCGCGAGCCGGCTACGCTGGTGGCGTATTTCATTCTGTTGTTCATGCTCTCCGCCAAGCTCACATTGTTCACACTGGTGTTGTTGCCTGTTGGCGGCATCATCATCGGTACCTTATCCCGAAGACTGAAGAAGCAATCGGTTTCAAATCAGAGTTTGCTCGGCCGGTTGCTGGCCATTGCCGAAGAAACGGTGAGCGGCTCCAAGATCATCCGGGGATTCAATGCCGAAAAACTTTTAGAGAAAAAATTCGATGCAGAGAATGATCATTCGCGCTATCTCACTAAATCAATCAACAACCTGCGCGAACTGGCGTCACCCTTGTCAGAAACGCTGGCTGTGGCCGTAGTGGCTGTGGTGATGATTTACGGAGGCAGCATGGTGCTGAAGGGCGATACGGGGCTTACAGCCAGTGAGTTTCTTGCTTACATCGCATTGTATTCGCAAATACTGCCGCCGGCTAAAGGCATATCATCCGCTGTTTCCAATGTGCAGCGCGGACTGGCTGCCGGTGACCGTATTCTTAAAATAGTTGACACACCCGATCAGATCCGCGATGATCCCGCAGCACAGTCAATCTCCGATTTCACACAACGAATCGAGTATCGCAATGTCTCCTTCGGCTATGAAGAAGAGCGTTATGCGTTGCAGGAAGTAAATACCGTGATCGAACGCGGAAAAGTAATTGCGCTGGTTGGTCCTTCGGGTTCAGGAAAAACAACGTTCTCTGATCTGCTGCCGAGATTTTACGACCCCACGGGCGGCGAAATTTTGATAGACGGAATCAACATCCGGAAATTACGGCTGCACGACCTGCGGCAGCTGATGGGCATTGTAACGCAGGATCCCGTGTTGTTTAATGACTCAGTGCATAACAACATTGCGCTGGCAAATCCGTCGGCGACCAGGGAACAGGTGATCGAGGCGGCCAAAGTGGCCAATGCACATGACTTTATCATGCGCATGGAGCAGGGTTACGATACCAACATCGGGGATCGCGGCGGTAAGCTAAGCGGCGGGGAAAAGCAACGAATGACCATTGCACGCGCCGTGTTGAAGAATCCTCCCATTCTCATTTTAGATGAAGCCACTTCCTCACTCGATACGGAATCCGAACGGCTGGTGCAGGAAGCGCTTTTCAATCTCATGAAAAACCGCACGAGCATCGTAATTGCGCACCGGTTGTCAACCATTCAGAATGCCGATGAAATTCTGGTCATGCAGCAAGGCCGCATTGCTGAACGCGGATCGCATGAACAACTCATCCGTTTGGACGGGCTGTACAAACACCTCGTGGATTTGCAAATGCTATAACGCGTCCGCGTTATTTATTTTCATCTTTCTTTTCCGTAAACATTTCACGGATCTTACCGGCCATTTCATCCGCCGTTTCCCGCACTTCCTTAAATACATCTTCTGCCTTTCCGCGCATCTCCGTAGCCACTTCATTAAGTTTTGATTTCACTCCTTCAGAGAGGTTACCTCCGCCCAGCAAATTGTCAATCTGGCTTCTGAATGATTCCGGGAGCCGGTCTTTGATGTATCCGGAAACCGTGTCAATAGACTTTTTTGCCTGTTCTTCCGTGATGCCGGCCGCGGCCGATACTTTTGAAATGAGTTCCTGCATGATTATGTGTTTTTGTGTGATGCAAATTTCTTGAAAAAAAGAAAGCGCTCCATTATGAAGCGCTTCCTGTTGATTTTGATGAATCGTTATTTCTGTTGCTTGGGAGCTTCCTTCTTTTCAGCTGCCGGCCAGTTCTTGTCATACATGGCCTTCACCTTGGTGGCCTGTTCCTGTACCTTCTTCGCATCTTCCTTCATCATGTCGGCATACTTGGCTTTTTCCTGATCGTTGGCAGCGTCATAGCGGGCAATCTTCTGATTGAAGGCGCTTGACATTTGATCGAGTTTCTTCACTTCGGTAGTGAATTCAGGATACTTGTCGCCGTTTTCTTTCACCTTGTTCAGGTACATGTCAACTTTCGGCTTCCACTCGTTATACTGAGCGGTCCATTGTTCCTTCGGTGACATTTGTTTGGCGGCCTGTTCCTTTTTAGGTTCTTCTTTTTTGGCAGCGGGAGCCGGCTGTTGAGCGACTGCTGCAATCGTGATGACTAATGCGGCCATCAACGCTACGGTTGATTTGAGTGCTTTCATAATTTTTGTTTTGTAATGGTAGGGCAAAGATCAATCCATTAATCGGATTCTGCCTATGATGTTTTCCGTCTTAACGAAATTTTTTTTGCCGGCATTAAAACTTCACGCGCTTTCGCTGAAATACAGGCGTATGGTTAACAAAAACGTTTACGCCAATGCCCGCCGTAATGCGGAATTCATCGAGATGATAAGGATCAGGTTGCTCCATAAAGTAGCTGCCATGCAGGTACATGGCTGATGCAAACACATGAAAATTGTTAAAGAGGTAATAGCTCGTGCCGATGGACCCGCTGATCACCGGTTCGGTTTGCACCTTCTTGGTTGACACACCTTCTTCAAGGTAAACAAATGAAACCCCCGGTTGAAGCAGCAGCGACAAATCAAACCGGTTGAAGGGCAAATGAAATTCACCGCCTACCAGTATGCCGGTGTTTTGATTCAACTGACCTTTGAAATTCACATCGGGAATGAAAACATAAAGATCCGTTCTCACGGCAATCTGATCTTCCATGCAATAACCAAAGCTTCCGTTCACATAAATATTCTGGTAAGGTTCAAACGTCATGTATCCGCCACTGAGCCCGGTGGATATATACATAAGTCCCTTTCTCACAAAAGGCGGATTGTGGAAGTTCTGCGCATTGGCGGAGAACCCCATTAGCAGCAAAGCCAGCAGTATTAGAATCTTAATCTTTTCCATAAGTCCGCCATTTTATAGTTCATGGAAACATTCAGCAGAATGTGCCCATCTAGTCCGCTGCCACTCTTGGGTATGGTAACCACGGTGGATTCATTTACGGCCAATGCCATAGACTGCCCGAAATGAGTCATGTATTGAGTGCTGATGGTGATGTCACTTCTACGGGTGAGGGTAATGTGCATACCAATGCCGGCCTGCGCACCCAGTGACCAGCGGCTGGTGAAGTTCTCTTTGTTAAGCCGGTCTCGAAGTTTTATGTAATCAGCATTCGGGCCGAGGCAGAGAAACGGTGCTACATTCTGCGGGCGATGCTGCGGATACCACATCAGCAATCCGCCGATATGTCCGTCAGTGCGTACGGCATAATCCGTGTATGCTCCGTGAAAAAATTCAAGATACCACTCGGTGTTGAAATGGCGGCTGGCCTGAATGCGTGTTTGAGCACCCCAGCCGGGGCTGAAATACCAGCCGTCATTATTGGAAATGGCCATACCGGTTCGAATGCCCAACGCAAAAATGCCGGACTCATCATGCCTTAGACGCAGCGGTTTCTGTGCCTCGCAGCCATCAGGTATCAGGCATAGGGATAGCCCCGCGAGCAGGGAGCACAGAAGGACGGGTAGGGCAAGGGCTTTCACTTCAGCTGATAACAGGTTACCAAGTTAGTTGAATTGGTAATCCCGCGTTGATGAGTAACGCACAGGACGCACTGAACGTGTACGCAATTGTTCAATCATGAGTTCAATGGACATAAAAATGCAGCCGTCAACTTTCCGTGCCCAGCTTGCGGTAGCATTTGATAACAAGTTCCGCATCGCGTAACGGCGAATAGTCTTTGGCATACAGAAAATTGATGCGGGCGATGGCGGAATCATTCAGCGCTGTAACAGGAAGTTCATCCAGCGGAGTGATGACGCCGTTCTTAATATCCGGAAGGCGGTGTTGGGTGACTTCCGTGCCGCCGTATCCCACCCAGGTTTTGTTTCCGGCGGCCACAGAAAAAATATTCTGAAGAAAGTGGAATGGTTTCTTCACAACGAAAAGACCGACCGGAAATGAAATCAGAAGCAGGACTGCACTGAGCAGATCAAATAATCGCTTGTTGCGCCGGCTGTAAGTTGAGTCAATGGCTAACTTGATGTCAATGGTGTAAAGTTCACCGGGAAGATCTTTGGAATTGGATCCAATGATGCTGAGTGAATCTTCAGGAACGATTTTGTATTCGAGTTGCGGCCCGATCTGCGTCATCCACTCAATGATCTGCTGCGAAGGAACATCTTTGGCACAGAAGATCAGTTCATCAATCCGGTAAATGGTGGCAATCTCCCTGAGTTGGTTCAACTCGCCCAGGTGGTGTGGCTGAGCAGGGCTTTCACCATTAACAGAGACATATCCGATCAGGTCATTTTTCACTTTGGCCTGATTGAGCAATGTGGTCACCCGCTCTGTTTCGGCGTCACTGCCCACAATCACCACTTTCTTCTCCGCCACTTCACCCAGTCGCAGGTTTTTGTGCTGAATGAAGTGAGTGGTAATTCGTGTAATCGTCATTACAAACACTGACCAGCCGGCGCCAAGTAAAATCATTGCGCGGGAAAAGCGTAGTGATTCAGGCAGGAAGGCATAGATGGCGGCAATGGCAATGGTTCCGAAGAAAAGGCCGCGAATGAAACGTGCCGGCCGCGCATTCTTTTCATATCCGCCGCTGAGAAAAACGGAAAACAACCACACGATCACATAGGCCGGTAATACGAGCAGGACATATTCCTGGGGGTAACGAAGCCCTTCTGCAATCTTGATATGACTTTCCCAATAATCTTTGATCAGCAGCAAGCCGATGTAAATGAATGCAGCATCTGACAACGGAAGCGTCCATAGTTTGGCAAGGCGTGATACCACCGAAAGTGCGGCCCTCAGGTAAATGGCCAGCTTCAGCATGAAAACATAAAAGCCGGCGCCGCCGGATGAAAAATGTTTCTGCGCGAAAATGATCATGGCCTGATAGAACATCCGCACATAATTCATCGAGCCCTTGCGCGTGCTTTCGCCTTTGTAGTGGATGATGCGTGTTTCTGGAAAGTAATAATTCCTGTAGCCCGCCTTCACGATGCGATAGGAGAGATCAATGTCCTCCCCGTACATAAAAAAACTTTCATCCAGCAATCCTGCTTTATCGAGTGCGGCCTTACGAAGAAACATAAAAGCGCCGGCCAGCACCTCAATCTCATTCGTTTCATTTTCGGCAAGGAATCCGAGATGGTACCGGTTGAAAGTTTTTGATTTCGGTAACAGGCGCGACAGTCCGAACGCTTTACAGAAGGCCACAAACGGGGTGGGGAATCCCCGCTTTGACTCCGGCAGAAAATTTCCTTTTCCGTCCAACATCTTCACGCCAAGGCCGCCGGCTTCAGGATGCTCTTTCATGAAACCGACACATTTGGTGAAGGTGTCTTCCTCCACCACTGTATCCGGATTGAGGAGCAGCACAAATTCCCCTTTGGCGATTCTGATCGCCTGATTGTTGGCCTTCGCAAATCCGACATTCTCTTTGTTCTCAATAAGAATCACGTCGGTAAATTTTTCTTTCAGCATTTCCACGCTTCCGTCCACCGAGCAGTTGTCAACCACAATTATTTCGGCTTCAATATTCCTGATGGCTTTCCGCACCGATAGCAGCGCCTGCTCCAGGAAGAAGCGCACATTGTAATTAACGATAATTACCGAAAGGGGAATCAATGCGGTATCAATGGTTGGTTTGCTGCTATGAAGGTAGGAAACGAAAAAAATCCGGTTTCATTTCAGCTGATCCTTCACACTCAAAAAGGGCGGAGGCGCGCGTAACTGAAGCTCAGAGATTGGTGCGCTCTTCAATTCTGTGTGAACCGCATGCATGCCAGTTTACCGGAAGCGCCGGCGAACCATGCCGTGTGTCCGGACGGAGAAAAACGAAAAGTAAAGAAGGATTCATTGATGTTCTTGCCCGATTCATTCTTCAGGCGGTTCCAGTGTTGCCCGCCGTCCACGCTGAAATAAATTCCGGGCAGGCAGGCAGCAAGAATTGTTTTGCCATTACCGGCAGGTTGGTATTGCACACACGATACAAAGGGCAGGGCATTTTCTTCATCAATCATCTCCCATGTTTTTCCTCCATCCTCGGTCACTGCCACCGTAAGCGTCGAAGATGTCTTATCATCATAATTCCCGCCGGCTGCTACGCCATGCAGGGCATCATAGAAGTCAATTGAAAAAATGCCGGTGAGTTCCTGTCCTTCCATCACGGGGGCATCAACCGCTTTCCAGCGAAGGCCGCCATCGGCCGAGGCAAAGACGCGCGAGTGCAGGGAGCCCGTTCCGAACCATATCAGTTTTCCTTTCACCACACAACTGCTATTACTCGATGCGAAGCAGGCCTCTCCGCCGAGTGCCGGAGGAACGGTAGCACAGGCTGCTTCTTTCCATGTATCTCCTCCGTCATAAGTAAGCAGGATCTGAAAACAGTCAAGCACCGGATCCCCGAGCACAATACCATTACGGCTATCACTAAACCGGAGGCAATCGAGAAAGATCTCGGGGTCATCGCGTTCATAAACCGTCTTCCACGTCACTCCATAATCATCCGATTTGAAAATGTAGGCCGGTGTGCCTGCATTCCCCGTAATCACCGTATGCTCATCAGGCAGGGCCAGCAAACGCAGGTCAAGATTCATTGAATCGGCCCGGAGGGTATCCACCACCCACGAGTTTCCTCCGTCATTCGTAAACCCGAAAATATTTCCTGTGCCGCTGAACCATACCACGGAATCGTTGAGCACCTCCAGCGCACGAATGCTGGTTTCAGTGCCCGTATCAAAAACCCGGTAGCTCTCGACGGAAAAATCCTGAGCCATGATTTTTCCTGCAGAAAGTAAAAAAAGGATGAGGTGATGCAGCTTGTTCACGCAGTATGAATGTAGCGGAGATTTATCATCTTCATGCTGAAATCTTTTATCATGGAACGTCCCCTCCTTTTCGGCTACTATCTCACGCATCGTGCCTTGCGTAAAGATGTGGAGCGATTGAAATTCGTTACCGGCAGGTTTGCAGCTTACAACCAGCGGGATTGGATGAAGGTAATGCAGTGGTTCAGCTATCACGCGCAGATGGTGCATCATCATCACGAGGGTGAAGACACCTTCTTTTTCCCGATCATCCGGCAGCGGGCGCCGGGCTTTGCACCCGAGCTGCAGCAGATGGATGATGAACACAAAGCGCTTGATCGCTTTGAAGAAAAACTCAGCATGATGCTGAACAGCTTAGGCAACAGTACACAGATCGCGGCGGCAGATTTCAATAACCTGGCCCTGGCTTACGGCCGGCTGGTGATAAGCCACCTCGATGCGGAAGAAAATGTTGTGGGAAGAGCCATCAATCAGGAATTTAAAAGAGAAGAAGTGATCGAAGCGGAAGATCGTTATACCCGGATGATGCCGCCCGAACGGCTCCGGCTTTCATTGCCCTGGCTGGCTGATGTGATGACGAAGGAAGAAAGGAATATGTTTTTTTCCGTGCTGCCCTTTTATGTGAAATGGATTTACCTATGGCGGCTGAAGCCGCAGTTTGATCGCATGGTGAAGTGCGTGGGATCCTGAAATGCTTTGCTCCGTTAAAGCGACTAAATTCGCTGCGCAATTTTCTTTATGGAAATCGAAATCAGAATTCCCTCCTTCGGGGAATCCATCAATGAAGTCACGCTCTCCAGGTGGCTGAAAAAAGAAGGCGACCTTGTACACATTGATGAATCCATTTGCGAACTGGAAAGTGAAAAGGCGACCAATGAACTGCCGGCTGAGAAAAGCGGCAAGCTGCATATTGTGGCGGCAGAAGGATCGGTTTTAAAAATCGGCGATCTGCTGGGCACCATTGATACAAGTGTGGAAGTGGCGAAAGAGGTTGTAAAAGAAACAAGCTCAGTCAAAGAAGAACTGCCGGTTACCGCCGATGCCAGGCCCCAGGTTATTGAAGAAAAATCTTCTGCCCCGGCAACTCAAACGGAAACCTATGCGAAAAATATTCCTTCACCTGCCGCTGATAAATTGATTCGCGAAACAGGAACGGAAGTGGGCAACGGAACCGGCAAAGGCGGGCGAATCACCAAAGTCGATGTGCTCGATGCCATCAGGAACAAGCGACAGCCGGTGAAAGCATTCAGCCGGGAAGAGCGCCGGGAGAAAATGAGTTCACTGCGCAAAACCGTGGCCAGGCACCTGGTAGCAGCAAAGAATGAAACAGCCATGCTTACCACCTTCAACGAAGTGGACATGAAATCCATCATGGACATACGTTCGAAGCATAAAGACGCATTCAAAGAAAAATTCGGAGTCAACCTCGGCTTCATGAGTTTCTTCGCCAAAGCGTGCAGCTACGCCTTGCAGGAATTTCCGGCGGTGAACGGATATATTGACGGCGATGAAATCATCTATCACGAGTACTGCGACATCTCTATTGCTGTTTCCACACCGAAAGGATTGGTAGTTCCCGTTATCAAAAATGTTGAATCACTTTCATTCTCTGAAATCGAATCAAAAGTTGCCGACCTCGCCAAGAGAGGACGTGATAATAAATTGACGCTGGAAGAAATGACCGGTGGAACGTTTACCATTACGAATGGCGGGGTGTTCGGATCGCTCATGTCGACCCCGATCATCAACGTACCGCAATCGGCGATTCTCGGCATGCATAAAATTCAGGAGCGCCCTGTGGTGATTGACGGGCAGATTGTGATTCGCCCCATGATGTATGTAGCGCTCAGTTACGATCATCGTATTATTGACGGAAAAGAATCCGTTTCATTTCTTGTGCGTGTTAAGGAAATGCTGGAGCATCCTGAAATGTTGCTGGTCGGGGGTGATCCGGTGAAGGAAATGTTATCTTTATAGCAATGCCTGAACTTTATATCATAGCGGGTTGCAGCGGTGCCGGAAAGACCACGGTCGCCTTCACCATGGTTCCTGAATTTTTGTATTGCCGCGAGTTTGTGAATGCTGATGAAATTGCCAAAGGTATTTCTCCGTTTCAGTCAGAAAAGATTGCTTTTCTCTCGGGAAGACTCATGCTGGCACGCATCACCGAATTGATTGTGCAGGGTGAAGATTTTGCTTTCGAGACTTCCCTATCCAATCTTGCTTACGGCTCATTGATTAAGAAAGCCCGAAGTCAGGGTTATCATGTCACGCTCATCTTTCTTTATCTGCAATCGGAACATGTGGCCATCCGGCGCATTCACAACCGCATCCGTCAGGGTGGAAATTTTCTTGCTGATGAAATTGTGGCCAGAAGATACAAGCGCGGCATCAAAAATCTTTTTAACCTCTACCTGCCGCTCGCCGATCATTGGGTGGTGCTCGACAATTCTGATGTGAATCCCGAGTTGATTGCTTCCGGAGGAAGGGACATGGATATGGAAGTGAGTGATGAAACCATTTGGGAAGAAATAAAACGCAAGGCCCGTGACTTCTAACGAAAGAAAAACCACTGAGTCAAAAATTCTTCAGGGCGCACGCACGTCGATCATGCGCCTCGTGGAGAAAGAACTGAGGAACGGTAATGAACTCATCGTGTACCGTGATGGCAAGGTGATCAGCATCAAGGCGAAGGATGTAAGATTGAAATGAGAGTCATTTCACTCTTCACTTGAAATTCACTTTTATCTTCTCGTTTACTTCCGCGTTTGCCGCTTCCAGGAAATAGATCCCCGAAAGAGAATCTGCATGATCAGGGTTCCATTGAATGAAGTTCTTTCCCTCAACAACTTTAAAATTCATTTCACTAACGGACACGCCGTTTATGTTCAGAAGCCGCAGCTTTATTTGCTGTGAATATTCTGAATTCAAAACAATACTTAGCGAACCGCCGGAGGGATTTGGAAAACACTGTAACAAACACGATGCATGAACCGGAGCGATTCCCGTTAGGGAAGCTTCTTTGATATTGAGTTGCTGATTGGTACCGATGTTAATGAGCACAGAATCCGCGTCACCGGGAAACTGAATGAGGATCGAATCCGCCTGCAGAGCATCTCCCATTCCAAAGTGAGCAATCATGCTGTTTTGGCTGCAATATCCCGACTGCGAAGTGATTTCCCGGTACTGCCACACCGGAGTTCCGTTGATGATGGCCTTCACACGAACTTTTGCACCAATGGCGGAGCGATTGGATGATGAACCTTCCAGCTTCACTTTCAACCAGTGATTGCCGTTACCGTTGTTGAGGTAGAATATGTCCGGCGAATTAATATTGGGATCGTTGTTGTTGCAGGTAGCGAAAACCAGTTCGGGAAAACCATCATTGTTCACATCACCGAATGCCACACCGTAGGAGCACGGCGTGGCAAGATCTGAGATGCTGCTTAGATCGCGCGTGAAATGTCCGCTTCCGTCATTGAGGTAAAGAAAGTTGGTAATGCTTCCGTTGCAAAAACCATTGCTGACTGCCAGATCAAGATCACCGTCATTGTCGTAATCTTCAAATGCAGAACTGAATGAACAACCGGCATCCGTTACCGCATCTCCGGTTGTCACTTCCGTAAAAGTTCCATCTCCATTGTTCACGTATAGCTGATTCTTCGCCCCCACAAAATTTCCTGAATTCGCTGTGTACAAATCCGGATCACCATCGTTGTCAATATCTCCCCAACTCGCGCTCATGGTGCTTCTTGTGTCACTCACAATGGGTCCGGTGATGACCTTCGTAAAAGCGCCGTCGCCGTCATTCATGTAAAAATTATTCGGCTGGCCTGATTCATTGGCTACATACAGGTCTTCATCGCCATCCAGATCAAAATCAATCCAGGTAGCGCCGCGCGAAGTTTTGGCATCTGTCGATTGGGCACCTGAAATGATTTTAGTAAATGTTCCGTCGCCATTATTGTGATAAAGCAGGTTCTTGAAATCGCCGTCGCTGTTGGTTACGTACAGGTCCAGCCAGCCGTCGAGGTCGTAATCGCCCCAGGCGGCCGTTTCGGAATAGGTGTTCGGAATGGCGGGGGTGATAGTAACGTCTTCAGTAAACGTACCGTTGCCTTCATTGCGGAAGAAATGATTCTTCTCTCCCCACCAGGTAACAACCAATGCATCCGGGTCGCCGTCATTATCATAATCGCCGAAAGTGGCGCCGTCATAAGCACCATTGGTAGTTACGATATCATCATTGGTCAGAGAGGAAAAGGAACCATCGCCATTGTTGAGGTATAAAAAATTGTGATCTCCGTCTTGCGGGCCGTTTGAGATGAAGAGGTCTTCCCAGCCGTCATTGTTGACGTCGACAAAATTTACGCTTCGGCTATCACCTGCAGTGGTAACAACCGGACCGGTGGTAACTTTGGTAAAGAGTTGAGCAAACAGCCAGGCAGGTTGCGAAACTGCGAGTGAAAGGAGCAGGAGAGTTCGTTTCATCATTTCATTTTTTTCAAATGAAGAAACTTCATCTTCTAACGAAAATTCTTTGCGACTAAAGGATCAATCTAGCCGACACTCGGCCGGATGGATTGCCGCTGCCAACTGCAGCGCCTGACCTGTCGTTTATCGTATTCCTAATGACGTTGGTCTATAAGGCCAAACAGATGCACAGTTACATCGATATTTGAAGCATGATCCGGCGGATTGCTCTTCATGTTGCTTTCTGGACGACTTACCTCGCTTTGAATACTTACGTAGAAGTGTTCCTCATCAACCACTCTTTTTTCGAACTTGAGATGGGAACGAGGATCATGAAAGCACTGATTCCTGAATTGCTGCTGCTGCCTCCCAAACTGCTGATGGCATACACGATCATGTATTTCATTCTGCCTCGATTGAAACTTGCAGCGAAATGGAGACTGGTGCTGGAGCTGGTTTTGGTCACCGCTGTTTCGCTGGTTATGTATCATTTCATGCTTACCGCCATCGTTTATCCCGTGGTGTTTAAGGAAGCATTTCCTGATTCCACGTTTGCGCAAGATATTTCAAGATTTATCTGGAGACTTCTGGATTTGACCACCGTGGTTGGTTTGGCCTGTGCATTCAAATTATTACGGCAGCAAACCAAGGATGCCAGAAAGCGGCAACAACTCGTGCAGGAGAAACTGCAATCGGAGCTCAATTTTCTGCGGGCGCAAACCAATCCTCACTTTCTTTTCAATACGCTCAACAGCATCTATGCGCTTTCACGAAAGCAGTCGCCGCAGACATCGGAGGTAGTGATGCAACTTTCCAAGTTGCTCAGGTACATGATTTATGAATGTAAAGAACCGTTTGTGCCTCTTGAAAAGGAATGGAAAATCATTGAAGATTATGTGGCTCTGGAGAAACTGAGATATGGTGACAGAGTGAAAGTGAATATAAGCAGCCACATACCTGGCAACGGGGAGATGATTGCCCCGCTGTTGTTTCTTCCTTTGGTTGAGAATGCATTTAAACATGGCCCCGGCAACCACAGTGATCAAACCACTATTTCCATTGACCTGAGCAAACACCAGGATCAGATCAAATTCTCAGTTGAAAACAACATGGCTGATCGGCATGAAGCGGACGATACCTCAGGTGGAATCGGCCTGAACAATGTGAGGAGACAATTGGAATTGCTGTATCCTGATCACTCCATACAGGTGGACCGCGCTAACGGAAAATTTGTTGCCACCATTATCATCAATCCCAATCACCATGCCGCTGATCTGTCTCATAGTGGAAGATGAGCCGCTCGCGGCCGAGGTGCTTAGTGATTACATTTCACAGGTGCCGTTCCTTCGGCTTGCGGGCCACTGCACGGATGCTTTGAAGGCGATGGAGTTCTTCAGGAAGAATGCAGTGGATGTGATGTTTCTTGATTTACACTTGCCCGGAATAAAGGGATTTGATTTCCTGAAAACGCTTACAAGTCGCCCTCAGGTAATTGTTACCACTGCTTATCATCAATACGCCCTTGACGGGTATGAGTGGAATGTTGTGGATTACCTGGTGAAGCCGATTGAATTCAGTCGCTTTCTCACCGCTGTTAATAAACTGAAAGAAAACTCAGTGACTGGTGTTGGTAATAGCAAGTCCGGTTCTGCTCCTGCACGTCCTTTCATTTTTGTACATGCTGATAAGAAGGAGGTGAAGATTTTGCTTGAAGAAATCATGTACGTAGAGAGTGAGCGTGATTATCTCAGGATTGTCGTTCCTGAAAAACCTATTATCACGAGGCAAACGATGAATGAATTTGAAAAGCAAATGCCTCCGGGACAATTCATCCGCGTCCACCGTTCATTTTTGGTGAGACGCCATGCGATAACTGCATTCAACACAACACAAATAGAAGTGCCGGGCAGGATTATTCCAATAGGAAGACAGTTTCGCGAAGCGGTATTAAGCGACCTGAGATCGTTCACATAATGAATGGCCGGGTAATCATTAGCCGATCTTCCGGTATTTCGTCCCGATGTAGTCTACAAAGTCCGGTACCAATCCCTGCTTGCGAATCATCGTTTGAATTTGTGCCCGGTGATGAATGGAATGATAATTCAGTTGCAGCGGAATGTCCTTCAGCGGCACTTCCCATCGGGCACCATCATATCCCTCATATTGAATGACGGCAAACAATTCCTGTTCTGATTTGCTGTTGATGAAATCAATCCATGCTTTCAAACAGTCATTCCAGCGTGATTCTAATTCTTCCAGCGGATAAGCAGGTTCCCACCAATCCCGTTTGTTTGCATCCGGTTCCTGACGGATTCGTGCCAGCCATTTGTTCATCGAATTGATGAGGTGGCTGAAAAATTTTATTGCTTCTTCTTTTTCCGGAAGTTGTTTGATCTTTTCAAGCACGAGCTTATTTGCATAGTCGTTGTATTGAAATGTCTCGATCAGGTATTGTTTCAATTCCATGACAGTTAAGTTAATTGCAAGTGATCCTAAATTCACGTTGGCTCTCCCAACTTCTCGACGGGCTCGAAGTGACCCTCGCGCGGAGGTCAGTTCGAGCTTGTCGAGAACATGCCAGGCTGTAATTGTTGAGCAGTTTTCAAAACGGATACTCCGGTGGAACAATTCCTTTGCAACGAAGATAAGTCGTCACCTGTCCTCGATGGTGTTCATTGTGTTCAACGAGCGATAGAAAT
>JAFDYS010000001.1:7190-96579 GCA_018267315.1 Bacteroidota bacterium | reverse complement strand
GAGGTACCAGCCGTTCAGGTCCACGCTGCCGCCGCTGTTGTTGTACAGCTCAATGTAGTCTTCATAATCGCCGTAGTTATCCGCAATAATATTCCGGTTAGAACAGGAGTACTCATTAATCACCAACTGGGCAGAAACCGTTTGTGATAATATGAAAATGCAAAGGGCGAAAAGGTGTAATTGCTTTGCCATGCAGCTTTTTTTAATGGTTTAAAAATACGCAATCTGCCTCTGTGGTGTGTTCCGGATAATCCACGACTCCGTTGTGCAGGGCGACTGTTATCATATCCGATTGCTGGAATGATTTTTAGCATGCAGTGAACTGTTGCACATGGCTGCCGGTTTGGTATTCAAATCTTATTTTTGAAATGAATTTAACTAAGGTTTCTCCCTCCAACATGAGTAATCTCCCTGAAGAATTGCAACAGGCCACATTCGGTTCGGGTTGCTTCTGGTGCACTGAAGCATTTTTTCAGCGGCTGGCAGGTGTGGTGAAAGTGGAATCCGGTTACTCGGGAGGTAAAATTCGTAATCCGACCTATCGGGAAGTGTGCTCAGGACTTACCGGACATGCCGAAGTGGTGCAAATCACTTATGATCCGGAACAGGTGAGTTATGAAGACCTGCTCGAAGTGTTTTTCAGCACGCACGATCCCACCACCTTAAACCGGCAGGGAGCCGATACCGGAACTCAGTACCGGTCAGTCATCTTCTATCATAATGAAGAGCAGAAAAATTTGGCGGAAGAATTTAAAAAGCAATTGGAGGCAGCCAAAGCTTTCCGGAATCCCATCGTAACGGAAATTGCTCCGTTCACTGAATTTTTTGTAGCCGAGGATTATCATCAAAATTACTTCAATGAGAACGGCGAAGCCCCTTATTGCCAGTTCGTAATAGCTCCCAAACTTGACAAATTCGCCAGGTCATTTAAGCAACGAATGAAGGCCTAACCATGGGTTCTTTTGACCGATGGCTTTTGTCGCATATATTTGCGCCTCCAAATTTTTTAATCACCCATAAAACTTTTTCTAAAGTACAATGGCAGTAAAACTTCGTTTACAGCGGATGGGCAGAAAGAAGCGCCCGTTCTATCACATCGTAGCGGCCGATTCACGTTCACCCCGAGACGGTAAATTCATCGAGAAAATAGGAACGTACGATCCCACATCCATTCCCGCCACGATTGAAATCAATAAAGACCGTGCACTGGACTGGTTGCAAAAGGGGGCGCAACCAACGCCGACCATGCACAAGATTCTTTCGTTCAAGGGCGTGCTCTACCACAAGCATCTTTTGCGCGGCGTGAAAAAAGGCGTACTCACCCAGGAAATGGCCGACACCAAATGGCAGCAGTGGGAAGAGAAGCACCACAATGACATCATGGATGCGCAGAAGAAGGGACTCAAAGGCGTTAAGAAGAAAAAGAAGAAAGGAGAGGAGAAAGCGCCCGCAGTAGAAACCCCGGCAGCTGAAGCACCGGCCGCTGAAGCCGCGTCATAGTCTTTCCCGTAAAGCGATTACCCGTCAATATTGCCCGGTTGATAGCATCACGAGTGTGCATGCTTCAATGGATTCAATACTATTGGCAGAAGCCAGCGATTCCAATTCGTCATTCTCCGTGCCCGGGTTGAAGATGATTCGTTTGGGTTTGAGGGAAAGAATGTAGTTGTAATATTCCGGCTGCCGTTGCGGATTCAGGTAAAGTGTGACGGTTTCCACATCCTGCAAGGGCGGATGTTCCCGGATGATATCCACATCACCGATCTTGCCTTCCTTCACTCCAATAGCCACCACGCTGTGCCCATGCTGGCGAAGCTGTTTAACCGCCAGGTTAGAATATCGTTCAGTATTTGGTGATGCGCCCAGCACCACCGTTAAGTTTGAATTCGCCATGTTTCATTTTCAATGACAATGAAATTAACATTCCCACCCGCTCAAAGTTCCGTGTTATTAACATCTGTGTAAAAAAAACGCCCGCGACTGTTCTCAGGTCTTCTATATTCGTGGCAACACTTCAAATGGCGCACCCCATCATACTCAAGGAACAAATCGCAGCCGAGTTGCTCAGCAACGAAGAGGTGCTGCAGTCGGCCGAAGCGAGGCATGCCCGCAAGAACAAGTTGCTGCAGGCAGTGGAATCAAACCGGTTGTATTATTCCAAGGCGAAGATTGTTTTTGAAACCACCAAGGAAACACTGGAAGTGATTGATCACATCTGGGCTGTTACGGATAATCACGTGTTGCTTCGTGGAGGTATTACCCTGCCGATCTCCTGTATTAAAGAAGTAGAAATACAGGCATCCCGCTCCTCATTGGGTATGGTTGCAGCAAGCCGCAACTGAGTTTTCGTTTCCCCAATCAATACAACATACTCAGCGGATTCTCAAGATATGACTTGAGCGTCTGCAGGAATTTGGCTCCGGTGGCGCCATCCACCACACGGTGATCGCAGGAAAGCGTCAGCTTCATCACATTCGCCGGTTTCACCTCATTGTTGATGACGGCGGGAACTTTGGCAATTCGCCCCACGGCCAAAATGCACGCATCCGGCGGGTTGATGATGGCCGTAAATTCATCAATGTCCATCATGCCGAGATTGGAGATGGTAAAAGTGTTTCCCTGCATTTCATCGGGCTGCAGTTTTTTCTCTTTCGCTTTTGCAGCCAGTGCCTTGGCTTCGGTGTTGATTTGTGACAGCGATTTCTGATCGGCGAAACGGATAACGGGCACCAGTAATCCTTCACTTACCGCCACCGCCATACCGATGTGCACGTGGTGGTTGATGCGGATGATATCGCCGAGCCAGCTGGAGTTTACCTGTGGATGTTTCTTCAGCGCCAGCGCCACGGCTTTGATCACGATATCGTTGAATGAAATTTTCTTGTCAGGATTCACTTCATTGATCGCTGCCCGGGCTTCTACACAACGGTCCATATTGGCTTCCATGGTGAGGTAGAAATGCGGTGCTGTGAACTTGCTTTCAGCCAGCCGGCGTGCGATGGTCTTACGCATTTGCGACACCGGAATTTCTTCAAAACTTTCTTCGCCGCTTACCGCGGGTACGAAAGGTGTTTCGGGTTTATCAGAAAGGTAACGTTCTACGTCGCGCCGCACAATTCTGCCGTCATCACCGCTTCCTTTCAATTGTGTGATGGGAATGCCGGCATCAGAGGCGATTTTTTTAGCGAGGGGTGAGGCCTTGATTCTTCCGGTTTCCTGAACCTGCGGTGCCGGCGGAGCAACCGTTTCTTTCTTTACCACCGGTGTAGACCCCGCAGCAGGTGATTCCTTCTTTGATTCTTCACGGGTTGATGCTCCGCTGGATTGCAAAAGTGCCTGGTAGTCTTCACCCACTTTGCCGAGTACGGCAATCACCTCATCCACTTTGACCACTTTACCTTTTTCTGCTCCTATATAAAGTAGCGTGCCATCCTGGAAACTTTCAAATTCCATCACCGCTTTATCCGTTTCGATTTCGGCAAGCACATCACCGGGCTTCACTTTATCACCCACTTTTTTGTGCCACGCCACAATTACGCCTTCGGTCATGGTATCACTCATTTTCGGCATGCGGACTACTTCTGCCATAGGGTTGTCAATTTTGATGGCGGCAAAGGTAAGCAAGGGAGCGGATGATGAAACCAATGGTCAACGCGTGTTTTCTTTGCCGGTTATTCATGACTTTTGAAGAATGAAGATGCTGCTCATCCTTGTGCTGCTTCTGTTTAGCCGGAAAGCCGATCCGCTTACCGCGCTGACTCCATCAGATTCATCCCGTGCGGTAAAGGTGATGCCGAAGGTTTTTCCGCAGGATTCCAGGCGCGATTACAAACGATTTATGAAAATGTATAACGATCCGCTCCTGTTTGAAAAACTGGTGAAGGGGAAGGATTCGTCACAGGTGCAGCAATTATTCGGGCGGGGCGAAGCCATTACGGCGGAATTGTTTGATCTCTCTTTTGCATTTAACGATTCCGCTTTCAACTATGCACTTCTTTACAAAAACCACTTTACTGATTTTAAAGTAAAGGCGGATGAATGGTACCTGCAGCAATTCGTGATCCTGTTCAACGGCGAAGGAAAAGCGTATAAGATCTTTGATCACCAGACACGCGGCTACAATCTGTTCGATAAGCGAAAGAAAAAATCCATCTGATAACAGATGAATGTCATTCGTTTATTTGATTGAATGGAAATAGTTTAGCCATTCAATTTCTCACCTTAGAAAAATACGGATATGAAAAAGTTCTTCATGTTTATCACGGCTTCCCTGTGCACGTTGATGCTGCACGCGCAATGGACTGCTGATTCGCTTTCAAACCTCAAGGTCAAGGATGGCTCCGGAACGGAAGAAGTGGTTCCCCTGCAAGCCACTACTGATGACGGCTACACCTACATCTCCTGGTTTGAATCAAACGGCGGTAATTACAAACTCATGATGCAACTGCTCGATAAGGAGGGAAACAAACTATGGGGCGACGACGGATTAACGGTGAGTACACATCCCACGGGATCGGCATTGTATGTCTATGATCTTGCCGTCGATTATGACGGGAATGCCATTGTAGCTTTCCAGGATGAACGGAATGTTGACCTCATGCCGGTGGCTTACAAACTTGATCAGTCCGGGAATTTTATCTGGGGACCCGACGGCATTGTGCTGCATGATTCATCGGCCACGTTTGAACTGGCCCCGGCTATTGGCGTGCTGTCAAACAATGATGTGGTTATTGCATGGAATGCCACGGCAACAAAAAAATGGATCGCCTTTCAAAAAATTACATCAGATGGAAATGTATCGTGGTCGGCAGCGAAAACCATCAAATCAAACAGCAAGAACTACAGCAGAGCCCAGTTTGCAGAAATCAAAGATGGCACCATTCTGATAAGCTACATACAGGAAACCGGTTCTTTCCCATCTATAACAAGTACCATTTTTGTTGATCACGTGGATGCCGATGGCAATCCCCTGTGGGCATCGCCTACTAAAGCTTCCACCTTTTCCACTTCGTTTTTCGAATGGCCGGCTGTCATCAGTGACGGCCATAGCGGTGCATTCGTCGCATTTAACTCCGGCGCGCCGGGCAATCTCACCATCATTGATGCCTTTGTTCAGCATATTGACAGCGACGGGAATAAAGTGCTGGGACCTGACGGTGCGGAAGTGGCCGTCTTCACCGACAACCATCGTTCACTGAGCGGCATCTCTTATCTCAGTGATTCCGATCAATTAGGTGTGGCGCTGAAAGTGCTCGACAATGCACAAGGCCAGGCCGGCATCTACGTTCAAAAACTGGATGCTTCCGGAAACCGGTTGTGGGGTGACACGGGATATGAACTGTTACCGCTCAGTTCCAATGACTATCATGAGCCGTTCGGCATTCAGCGGGCGAATGATGCGTGGATGATCGCTTACACGGAAGGCAGCGTGACTTCGCAGGAATTTAAAGTGGTGAAGTTTGATTTGAACGGAAACCTCATCTGGAACCGGGTGATCTCAGCAGTGGGCAGCAATAAATATGATGCAACCATGGGTAACTATAAGAATGATGAGCTGGCAGTGGTGTGGGAAGATGAACGAAACGGGAGCGGGGTGTATGCCCAAAACATCGGTGGTGACGGACATCTCGGTGTTATTGCTACCGCGGCTTCGGATATGCCGGTGTTCCCTGCTGATTTATTTCCAACACTCGCACATGATCAAATATTCCTTGCCTGTGATGAGCGGTTCATCAACGGACAATTCCGCATTTCCGATTTGAATGGAAGTACAATGCTGTCACAGTCAATAACCCGGGAACATTCGCAAATCAATATCTCTGCACTGCCGGATGGAATTTATTTTTATTCCATCAGGAATGGCAGTGCGGTTCAAACCGGAAAATTCTGTAAGCAGTAATGGCTTAGTTGAGACTGCTGAAATTCACCGGCACTACTTTGCTCACGCCTTCTTCCTGCATGGTAATGCCGTAAATGGCATCCACCGAACTCATCGTTTGCTTGTTGTGTGTGACCAGGATGAATTGCGATTTCTCCGAGAAGTTGCGGATGATGTTGTTGAACTTGTCAATATTGGCATCATCCAGCGGAGCATCCACCTCATCAAGTACGCAGAACGGAGCGGGCTTGTACATGTACAGCGCGAAGAGCAATGAAATGGCCGTAAGCGTTTTTTCTCCTCCCGAAAGCTGATCAATAATCTGCGGTCGCTTGCCTTTTGGCTTGGCGATGATCTGAATTTTTGATTCCAGGATATCCTGCGCATTTTCCAAAATCAGATCACATTCATCATCGGGAGTGAAGAGTCCCTTGAATACATTCTGGAAGTTGTCCTTAATCGTGTTAAACGCTTCGGTGAATTTCACCTTTGCCGTATTCTCAATCTCATCAATCGTGGCGAGCAGTGAGGCCTTGGCGTTCATCAGGTCGTTTTTTTGATTAACGATGAAATCATGGCGCTGCTTCATCTCATTGTACGCTTCCATGGCCATCGGGTTGATCTCGCCGTACGTGTCAATACGGTTTTTCAGCTTTTCCGAGCGCTGCTGTAACTCCTCGGGGTTAAGTTCGCGATTCGGCTCACGCTCCATCAATGAATCAATTTCGATCTTGTATTCAATCAGCAGGCGGTCTCTTAAGGAGTTGAGCTGAATCTTCAGTTCCGTTACCTTATCACGGATCTCATTCAGCAGGTGATCAATCTGCTCTTTATTGCGCGAAAATGTTCTCACATTTTCTTCCAGCTCGTTGATCCGGCCGCGGCTTTCGTAGTAAACCTGTTCCGCATCAGCCACCGCTTTTTCTTTCTGCTCCTTGGATTTATAATCTTCGATGATGCCCTGTTCCGCTTCCGCCAGTTTCACCTCCAGTTCACTGATCTGGCTGACGGTGCCGGTGAGTTCATTGCGGTTTGACTCCAGCATCTGAAGCGTGGAAGACTTCTGCTGCTCTTTAAACTCCAACTCGCGTGACGTGGAGGAAAGTTTGTTCTGCTGCTGTACAAACTGAATGTTCTTTTCATTGTAGTTGCCGGATGCCTGATTCAGTATTTCTTCCGCGGAACTGAACGAGGCCGATAACTCATTGAGCAATTGCTGGCCACCGTTCTTCTTGTCAGAAGCGATGTTGTGCTGCAGTTGTATTTCTTCCTGTTCACGGGCCAAAGCGGCCAGGGTGAGGTCAATCTGATCCATGCGGTCATGGTACTGCCGGAAGTACGACTCCAGGTTTTCCAGTTTGGCCATCATGGTGGCTATTTCATGTTTCACCCGGTTGTGTTCTTCGCGGGCATTATCCAGTTCCGCATCCTGCGATGCATTCTTCAGTTCGAGTAATTGTGACTGCAGTTGCTGCAACTGGGTTTCGAGGCGCGACGCCTGATCCTGCTGCTGCCTGATTTCCGCTTCGAGTGATTCCAGGTTCTTGATGCGCCCGAGCCGTTTGCCGCTGAAAGCACCCACTTGCCCTCCGGAGATGGTGAATGAAGAGCGTATGAATTTTCCCGTGCGTGAAATCACGCTCACATCTTTCGGGAAAGTGCTTAGCTCCGCTTCGTTTTCATCTTTCATCAGGAATACGCCGTTCAGCAGGTAATTCACCAGCTTGCGGTATTTGATATCCACTTCCACAATTTCCAGCGCGGCGATGGTGTTGGCCGGTGCGGCAAAGAATTTTGACGATTGTTCTTCAAAATCATTCAGCACAAAAAAATTAGCGCGGCCTTTAGACGCATTACTCAGCAGGTTCACAGCGGCCATGGCTTCGTGCATATCAGCCACCACGTAATAGTTGAGCCAGGGCTCGAGGAAATTTTCAATCGCCACGCGGTATTCGGAAGGGCAGGAGATCAGGTCAGAAAGCAACGGGGCATTGGCGGCCCACTCCGGATGCTGTTTCAGGAAACGGATGGATTCAGGGAATCCTTCCATGTTTTCAATGAAGCTGCGGGTGAGGTTGAATTCATTCTGCCGCGCATCAAGGTGGCGGTGAATGGAACGTTGCTCACTGCGGAATTTTTCGAGTTCTTCCTCTGTGCTGTTGATGCGCATCTGCAATTCGTCACCGGCGCGGGTAAGTTCGTGCACGAGGTCTTTCTTTACCTGTTCTTCGTTGCGGAGTGATTCCAGTTCCAGCTGCAAGCGCTGATGTTCCTCACGGCGTATTTCGAAATCGCGGCCGCTGCGTTCTTTTTCCTGTTGCAGGTTTTGCTTCTGCACCTCACGGATAGTGATGGCTTTTTCCGTTTCCGCCAGTTCCTTTTCCACTTCCCGCATCACGGCAGTTTGTTCTTCCAGCCGGCTCTTGACTGAGGCATGGTCCTGGCGGGCGTTAGCTAAAACGGTATTGGCCAGATCAAGTTGCTGAGTGAGAGCGGCGAGCAGTTCCTGTTCCCGCACCTTTTCAACGGTCAGCGAGGTGATGCCCTCTTCCGTCAGTCGAAGATCTTCTTCTGATTTTTGAATCTGATTCTCAAGTTGCTGCTGTTTGTCTTTCTGAAAGCGCAGGTTTTCTGAGAAAATGTTTTTCTCGTTTTCCTTTTGCTTTATGCCGGTAATGAAATCATTCAACTCCTTCTGCGCAGCAATCATCCCTTTTTCTTTCCCGATGTTATCGGTTTTCTCCTGTTCAATCTGCGCTTCGATTTGAGCCGCTTCGGATTCTATTTTCAGCTTCTTGTCTTCTTCTTCATGTTGCTGCTGCTGCAGTACGGCAAAACGGTTCTTGAAGTCTTCAATGTTGAATAGCGCCAGTTCAACACTGAGTGTGCGGTGCTCTTCCTTGAGTTTGTAATAACGCTCGGTTTTTCTCGCCTGGCTTTCGAGCGCTTTCAGGTTGTTTTCAATTTCAAACAGAAGGTCATCAACGCGGTTGAGATCGCCCTGCGTGGCTTCGAGCTTATTGAGTGTTTCTTTCTTACGGGTTTTGTATTTCGAAATGCCTGCGGCCTGTTCGAATAATTTTCGGCGACTGTGTTCTTTGTCGTTGAGAATTTCATCCACCATTCCCAACTCAATGATGGCGTAAGAGTCACTCGAAACACCGGTGTCAAGGAACAATGAAGTGATATCCTTTAAACGGCAGGTGATTCCGTTGAGTTTGTATTCACTGTCGCCGTTGCGGTAGTAGTGGCGTGAAATGGTGATGGTGTGATATTCGGAAGGGAGCAAGTTACGGTCATTCTCAAACGTGAGCGATACTTCAGCGAGCGAAGATGCCTTGCGCTGCTTGGTGCCGTTGAAGATTACATTTTCCATCTTTTCTGAACGTAACATAGTGGTCTTCTGCTCGCCCAATACCCAGCGAATGGCATCCACGATATTGGATTTGCCGCATCCGTTGGGGCCGACCACGCCGGTGATCGAATCGTTGAAGTGAATGGTGGTTTTTTCAGGAAAACTTTTAAATCCTTTGATTTCCAGACTGACTAATCTCATCTCGTAAAAAGTTTCCCCAAATTTAGGGCTTCTTCATAGGGGAAAACGGCTCTTGTGGATATGTGGAAAAGTGAGATAAACAGTGCGCCTTACTTTTTTTCTTTCAGGAATTCGTAGCCGCCTTTTTCAGCGCCCCAAACCTGCTGACCGTCGGCATTCCATCCACGGTCCCAGGAGATCATGCGGTCTTTTCTGATCACCACTTCAGAAGTAGCATAAGCGGCGCCACGCAGGTTGCTCGGGCAATCTTTATCATGCGTGCTTCCGGCAAAATCACCGTCACGGTTTTTATGGAGTAAGATTACACAGCCCTCCCGGGAAATGAGTGAATCGGTAGTGAGCGAGGCCAGCGGATTTTTTTTCTTCCATGCACCGGCGAACCGCATCGGAGCATGCAACTCATAAACCTGTGATGCAATGGTTGCGTCATCGTTCAGGGTAATGTGATAGACACGCTGGCGATAGGGCTTGTCTGCGGAAGCAGCCACGGCTTGTTCAACATAAAGCCAGAATCCGTCTGCACTGTTTTTCCAGATTGGGGCCATATGCAGAACGATATGAAAGAAATCGGAATCGCTTTTCGATTGTGCTTCGCTTGAGAAGGACCCCGCCATGCGTGACTGAAGTTCTTTCAGATCTTTGGTTGCGAGACGCTGCTGCGAAAATGCAAGGCACGGAGCAAAAACCAGGATGGTAAAACAGATACGGAGCATGAGTGGAAAAATTCCGGATGAAGGTAAAATCAAAATCTCCGCAAGGTATCGCCAGCGTCAGCAAAACTGATATTCATTCTTGTGCTTCGTATTTTATATCAAGTACCTTTCGACGGTGGGGTTGCAAAAGAGAATTTTTACATCACTGTTTTTTCTTTCAGGTAGCACGGGTTTGATCTACCAGTTGCTTTGGGTGAGAAAATTCACCTACCTGCTGGGCAGCGCCTACGTGACCGTGAGTGTGGTGGTTGCTTCCTTCATGGTCGGTTTGTTGCTCGGCGCCTGGCTCATCGGGAAATATTTTAGGCGCATGAAGAATCCGCTGCGATGGTATGCCACACTGGAAATAGTTGTGGGGTGCTTTGCTTTCTGTTTCGTCGCGTCGTTCCGTTTTCTAGATATGGGTTTTGGCGCCATTGCAACAACATTCCTCCACGCTGATGGCTGGCGTATTCTTTTTAGTTCGCTGTTGCTGCTGCTGATTCTATCAGTCCCCACTGCGGCCATGGGGGCCACACTGCCGTTGCTCGTTCACCATTTTACCCATGAGGAAACGACATTCAAAAAGAACATCAGTTGGTTTTATGCCATCAACACTTTCGGTGCTGCTGCGGGTGTTTTGCTGGCGGGATTTTTTTTGATTGAGTATGCCGGCGTTACCGGAGGCATTCTGGCGGCAGGGGCGCTCAATATGATGATTGGAATTTCGGCTTTGATTCTGTCTCGGCAACCGGCATCCCGCGGGTTAGTGAAGCCGGCCGTAACAGCTGCTGATAGCAGGAAGAAAAAGCTTACTAGTCAACCAACCATTAGCGTCTCGAAGAATCTGCTCCTGATCACTGCTTTTTTCAGCGGCTTTATCGCACTGGGTTTTGAAATCAGCTGGACCCGTGCTTTGAAATTCCTGATTCAAAGCAGTACCTACAGTTTCACCATTATCCTTTTTGTGTTTCTGCTTGGCATTGCATTCGGCGGACTCATGGCAAGAAGGATCATGAGAGGCGATCTGGGCAGCATTCGGCAATATGGACGCTTTCAATTGCTGCTTTCATTTACATCCGCCTTCGCAATCATCTTTCTTTACCGCATTGCTTATACAGATTTCTTTCAGCACCGGTTCTTCAACATCATATTTGATTTCTCCAGCGGATGGATCAGCGGCATCCTCATTTATGCGCTTACCTGCGGGCTGGTGTTTCTCCTGCCAACTTTGTTCATGGGCATTCTGTATCCGTTGCTCAATCATTTGTTTCATTCATCTTCCGGAGCGGATGCCGGAACAACGGTCAGCCGCATTTATTGGGTGAATACGTTGGGCAGTATTGCCGGGACGCTTAGCGCCGGCTTCATCCTTATTCCATTACTGGGTTTGAAGTGGAGCATGATCCTGCTGAGTTCGGGAAGCATGCTTATCGGTTGGATTTTTATACTCAGGTCATCGCAAAAGCAGCGCATCCGGGAAGTGGCGATCACAGCATTGTTTGCCGCTCTTCTGTTGGTTTCAATGCCGGCTGAAGTGCTTAATAGCAGGGAAGAAGTGAAGAGCGACCGGGTTCTTTTTTACAAGGAAGGATTGAGCGCCACGGTTAAAGTGTATGAAGCGAAGAACAGTTTGAACATGAGTATTGACGGAATGAACATTGCCTCCACATCTCCTGCGCTTATGCAGAAAGAGCAGTTGATTGCGCACCTTCCGTTTTTCATACGTCCCAAGATTCAAACCGCCCTGTCAGTGGGACTGGCCAGCGGCATCAGCACCGATGCCATTGCCGCACATCCTGCGGTAAAGCACGTGGATTGTGTGGAACTGATTAGGCCCGTATTTGAGGCGAGCCGTTTGTTTTCACAATACAATCATGATGTGAATGAGAATCCCCGGGTCCGGCTGATTCATGACGACATTTATGCGTTCCTCAAATTTTCCAACGACCGGTACGATTTGATTTCTTCTGACGGAAAACTCGGCACGCTGGATAATGCCAACACCACCATGCTGTCTTCTGATTACTATGATCAGTGCCGTGAGCATTTGAATCAGGGCGGAGTTTTTATTCAATGGATTCCGCTCATCACGCCTGCCTCGTGCTTTGATGTGATTCTGCACACGATGAAACAATCCTTCAGCCATGTAACGTTGTTTTATTTCTATCCCTCCGATGTTTTTATGGTGGGCACTGAATCGCCGGTGGAACTGAACCTCGAACAAATGAACGCCGTGATGAATGATGCAAAAGTCAAAGCCGGTCTCACTTCCGTGGGTTGTGAAAAAGCATCGGAAATCATGTGCGCGTATGCGGGCGAATACCTGACTGATCGTCCGCAGTTAGCGGTGAATTCCATGAATCGGCCAACACTTGAGTTTCTGTTTTACCGCGACTGGAAGAAAGCAGATGAAAAGGAGGGGGGGTACCGTGCGGCCAATCTTCAGACACTCGTTTCTAATTTCAGAAGCCAGAAGCAACTGGCAATGGCCGCCTATGGAAACTTGTCTGATGGATATGCTGAAGGAATCTATGCGTCATCACTGAACTTCTTCAGTTTTTGTATTGATAATTTCAGGCAAGGCAGTTATGAAGCGGGAAAGAAGGAATACGATCTTTTCAGGAAAAGCATTCCGTTCTAATTTAACCCAGCAACGCCTTCTTCACCGTCTGCAGCATCTCCGTCACCATGGCTTTGGTGGGCGCTTCACCGTATACGCGCAACAGTGGCTCGGTTCCTGACGGGCGAATCATGATCCACTCATCGTTGCTGAAATGGTATTTGAAACCGTCAATGGCTTCCACGCGCATCACCTGGTATTTGCCGAAAGAGTTGTACTCGCCTTTTTTGCACTTTGCAATGATCTGCTGCTTGAGTGATTCATCCAGATGCAAATCAAGACGGTCGAAGAAGAATGCGCCCACTACGTCATACACTTCCTGGATGATTTGCTTCATAGTCTTGCCGGTCTTGGCCATAAACTCGAGCAGAATCAGTCCGTCCCAAATGCCGTCGCGTTCGGGGATGTGACCTTTCACGGCAATGCCGCCCGATTCTTCTCCGCCCACGAGCACATCTTCCGTAACCATTTTTTCGCTGATGTATTTGAAACCGATCTTGGTCACTTCCACGGGCAATCCGTATTTCACGCACATCTTTTTCACTTTGTCAGAAACAGAAAAAGCAACCACCACTTTTCCCGTCATCTTTTTGTATTGATTCAGGTAATGAATCAGCAGCAGGATGATGTGATGCGCGTCCACGAAGTTTCCGTCTTCATCGTACATGCCAATACGGTCAGCATCGCCGTCGGTGGCCCAGCCGCACACATTGCCGGGAGAGTTTTTGATGAGTGAATTCAATTCGGCGAGGTTACGGTCCAGCGGTTCGGGTGCCTGCCCTTTGAATGAAGGGTTATAATCGCAGTGCAGCAGAATGGGACTTTTCAGTAACTGGGGCACCACATTTTGTCCCGCGCCATACATGGCGTCATAAGCCACTGAGATGCTGCTGTTGTTAATGGCATCGAGGTCGAAGTTCTTTCTGATATGATCCACATAAAGTGTTTCGAGGTCAACGTATTCGAGCATGCCGCCGGTTTCGTAAGCCTGCAGCGAAACGGTTTCAAGTGAAACAGATTCAGGAATCATGCTTTCCACTTCTGCAATCACGGTGGGTGAACTGGGTCCTCCGTGTTCGCCTTTCAGCTTAAAGCCATTGTAAGATGGAGGATTGTGTGAAGCCGTGATCACCACGCCAATTCCTGCTCTGTATTGGCGCGCGCCAAGGGAAACCATGGGGGTTGAAACAAATCCTTCTGCCAGAAATGTTTTTATGCCGCTGGCGCACATGATCTGCGCCGTGGTTTCGGCAAACAGCTGTCCGCCGAAGCGGCAATCGTGGCCGATCACCACGCGCGGCTCCGCATAATTTTTTTTGATCCACTGTGCCGTGGCAAGAGCCACCCGTTTCACGTTTTCGACCGTGTAATCTTTTGCAATGATGGCACGCCAGCCGTCTGTACCGAATTTGATCACATCCATGAATGAGATTTTTACGAGCCGCCAAAGATAAGGAACGAAAATGTTGACACTAAAAGGCCGGAGAAGGGAAAACTTCATGAAGAACTACCGGCAACCAATGCTGGCGCATCTATTTTTGCCGTGATGAAAGACCGATACCGACCGTGGAATGAATCAGCCCGTGAAACCGGATTACGCAAGAGGATGGCACAAGGGCTAAAACAAAAAGGCATCACTGATGAAAATGTGCTGCACGCGTTTGCTTCAGTGCCGCGGCACCTCTTTGCATTCGACAGTGCCCTCATCGGGCGCGCGTACGACGACAATGCGTTTCCGATCGCCGAAGGACAAACCATTTCGCAGCCATTCACGGTCGCCTATCAAACACAAATGCTGGAAGTGAAGAAAGGGGAGAAGATTCTGGAAATAGGAACCGGCAGCGGCTACCAGGCCGCGATTCTTGATGAACTTGGTGCCCGCGTGTTTACCATAGAGCGCGTGAAAAAACTTTTTGATCTCACCAAATCACTGTTGCCGCAGCTCGGTTACCCGACTGTCAAGTGCTTTTATGGTGATGGCTTTCAGGGATTGCCGGCTTTCGCACCGTTTGATAAAATATTGGTGACGGCAGCAGCACCTTTTGTTCCTGATGATCTGTTGAAACAATTGAAGACAGGAGGAATCCTGGTGATTCCCGTAGGTGAAGGCGACACACAACTCATGAAACGGTTTACGAAAATTTCAGAAAGCGAAATCAAGGAAGAAGTGTTTGATGCCTTCCGTTTCGTGCCAATGTTGCCGGGGAAGAAAATCTGAGGTCGCTCTCATTGTTGTACCGGCAGCAGTTAACATTACTTGAACGCATTGATCCCGGTCACATCCATTCCCGTTATCAGCAAATGAATGTCATGGGTGCCTTCATAGGTGACCACCGATTCCAGATTCATCATATGCCGCATGATGGGATATTCGCCGGTGATGCCCATGCCGCCGTGAATCTGCCGCGCTTCACGCGCAATGTTTAATGCAATCTCCACTGAATTTCTTTTCGCCATGGAAACCTGCTCAGGAGTGGCGCGGTTTTCATTCATCAGAACTCCCAGGCGCCACACCATCAATTGCGCTTTTGTGATTTCGGTCACCATCTCCGCCAATTTTTTCTGCGTGAGCTGAAATCCCCCGATGGGTTTACCAAACTGAATGCGCTCTTTCGAATAACGAAGTGCTGAATCATAGCAATCCATGGCTGCACCCAAAGCGCCCCAGGCAATGCCGTAGCGGGCTTTGGTTAAACAACCCAGTGGCCCTTTCAGTCCTTTCACGTTGGGGAAAATATTTTCCTTAGGCACTTTCACATTATCGAATACCAGCTCGCCCGTTGCCGAGGCACGTAAGCTCCATTTACCGTGCGTTTCAGGAGTAGTGAATCCCTCCATGCCCCGTTCCACTACCATACCGTGAATTACGCCTTCTTCATTTTTGGCCCACACCACGGCGATGTCAGCAAAAGGCGCATTGCTGATCCACATCTTAGCGCCATTTAAAATCACGTGATCGCCGGCATCCTTGTAATGCGTGATCATTCCAGCCGGGTTACTGCCGAAATCCGGCTCTGTTAATCCGAAGCAGCCCATCCATTCACCGCTGGCCAGTTTGGGTAAATACTTTTTACGTTGCTCCTCGCTGCCATAAGCGTAGATCGGGAACATCACCAGCGAACCCTGCACTGAGGCCGTGGAGCGCACACCGGAATCGCCTCGCTCAATTTCCTGCATCATCAGTCCGTAGGTGATGTAATCAAGTCCGGCGCCTCCGTATTCCACCGGAATGGTGGGACCAAAACAGCCCATTTCAGCGAGCCCTTTGATCAGGTGTTTCGGAAACTCGGCGCGCTGCGCATAGTCTTCGATCACGGGAGTCACTTCTTTCTTCACCCATTGGCGAACTGTGTCGCGTATGAGTTTCTGTTCTTCGGTGAGCAATTCATCAACCAGGAAGTAGTCGGGGTGCTGAAAACGGTCGTCGCGCATAAATTTTATTTTGTTTCGGTTGCAGTCTTCTTAAAAATTTTTCAGGAGAAAGAAATCTTTGTCAGCTGCAAAGGTAACTCAGCACTTTGTACGTTTAAACATGTTGAGTACCTTGGCAATTTAAGCTGAAGTTACCCCACTGTTCATCCCGATGATAACCATTGCTCTGGAAGGAATGAGATTTCATGCCCCCATCGGACTGTATCCTGAGGAAACCCTGCTGGGCAATGAGATCGTGGTGGATGTTTACCTGAATGTGGCCACCAATCATAACCGTGCTGACGACCTGAAGAATTTAGTGAATTATGAAGAGGTTTATGAGCAGGTGAAAATTGTTCTCATGCAGCCCACTCATCTGCTCGAAAATGTTTGCAGGAATATTATCATGGTGGTTTCTCAGCTGAGCATCCTCATCGAAGCCGTGCAGGTGCGTGTGAGTAAGTTGCATCCACCTGTGGCCGGAAGAATTGACCGGGTGTTTGTGGAAGAGGAATGGGTGAGGAGTGAATGAATAACAACACCAAGCGATTCCCCGATCGCTTTACTTTTGCACCACCAAAATAGACCCATGAGATTCTCTGAAATAAAATATGTGCGCCCTGACCTCAGCGAGGTGAAGGCCGGTATGGAAGCCCTGCTGGATGGAATGAAAATGGCGGACTCGGCCGAAAAGCAGATTGATCAGGTTGAAAATATTTACAAATTGAGAGCCCGCTTTGAAACCATGAGCAATGTGGCCAGCATCCGCCACACCATTGATACTACGGATACCTTTTACGAGGAAGAGCAGCGTTACTTCGATCTTAACTATCCGATTTACCAGGATGCGGTCAATGCTTTTTACAAAGTGCTGATAGCATCGCCTTACAGAAGTAAGCTGGAAGATCGTTTCGGGAAGCAATTGTTCAACCTCGCAGCAGTCACCATCAACACCTTTCGTCCGGAAATTATTGGAGACCTGCAGCGTGAAAATGAACTGAGCACTGAGTACACTGACCTGCTTGCTTCGGCAAAAATTGAATTCCGGGGAGAAACGTATAACCTCTCGGGCATGATGCCGTTCAAACTTTCAACAGACCGGCAAACCAGGAAGGAGGCACACGCAAAAACGGATGAGTTTTTTGTGAAGAATGAGGCCACGCTTGACCGCATTTATGATGATCTCGTGAAAGTGCGCCACCGCCTTGCCGTGAAGCTGGGTTACGAAAATTTCATTCCGGTTGGTTATATGCGCATGTGCCGCACGGATTATGATTCCGTGATGGTGGCGAAATTCAGGAAGCAGGTGGAGGAGAAGATTGTACCCATAGCAAGCGCGCTGCGTGAGCGCCAGCGAAAACGTCTGGGTCTCGAAACATTGTACTACTACGATGAACCGCTCGATTTCAATTCGGGCAATGCGAAACCACAGGGCTCGCCGGAATGGATTATCAGCAATGCCCAAAAAATGTATTCAGAGCTGTCTCCCGAAACGGGCGAGTTCTTCCGGTTTATGCAGGAGAATGAATTGATGGATCTCGTAAATAAACCGAACAAGGCCGGCGGCGGATATTGCACCTTCCTGAGTGAAACCCGTTCGCCGTTTATTTTTTCCAACTTCAACGGAACATCACATGACATAGATGTGCTCACGCACGAAGCCGGTCATGCCTTTCAAACTTACTGCAGCCGGGAACTGGGAATTGACGAATATTTCTTCCCCACTTCTGAAGCAGCCGAGATTCATTCGATGAGCATGGAATTTCTCACCTGGCCCTGGATGAATCTCTTCTTCAACGGTGAAACGGAGAAATACAAATTCGCTCATCTGAGTAACTCAGTGCTTTTTCTGCCATATGGAGTTGCCGTAGATGAATTCCAGCATTTGGTTTACGGAAATCCTGATGCCACACCGGCTGAACGCAAATTATTCTGGAAGCAGGCAGAGAAAAAGTACTTACCTCACCGCAATTTTGAAGGCAACGATTACCTGCAACGCGGCGGCTATTGGCACAGGCAGGCACACATCTTCAAGCATCCGTTCTACTACATTGATTACACGCTGGCCCAGATTTGCGCATTCCAGTTCTGGAAACGCTCTATGGAGAACCGGGAGGCGGCTTTTTCCGATTACCTGCGTTTGTGTAAAGAGGGAGGAAGCAAATCGTTTCTGCAATTGGTTCGTGTGGCGAACCTTCAGTCCCCCTTCGAGGAATCCGCCTTTGTTGAAACGGTGGCTACCGTGAACCAGTGGCTTGCACAGATAAACGATGAGCAACTCAATTGACCCATTTCATCTTACAGCCATTTTGCCATTACATTTGCCGAAATTTTATACGAATGAAAAGAGCTCTGCAATTGATCGCCCTGTCTGTAGTTTGTTATGTTATCATCGGGCAGATTACTGAACAACGCGTGTACAGCAACATTGATGGAACGATTCCGAAGGTGACAGGATCGCCTTTTGATGTATCCGGACAAACCTGCTCGCAAACGGACTGTCACTCGGGCGGAGCTACCGCGCTTACTGATATTATTACATCCAACGTGCCGGCTTCAGGTTATGTGCCGGGCTCGGTGTACACCATCACGGCCACGTTAACTGATCCGAACAAAACACGATTCGGATTTGAAATGTCACCGCAAACTTCTACGGGGGCACTGGCCGGCACTGTTTCCATCACGGATGCCGCGCGCACAAAGTTTACGTTCCCTTCCATTGGAAATAAATATGTGACCCACACATTGGCCGGCACCGATGCGCCTTCGCATACGGCGAGCTGGTCATTTAACTGGACGGCACCAACCGAAGGTACCGGCGATGTAACTGTTTACGGTTGCTTCAACTTCACCAACCGCGACAGTACCAAGAATGGCGACGAGATTCACACCTCCACTCTCACGATTCCCGAAAATGTGGACGGCGTGAATGATCCTATCATCATTTCATCGCTGGATGTGTACCCCAATCCTGTCGCAAGCACTCTGCAACTTGATTACTACCTTCAGAAAACGGGAGTGGTGAAGATTGATTTGCTGGATGTAACCGGAAAGGGTTTGAATGAACTTTTTCATGCACAGCAGTCGGCCGGCGCGCATCATAGTTCATTCCCGGTGAGTCAAAACGTGGCGGCGGGCAGTTACCTGCTTCGCTTCATGTCGGGTGATCAAATCCTTACCAGGAAGGTGCTGGTATTCTGATTAAACAAACAGTGATACAAATTCAAACTTTGCTCCGTCAAAGAGACCGCGGTCGCTTAGCTTGAGTTGCGGAATGACCAGCAGCGCCATGAAGCTCAGCGTCATGAACGGGGCGCGAAGTGTGGATCCCATTTCTTTTACCATGGCATCAATGCGTTCATATTCTTCGGCCACACGGTAAGCGTCAGCATCACTCATAATGCCAGCCACGGGCAAGGGTAAGGAGCTCGCTTGTGCGGGCGTAACGGCAGCCAGGCCGCCCCTGGATTCAATCACCAGGTTTACAGCACGGCAGATCATCTCATCATTCACGCCCACGGCGAGAATGTTGTGCGAATCGTGACCGACGCAGGAAGCGATGGCGCCTTCTTTCAAACCGAAGCTGGAGATGAAACCCACGGACGGTTTCACATCCTGATAGCGGTTAACTACGGTGAATTTGAGAATGTCGTTTTCCGGATCAGGAAGCAGTTCGCCCGATTTGCTTATGAGCTCAGCGGATTTTTCACCGGTGATCAATTGTCCGTCGCGGGCTTCGATCACGCGCACCTGTGTTCCCTCTGCTGGAACACGAAAGTCTTCAGCCTTCTTTTCCGTGCAATGAAAATTGTTTATGACTGAAACAGGTTGCTTTCCGATTTTGCTTTCACCGTTATCGGCCACGAGTTGGCCTTTTACAAAGGTCTTTTCAATGATGAATGAATTCAGATCATTCACGACAATGAAATCCGCTGAATCCCCTTCACGCAGCAATCCGCATTCGAGATGGTAATGCATAACCGGGTTGATCGTGGCGGCACGAATCACGTTCCAGAAATCGCAACCTTTGGCCAATGCACGCGCGACAAGTTGATTGATGTGGCCTTTCACCAGATCATCAGGATGTTTGTCATCACTGCAAAACATCACCATATCCGGATACTGATCAAGCAGCGGTATGAGCGCTTCGAAATTTTTGGCGGCGCTTCCTTCACGGATCAGCACCTTCATGCCGTGTTGCAACTTAAAGAGTCCTTCTTCATAGGTGTAACATTCGTGATCGGTGGAGATTACCACTTCTTGAGTGCCGGCTTGAATGTATTGTTCCGCTTTATCGCCGGTGAGGCCGGGCGAATGTCCGTCAATCGGTTTACCGGCTTTTTTCGCTGCAGAAATTTTTTTCATCACTTCTTCATCATGGAAAAGAACCCCGGGATAGTTCATCATCTCGGAGAGGTACCTGATCTCACTTCGCTGAAGGAGTGCTTCGATTTGCGATGAATCAATCACCGCGCCTGCCGTTTCAAAATGCGTGGCCGGCACACACGACGGTGCGCCAAAGTTGAAATGAAACGGAACCTTCTTTCCGTCATCAATCATGTAATCCACACCGGCAATACCCATCACATTGGCGATCTCGTGCGGATCGGAAACAGTGCCTACCGTTCCGTGAATTACGGCGAGGCGCGCAAACTCTGAAGGCACGAGCATGCTGCTTTCTATGTGAACATGCGCATCAATAAATCCCGGGAGGATGTAGTGTTTTGATTCGATGTTCAGATCGTGCTCGATGCGGGTAATCCGTCCATTCTCCACGATTACGCAACCCGGGTAAATGGATCTTTTAAAAACGTCCACGATGTTTCCTTCAATTCTCATCATGATCCAAACATAAGCGATGTCAATGTTCCCGGCAATTATTCAAGACTAAAGACGCAGAAAATCAGGATTGATCAGGATCACGGTTGATCATCATCACCCGCGTCAACCATGTTCCGTTTTTTTCAGAAAGTGTTACTGCAGAATTTTTTGAATCACTCGCTGTAGCAGTTCCGTGTTCTTGGCGATAAAATCATCGGCGTCTTCCTGTAACTTCTCCATGTTTTCAGGTCGCGTGTCATCCATATCAGCCGAAGCGCGGCGCAGTTCCGGCTGAATGCGCAGGTAATTATCCGGGTTGCCGGTGGCGGCAAAAATTTTCCGCAGTTGATAGTCTATGGTTTCGGAGCTTGCTGACATCATGATGTCAATGATGGGAGCCACCCAACTCAGCTTGCCCCAGTTTTTTACCTTCTCATACGGAAAACTCTTTTTGGTTTGGGTATTCACGCCACAGCCGATGGAAAGCACAAAAATGTCGCTGAGATCGAGACTCCACTTTTCATTTTCCCGTGTCAGCATCTTTCCCATTTCCACCACAGCTGACATGGATGGATTGTTGGCAAATACACCACCGTCAATCAGCGGATATTGTGTTTTGCCGTCAATGGCTTTGATGTATGCGGGCTCGAAATAGGTGGGCGCTGCCGAAGTGCTGCGCGCCAGGTCGCGGACAAAGTAGTTGTGGTAGTCACCGCCTTTCTTCACATCATTGCTGTTGAAAAAAACGGCGCAGCGGTCAAAAATGTTGTAGGAGGTGATGAGGCAGGGTTTGAGCAGGTCGCTCATCCGGATGTCATCAAAATATTCTTTGAAAAGTCTTTCGATGTTCGCATGTCCATAGAGTTCATCAGTCAGTCCGCCGAGTGTATCGAGCTTGCGGAAGAAATCCGTTTCAAATATTTGACCGCCCTTGTTCAGGTAAAGATCCAGCAAATCTCCCGCGAGGAATTTGGCATTGCCATCTTTATCGGGTGAAAGCAGTCCGAGTGCAATGATGCCGCCCGTGCTGGTGCCGGCGATCAGATCAAATGACTGCTCGAGATGGTAGGAGGAATTCGTCTTCCGAATTTCTGTTTCAATGTAGGTGAGTATTTTGGCGGGAATCACTCCTTTGATTCCACCACCGTCAATGGATAAAACTTTTGCTGCCATAGGTGATGTTTTGATATTCAAAGATGAGGAAATCCCGCGTTATGGCCGGGCCGGGTTGAACAATCAATGTGGCTGAAGTGTAGTGAAGAGATGAGCAGGGGGTTGCTTCGTCGGTTCACTCCTCGCAATGACGTTAAGCGGAGGAGCTCATTTCAGCAGATCATCTGACTGCTGTTTTGCATCAGCCAGAACTTGCTGTGATTTCTTGCTGGCATCGTCGAGAATCTTCTGCACCTGCTTATCGGTTTCCTGCTTTGCTTTCTTCGCCGCTTCCTGTGCCGCCACCTTCGCTATGGGGTTTGTTGCCTTCTTCACCATAGAATCTGCAGCGGCATATCCCTGTTTCTTCAATGCATCGGCCTGTACCTTGGCTGCATCCAGAATTTGTTGCGACTGTTTCTGTGCATCAGCCATGATCTTGTCTGCCTGCGCCCGTGCTTCTTCTTTTCCTTTCTCCACCGTCGCTACCACTTGCTGCTCCACGGCTTCTTTAGCCGTTTCCACCAGCGCCTGACCCTGTGCAGCAAGATCCGTTTTGACCGTGGGGTTTGAAATAGTTCCGCCCAAGAGCACGTTCACTTTCACCGGATCGGGCAACTGAATGTTGGAACCTATGGCGCTATTCGCTTTGGCGAAAGCTGTATTGAAAGCGCTTTGTGCTGCAGAAGGGATTTTTGATTTTGGTATGGCGAGATTGATCGTGTAGTCAATGGTCTGATCGAAACCGCTCGAGCCGCTTACCGTGGCGGAAGCGCCCTGCCAGAAGTTGGTGAATGGTTTCACCTTCACGCGGCCGTTTTCAAATTCATAAGAGAGATTCAGATCCTGCACATCGAGTTTTTTGTATTCATCCATCTTGAGCGCCGAGGCAAGTTGATTGAGCGGCTCGAAGTTGTTTACCTGAACACGCTTTGAGGTAAGCTTGCCATTGCCCGTGAGTGAATTCATCACCGGCTGCATGTGCTGATCAAGTTGTCCGGAAATTACCATGAAAGTAGAGTAGGAGCCCGAGCAGCGCTCCGCAATGGGAGCCAAAGCTTTCGCTGTGCTGAAGGTTTTGAATGATTGCTGAATGTCGAAATTGTTCAGCGCCATATCGAAGTTGAAAGACGGCTTCCTTGTGTCCTTCGCTGAGTAGCTGCCACTCATCGCAACGTTGCCGTTGAGCATGTTGAAGAAAAGTCCGCTCAGGTCAATCACCTGTTCCTTAATTTGAATCACACCTTTCAGATTTTCCAGTTGCAAATTGTCGTAATAGATTTTTCCGATGACGGAACTCATGGTGAAATCAATGTTTGACGGAACTTCCAACACAGTGAGAGATGATGTATCAGGCGGGGTGGCTCCCGTGGACTTTCCTGACATGAGTTCATTCACATCAAGAACAGAGGACGTGAGAATGAAATTCCCCCTCAGTAATTCATCTTTCAGATAATAACCCAGCAGGTCGTCAATGCTGCCTGAAGCATTGAAATCGCTGCGGCCCACTTTCGCGGCAAGCTGATTCAGCGTCACATTTTTCGGATTGAAGGTGAGCAGCAGGTTGTTGATGGTGGTAAGCGGATAATCGGCGCTCTTGTAATTCATCCCTGAAAGACGGAGCGTTCCTGCCGCATCGAAATTCTCGTATTGTTTTTTCTCGATGGAAGAGTAACGCCCTTTCATGGTCACGTCCGCTTTCACGATGCCGTTGAATTCCGTTCCCTGTTCCTGAGGAATAAAGTTTTTGATGTTGGCGAGGTTTACCGTTCCTTTCAACGCACCGTCAATGTTGGCATCGCTGACAGGTGTGGTGACGTGAAGGCGTGCATCAAACGGTTCACTGCCGAGCTCGACATGCAGTTTGTTCAGATCAATGACCGTGTGATCGGTTACGCCATCGGGGTTGGTTACATTCAGATCCACATTCACATTATTCACCGCCGAAGGAAGTGATGGATATTTGAACATGCCGTTGTCAATCTTCACAGTTACTCCGAATGCCGGCATCTTGTTTTCACCGTAGGTTCCTTTCACATAACCGTTCATGGCAATCTTCCCCGATGATTTCAGGTCTTTGAAATCTTTGGTGTAAGCGCCGGGAATGAGTGAAACGAGGTATTTGAAATCGCTTTGCTTCACGGCCCATTTCAAGTCCATGTCAATGTCTTCTTTCGGCATGGCTACCCAGCCATCAACGCTGATGGGAAGTTCATTGAGCAGCAGTTGATTCTCTTTAAAAGTGTATTTGTAATTCTTCATGTCAATGTCCAGATCGGCGGTAAGCACCGCTTTTGCCTGGCTGATGTATTTCACTCCGCCATACCAGATGTTCACCCCGGACGCAGCGGTAGCAGTGGAAAGCGTGAAGAAGTCTTGCGTAAAATCTCCCTGCCCGTCGTGAGCGGCGTTTTCAATCGTCATTTTGAAGCCGAGTGACTGATCATCGTAAATAATCCTCACATCGGAAGCCGAGTAGGACTGCAATTGCATTTTGAAATTGGAAGACGAAGGGGTTGCCGCTGAGGTGTCTTCCTTCATGATATCGTAATTGGCTTTTCCATCTTTCAAAACAAGAATGTTGATGAATGGATTTTGCAGCGATACGGATTTGATCTTCATCTGCGAGCCACCGATCACATCCCACAGATTCAGTTTTACATCGAGCGCCTTGATGTAGGTAAGTGTGTCTCCTTCAAATTCCCTGATGCCGGTGATCACAAAATCATTCATGCAAAAGGTAATGTTTGGGAAGCTTTTGATAATGGTGAGATCAGCACTGCTGAAGTTCACCGTTGCATTTACGGATTTATTGATTCCCTCTTTGGCCTTGGCTGCAATCTTATCTTTATAAATAAGCGGAACAAAAACGGCTGCCACGATAAGAAGCATCAACAAGATGCCTGTGGCAATTAGAATTTTCTTCATCATGATATGCAAAATTAGGATATCGAATGATGGCCCTTCACCCTAGGGATATTGCAGTCACCCGGTTGCCGGCTTTTGATGGATGATCCTTCCGGATTTGAATGAAGATGTTGACAATAGCTCCGAGGATCAGAAATTCACCCAGGAGGAAAATCCTCCAGTCGAAGGATTGCGGCACATAATGCGCGATGTCGTAGAAGAGTCCGAGGTCATCGGTTGGTTTCCAGGCAGAGTGCCCGTTGGCCGTCACATAGCTGTAGTAATCGATAGTGAATGACAAAATAATATCGAGAGCTCCAATGATGATGAGCACCCAGCTCAGCCACCCGATTCTCACGTGCTGATCTTTTTCAGCGGCAAAGATGATTACGAGCGTAAGCACGATCATGGTAAGTGAAACAAGGCATGGCGCTAATACAGGGCCAACCCACGGAACCGGGATGATGAAAAGGATGTCCCAGGTCAAGAGTGAAGCGGGCCATCCGTCAAATACTTTCAGAAAGACATAGTAGAAGATGTCCCACACAGCGAAGCAAAAGATGAACAGGGCAAACCGCTGAGCCGTGTTTCTTCCTGCAATGACAGCGATTCCTAAAAGCATGATGATGGTGGCCGCTTCGCGCAGAAATTCAATCATGCCGATGTCGGGCGTGATCGGAACAAGGGGGAATGCAAAGCCGTCCGGATAGTACAGCCGGCGTAAATAGATCACGACGGCAGCTTCGAGATAACCCATCGCCACGCTGAAGATGGAAGACCAGATAAGGGTACGCCTGAGTGAATGCATAGGCATCAGTGCAAAAGCAGTAAATAAAGTCTTCTAACGGATCGACTTCGCTGACATTGTGATCCATCTGTTAAAACAGCGTTATGTCGGTACTAATGGATAGCGGAAAGTGCTTATTGCACAATCGTGATCTTCTTCACGATGTTTTTGTTGCCTGCCCAAATTTTGATCAGGTATATTCCAGGAGCAAAATCGGTGGTTTCGAAGTTGAATGTGTTGGTTCCTTCATTAAGCACCAGCGTATTGCTAATCATGAGTTCGCCCACCATGTTGCAAATGGAAATAGTGGCTGAAACTTCCTTATCACAAGTCACCTCCGCTGTAAAGTGATCCCGCGCCGGATTAGGAAAGACGTTTACATCAGCAAGCGGTTCCGCTTCGGCATTCAATGATTCATCTCTTATGGCAAGCGTGGTAAATGTTTTTGTTGCAGAGTATGCTGAAGAGGAGGTACCGTCTGCGGTACAAACCGTTTGCGCCCGGTATTCATATTTGGTTTTTGCAGACAGACCGGTAAGTGTATAAGATACGGTTGAAGCGGTTTTGGTAGTCCAGCTTGATGTCCCGTATTTCCTGTATTGAACTTTATAGTTATAAGCACAGTTGACAGCGCTCCAACTTATCAGTGCAGAATTCTTAGTTATGCCCGACGCATTGAGATTGGTGGGAACGGCGCAGCCATTCACTGTGAGATTCGTCCCGTTATTGCTTCCGGTTACTGCGGGATTACTGCTTATCACTCTAATGCGGTAGCCAGTTCCTGCTCCCACACTGATAGGCAGATTGGCGGAAATGGTGCCCCAGTTGGCCGTACTGCTCAGCGTACCGATGGTGGTCGGGCTCGTAAAACTTCCCGAGGCGTTTGAAATCTGCGCTGTGTAAACGTTGCCCGCATTATATGATGCTGAGGAAGAGAACGGCACACTGACTGCTGCTTTCGGGCAGAACGGACTTCCCGAAATGGCATTGGTGACCAGCAACAGGGTATCCGCTTTGGTGATTACATCACCGGCGTGAATCATCCAGAGTTGCGGATCAAGAATTACCTGAGTGGGAATGAAACTCAGATTAACAGAGAACCATTGTCCGTTAGCCGTATTATTGAATACAACAGTCGTGTCGTGTGTTGCATCCTTGAGTTGAATCGGCACCGGCATTTGAAAATAGGAAACCGAGGGATGGGATTGCGTTTGCTTGATTCTTGCATTAAATGTTTTTCCCAGTGTGTACCACCGGATGTTGTATGTGGGATAACCCTCATTGTAATACCACTGGTTGAAGAAAGCCGTGAGATCTTGTCCGCTCGCTGATTCCAGCCGCTGTTTCAGATCGGGTGTTTTTGCGAAACCATAAGCGAGTTGCGAGTCATTCAGGTAATTCTTCAATGCCGTGAAGAAGGTGGCATCACCGAGTTTCCAGCGAAGCATGTGCAGCAGGTAAGCGCCCTTGGCATAAGTTAATCGTGAATCGAAAATGCGGTTCACATCCGTGGTATCCGAAACTTTAACGGAACCCGCAGGATCACTGACAATGTAATTGAGGTAATCCTGCTTCCACTGTTGCCAATTCTGTGGATACAGCGTTTGCTGAGTGAGCCCCTCCAGGTATGTTGCAAAACCTTCATTGAGCCAAATATCTTCCCAGCTTCCGCAGGTCACTTTGTTTCCAAACCAGGAGTGAGCCAGTTCATGCGCAAGCAGCGGTTCATCGAATCCCGTGCAGAAGGTCATGGTTTGGTGTTCCATGCCGCCGCCCCAGTCAAATTCGCATTGGCCGTATTTTTCATTTGCAAATGGATAAGTAACCAGCAAAGAGTCATAGAACTCCATGACCGGCACCATGGCTGCTGTTTGGCTTTGCGCGGCAGCCACATCTTCAGGATAGACATAATTGAGAATGCGCAGCGAATCGCCGTTTGAAAGTAAGGCGTAATCACTATAGTCGTTGTACATCGTTACAGAAACAGCAATGAGGTAAGTGGCAGTAGGGTAACGGCTTCTCCAGTGTGCTGTGGTGTTATTGCCCTCATTCGTTTCACTCACCAATACACCGTTGCTTCCCGTACGGTAGGGTTGCGGGCAGGTGACGATGATGTCAAGCGAATCCACTTTATCAGTCAATGACTGTTTGCAGGGCCACCAGTCTTTGGCACCATACGGTTCAGAGAGTGTCCATATAATCGGCGTCTCGTAGTGTGACCATTGCATGAATGATCCGAATCCTGTGGCCGGCGGGGCGCCCTGATACCAGATGGTAACGGAATCAAGCGTGCCGGCATCAAGCGCCACCGGTAAGTTGATGGCCAGCAGATCGCCGTTGAGTTGGCTCCACGTAATGGCAGCGCCGTGATATTTGACGGAGTCCACCGTGAGCGTGATTGTGAAATCAAAATTCAGCGTGGAGAATCCTGAAGCTGCGGGCTTGAAGTAGGAAGTTATGGCCCCGGATATGTAGTAAACATTGGGATCAATGTTCCATTGGCAGCGGTGGTAAACGATGTTGTAGTTTCCGGTAGCTTCAAGCGACTCGGGTGATGGAGCTTTCAGCTTCCATTCATTTTCCTTTTGTTCATTGTGAGCAGTTCGTTTGATTTCGCGGATGAAATCAGGAACCTGGGATTGAGCAACACTGGCCATGCCAAGCATTACCAATAGGGCGGAGAAGATTCTCATTTGTAAAGTCCGTTTTTTACAACAACGGAAGTGTAGCCAGTTTAATCGTTAGCTGAAGGTTTGGGGATTCTTTACGACTTCAGGCGACGCAATGTTACTTGTGTTTCAGAGGTGCACACAACTACTTTCATCCTTTCCTTACCCACGATCGACAGGCGATCAGTTTATTCATTGCTATAAAATTGAATGCAGACTGGGTTACATTTATGCACCAAGCAGTGATCAATATCTATCCTTCTAATGAATGACAAAGCCACCTATTCTCTCCGGCAGCTTGTGATGTATTTCCTGAAACTCGGCTACGCCGGCTTCGGCGGGCCGGTGGCGCTTGTGGGTTACATGCATCGTGATCTGGTGGAGAAACGCAAATGGATTTCAGAAGAAGAATATAAGGAAGGCATGGCGCTGGCGCAGTTGTCGCCGGGGCCGCTGGCGGCGCAGTTGGGAATCTATCTCGGCTTTGTTCATTACGGCGTGCTGGGCGCCACGCTGGTGGGAATAGCTTTCGTGCTTCCTTCTTTTTTCATGGTGCTCGCTATCGGCATCGCCTACAAAATTTATGGCGGGCTTCCGTGGATGCAGGCCGTGTTTTACGGAGTGGGAGCGTGCGTCATCGGCATCATTGTACTGAGCGCATACAAACTCACGCTGAAATCAATCGGCAAACTCGATGCTGAGTCCATACGAAAAAATTGGCTGCTGTGGATTTTCTATTTGTTCGCAGGAGCATTCACCGTTATTACCCAATCAGAACCGGTTACGTTATTTATTGCTGCCGGCATTATTTACATGCTCATCAAAGCGCCGCCGAAATTCCTGAGAGGCACGGCGGCTTCATTTGTCATGTTCTTGTCTGCTCCCTCCGTAATCTGGCTCGAACACAAAGACCGGCTTTGGGATATCGGTTGGTTCTTCACCAAAGCCGGAGCATTTGTTTTCGGCAGCGGACTGGCCATCGTTCCTTTTCTGCATACGGGTGTGGTTTCACAATTCGGCTGGCTGAATGAAAAACAATTTCTCGATGCCGTTGCTGTGGCGATGATTACGCCCGGACCGGTGGTGATCACAGTAGGATTCATCGGGTACCTCGCTGCCGGAGTGACCGGTGCATGCCTTGCGGCGCTGGCTACATTTCTTCCCTGCTATCTCCTCACCGTTATTCCCGCACCTTATTTCAAAAAGATTGCGAAGAACACTTCTATCAAAGCATTCGTGGATGGAATTACCGCTGCCGTAATCGGCGCATTAGCAGGCGCCGTGATCGTGATTGCCATCAACACATTCACACAAAACCGCTCCGTCAGCATTGATATTCCCTCGGTATTGATTGCTGTTGCCACAGTAGTTGCCCTCCTAAAAGTGAAGAAAATCTCAGAGCCGTTGCTGATTGTAATGGCGGCGGGGTTGGGGTTGGTGCTGAAGTTGGTTATGTAATCGTGAATCCATAATTGGTATCTTAGCGATGAGGGTTCATTAACATGAGTTAATGCGAAACCATTAATGGGAATAAATGAATTTTTCAGTTTTAGCGCACCCCAAGAAATTAAGTGTCAAATGTTCTGTCAAAAAGAAAATCATGAACGATGAAAAAAGCAATGAGTTATCTACTGCTTACAGCTCTGTTCTATTGCCAGCATACAGTGGCTCAAGCACCAAAAAAGATCTGGGACGTCCGATTTGGAGGTAATAGTTATGATTATTGTTATGATGTGCATCAGACAAGTGATGGCGGGTATATTCTAGGTGGAACTTCGAGAAGTGATATAAGTGGCGACAAATCACAATCGAGTTACGGCGGCGATGAAGACTACTGGATAGTGAAGACGGATCCAGATGGAGTAAAGCAATGGGACTATCGCTACGGCAACTATCAAGCTGATTATTTCACCTGCATACAACAGACCATTGATGGGGGCTACATTCTCGGTGGATATGGAGTATGCCATCAGAATGTTGATCACTCAACTGAGGGCTTCGGAGATAATGATGCATGGATCATCAAAGTAGATTCAACGGGTGTGAAAGAATGGGATATTACTCATGGGGGTGATAAGGATGATGAACTTTATGCATTGGAGCAGACATCTGATGGAGGTTATATTCTTGGCATATCGGCAAAATCAAAAGTCAAGGGAAACAAAACCAGCGAATCTAAGGGGGGGATCGACTATTGGATTGTGAAAACTGATGCAAATGGAACAGAACAATGGGAAGTGGCTTTTGGTACTAATGAGGACGATCATTTACGGGCGATTCATCAAACAACGGATGGAGGTTTTATTATTGGTGGCTATACATCACAAGGGGTGAATCAGGATAAGTCTGGCTTTTCTAAAGGTCGCAATGACTACTGGATTATTAAGACGGATGCTAATGGTGTGAAGCAATGGGATAAGGGTTTTGGGGGTAGCGATGATGATTATCTGTCAGACATTTTGCTGACACAAGACGGAGGCTATCTTCTGGGAGGGTCATCGGACTCACCTGCCAGCGGTGATCTCTCGCAGGGGACTTCAGGCAGCAGAGATTATTGGATCGTAAAAATAGATGATAACGGTACAAAGGAATGGGAGGCTTGCTTCGGCGGATGGGAATACGATGTCTTTACATCTCTGTCACAAAGCGAAGAGGGAGGATACCTTTTGAGTGGATATTCAAATTCGCTCGGGAGCGGAGAAAAATCACAATTTCCCAGAGGCGAGGAGGACTATTGGGTAATAAAAGTTAATGATAGCGGCGTGAAGGAATGGGATGTTCGCTATGGTGGAACTGATGAAGATGTCTTAACTGCTTCAAGCACTACTTCCAATGGGGCTTACGTTTTGGCTGGTTATAGTCTCTCGGGTAGTGGAGCAGATAAAACCCAAAGCTCGCAGGGGTATTATGATTATTGGATGGTAAAAATGAATGGAAAGGGCGCAAGGGCGCTTTTAACTGTTCCGGTCACCAAGTATACATTTCTGCGGAATGAATCACTCACCATTTCATACACGGCGCTAGGTACATTCAAGAGTGGCAATATTTTCTCTGCGGAGTTATCAGATGCCAATGGAAGTTTTGCATCTCCGGCAATAATTGGGTCAATCCCATCAACCACATCAGGAGAAATACCGTGTGTGATACCCGGCGCTGCAGCATATGGGAATGGCTACCGTATTAGAGTAGTGAGTTCAAAACCGGAGGTGGAAAGTGAGGATAATGGAATCAACTTAATAATCGCTACTGCATCTGCTCCACAAAAAGAATGGGATGCAACTTTTGGAGGAGCGTCCAATGACGATCTAGAAGATATTATTGAAACAATTGATGGTGGTTACCTTATTGCTGGCACTTCATATTCTGGATTGGAAGGAGATAAGACACAAACAAGCTGGGGTCACAATGATTACTGGATTGTAAAAACTAGTGCAAGTGGCGTTAAGCAATGGGATAAGCGATATGGAGGGACAGGTTACGATGAGTTAAAAAAAGTCTTTCAACTCAATGATGGCTCTTATATACTTGCGGGAACATCCGGTTCAGAAGTCAGCGGTGACAAAACGAAACCGTCATACGGTGGTTGGGATGACTATTGGATCATAAAAATAGATTCCAATGGCAATAAACTTTGGGATAATACCTATGGTGATACTGAGGAAGAGGTGCTGGTGAATTTCGAACAGGATGCAAATAGTGGCTTCACATTATATGGAGTTTATGGATATTTATGGGATCAATATGCCTTGATAGTAAGAATAGATTCGGATGGGAATCAACTCGACGCCGTTGATCTTTATCTGAATTTGGTTAATAGTGCAATCAGGGATAATGATGGGCGATACGTTCTAAGCGGTTCTGAAAATACGATACAGCAGCTTGTCAAGTATAAAGAAAATGGAAACCCACAGTGGACACGGGATTTTGATGGTTCAGATTGCAATTGGCTTCAGTCACGATCTGCCATTTCTCAAACTTCAGACAACGGTTATCTCTTACCCAATTCATCTCACTGCGGAATCGGTGGCGACAAAACTGAGGAGAATCGTGGGGGGGATATCAACAACGGTGACTTTTGGATCGTTAAAGCTGACTCAATGGGTTACAAAGTTTGGGATAGAACTCTGGGCGGGTCAAATGATGATTATTGCAGCTACGCTCACCAGGTTACGGATGGTTATTTATCAGTCGGGAAAAGCAACTCTCCTTTTAGCTATGAAAAAACGCACTTCCAGATTTCAGATTATGATGCATGGATTATTAAAACCGACTTGAATGGTATCAAACAATGGGACTTGACCTTTGGGGGTAGTGCTGACGGTGATGAAAATATCAAAATCTTTAAACAAACCAGCGACGGGGGCTACATCCTGGGAGGAGTAACAAACTCAGATGCAGGGGCTGACGTAACTGACGGAAGTAATGGTGGTACTGACTATTGGGTCATTAAGCTCGCTGCAGAGCCTAAAGAAGCGACATCATTCTGTGATACTCCCATCGGAACCATTACCTCTAACATCAAATCCACATCAGCAAAAGTGAATTGGAATGTCGTACCCACCGCTCAAACCTACAGCGTGCGTTATCGCAAATCCGGAACGGTACCATGGACAAAGACCACCGCGCAACTGAACTACAAAAAGCTCACTGGTCTCTTACCCAACACACAATATGACTGGGCGGTGAAATCCGTCTGTGATCAGGGTTCGGTGTCATCTGACTGGAGTGAGACCCAAACCTTCACCACCAAACCACTCCGATTGGAAAATGACGATGAAGAAATCGCATTCAATGTATTTCCCAATCCCTCCGCCGGTGTATTCACTGTTGATCTTACGGTGAATGACGAAGAAACTATGCAGACGAAGTTCGAAGTCCTCAACATCTTCGGGCAGGTCATCCATTCAGAAGACGGAGAAATAGAAAACGGAAGACTGGTGAAGGAGATAGAGATGGGTAATGCGCCTGACGGAATCTATTTAGTGAGACTGTTCATCAACGGACAGGTGTACACTTCGCAAATCAGTTTGCAACGGTAGTTACCTTTCTAAAGGTGAAGAAAATCTCAGAGCCGGTGCTGATTGTAATGGCAGCTGGGCTGGGGTTGGTGCTGAAGATGGTTATGTAATCGTGAATCCATAAATGGTATCTTAGCGATGAGGGTTCATCGGGCTGAATCATTAGGCGCATTTAATGGCAGTATTAAACCATCTTCAAATGAAAAAGATCATTGTCACACTACCCGTCATATTCTTTTGGATAATCAGTATGGCGCAGTTGCCGGTTAAGCAATGGGATGCAAGTTTTGGCTGCTTGAATACTGACCAGATATTCTCACTTCAGCAAACAACAGACGGAGGTTACATTTTGGGTGGTCAATCGAAGTCGCTTAAAGGGTGCAATAAGTCAGGGGCACAGGTGGGGAAGATGGATTACTGGATTGTCAAGACAAATTCGAATGGAATTAAAATCTACGATAAGGTCTTCGGTGGAAGCCTGAATGATGAGCTTACTGTAATTATTCAAACGGCAGATGGTGGGTTTATCGTTGGAGGGTACTCCGAATCAGGAATTACCGGAGACAAAACGCAAGCCACGTATGGCGGAGATGACTTTTGGATTGTAAAAACAGATGCAACAGGTAGCAAACTTTGGGACAAAGATTTTGGAGGAACTGAAGGCGATAAACTGATTTCAATTCAGGAAACCGCCGATGGCGGATACATTTTGGGCGGATATTCTAAATCGGGAATGAGCGGCGACAAGACACAATCAAGCCATGGCGAAAATGATTTTTGGATAGTTAAAATTGATATGAGCGGAGCAAAGCAGTGGGATGCCAGCTTTGGCGGGAACGGTGACGACAAACTGAGCTCAATTGAGCAAACATCAGATGGGGGCTATCTGCTTGCCGGTTTTTCAAACTCAGGTATAAGCGGTGACAAATCACAGCCAATAGTTGGTAAGGATGATTATTGGATTGTAAAAACGGATGTGAATGGAGTTAAGCAATGGGATAAAACTTTTGGAGGGGTGGGAACTGATGAACTCGAGAAAGCTATTCAGACTTCCGATGGCGGCTACTTGTTAGCAGGAAATTCTGATTCCGGCACCAGTGGTGATAAAAGCCAACCCACTCAGGGTGGGTTTGATTATTGGATATTAAAAACAAATGCAAATGGGTTGAAGCAATGGGATACTCGTTTTGGAGGCAGTGCTGATGATCTCATGAGAGATGCTATAATAACTTCCGATGGAAGATATGTGCTGGCAGGAGCATCTTACTCATCTATCAGTGGTGATAAAACCCAGGAATCAAGAAATGAATCTTCATCCAATCGCTCTGACTATTGGATGGTAAAAGTTGATACCAATGGCGGCAAGCAATACGATCTTCGTTTTGGAAGCGCTGCGTTCGATGAGTGTTGGGCGATCGATCAAACCACTGATGGTGGATTTATACTTGGCGGCTTCACAACAGCTACCAGTGAAAGTGCTGATGTTGCTGATTTTGGATATGGAGAAGAAGATTTCTGGATTCTAAAGACGGATGCGGGTGGCTCCGGGAAATACATTGTTACTCCTACCATTACTCCCGTTTCGTATTTACCCGGCGATTCCATTATTATTCCGTTTGAAGGCAGCGGAACGTTTGAAGAGGGGAACATTTTTACTGCCCAACTTTCTGATATTAATGGCGATTTCTCTTCTCCAACCAATCTTGCATCAGTTGCTTCAACTATGTTTGGCAACCTTCATGCAATCATTCCTGTCTCTGTTCCATATAGTGGCGAATACCGAGTAAGAGTCGTGAGCTCAGATAATTCTGCCATCAGTTTTGAGAACGTGGAAGATATTTCCATCAGAAATTTTAAAGCGGTTTCAAAGGAATGGGACAAAACAGACGTAGCTGGGTTGGACCACTTGCGGGATGTTGACGTCACAATTGATAACGGATACTTAGCCGGAGGATTTACCTATACTGGTGTGAATGGAGACTTTTATGGAGGGTCAGATTATTGGATCATTAAGCTGGATTCGACCGGCGAAAGGCAATGGGCTGCTGACTTCGGGGGAACAGAAAACGACTACTTGCGATCAGTTGTCAGCACCAATGATGGAGGAACCCTTATAGCCGGCACCTCTGATTCTCCCATTAGTGGTAACAAGTCAGCTCCCAAAAAAGGAGAAAGCGACTACTGGTTTATTAAAACAGATGCAAACGGACTCAAGGAATGGGATAAAACATTTGGTGGAGGTGGCGACGATGGCCTGCAAGTAGTGGTAAAAACGTCTGATGGGGGCTTTGCATTCGCAGGCAGTTCCGAATCGGGTGCAAATGGAGATAAGTCACAGGGATCACAAGGCGAATCCGATTACTGGATTATAAAGACTGACCAGAATGGAAATAAGATTTGGGATAAAAGGTTTGGAGGACCCGCTGACGATTTCTTGCGCTCTATGGAACAGACTTCTGATAACGGCTTTATACTTGCAGGAACTTCATACTCCGGGTTAGGAGGTGATAAGTCTGAAGCCTCATTTGGAATGCAAGATTACTGGCTGGTCAAGATTGATTCAACCGGAATAAAGCAATGGGATAGAACTTTTGGAGGATCCGATGAAGATCTCTTGTATTCAGTTATTCAAAGCTCTGATGGTGGTTACATTGCCGGTGGAAATTCGGAATCCGGAATCAGCGGGAGTAAATCAGAAGAGAATTGGGGCGGCGATGATTATTGGGTCATAAAGACTGATGCAGAGGGAAACAAAATGTGGGATCATCGGTATGGCGGAAAGGGGATGGAAGCTTCAATATGCTGCAGTGGGACACCGGAAAGATCAGGTTCATTGTGCGAAACGCCCGATGGTGGTGTTATCATCGCATGTTCATCTGGCTCAGGAATAAGTGGAGACAGAACACAGCCAAGTAGAGGCGCAGATGACTATTGGTTAATGAGAATTGATCTTAATGGCTCGAGGTTATGGGACGCCCGGTTCGGAGGAAATGCCGATGAGGAACTAATGTCACTAAAGCAAACATCTGATGGTGGATTTGTAGTGGCGGGAAATTCAAGTTCGGACATAAGTGGAGACAAAACGCAAGACACTGGATCAAGTTTTTGGATCGTCAAAACCGATGATGGTTTCCTGAATGAAGCTTTGTGCCCAATTCCTACGGGTCTATTCAAATCTAACATCAAATCCACATCAGCAAAAGTGAATTGGAATGTCGTACCCACCGCTCAAACCTACAGCGTGCGTTATCGCAAAACCGGAACGGTACCATGGACTAAAACCACGGCACAACTGAACTACAAAAAACTCACGGGTCTCTTACCCAACACACAATATGACTGGGCCGTGAAATCGGTCTGTGATCAGGGTTCGTTGTCTTCAGACTGGAGTGAGACCCAAACCTTCACCACCAAACCGCTCCGATTGGAAAATGACGTTGAAGAAATCGCATTCAATGTATTTCCTAATCCCTCCGCCGGTGTATTCACTGTTGAACTCACAGTGAATGATGAAGAAACCATGCAGACGAAGTTCGAAGTCCTCAACATCTTCGGGCAGGTCATCTATTCAGAAGACGGAGAAATGGAAAACGGAAGACTGGTTAAGGAGATAGAGATGGGCAATGCGCCTGACGGAATTTATTTATTGAGACTGTTCATCAACGGGCAGGTGTACACATCACAGATCAGCATGCATCGATAGTTGCCCCCCTAAAAGTGAAGAAAATCTCAGAGCCGTTGCTGATTGTAATGGCGGCGGGGTTGGGGTTGGTGCTGAAGCTGGTGGCTTAAGGAATTGCCATGAAATTGCAAGCCACAAATCCGTAGCTTTGAAATGCGATATTTCCACCTGACTTAGCTCTACAATAAAATTAAATGAGACAACTCTCCATTGCAATTCTGTCAATTTTCATTTCAACTATTGTAGCTGCTCAGCTGCCACAGAAACAATGGGACGTGATCTACGGCGGCATGGATGAAGATCATTTGAGAGCCGTTAAGCAGACGCAGGATGGTGGTTATGTGCTTGCTGGGTGGTCCCGTTCCGGAAAGACAGGCAATAAGAAAGAAACCAAGCAAGGTGAAATTGATTATTGGATTGTGAAGACAGATTCAACGGGTGACGATGTTTATCAGAAGGTTTACGGAGGCACACTGGATGATGAACTCACGCTGTTCCTGGAAACCAATGACGGACATTTTCTAATCGGTGGATTCTCGGAATCGGGTGCCAACGGAACGAAAACTCAGGTAAGCAAAGGCGGACTTGATTTCTGGATTGTCCGAACGGATGAAAACGGAAACCAATTGTGGGACAGAGTTTACGGAGGAAGCGATAACGATAAACTTTTTTCCGCGCAAAAAACTACTGACGGAGGATTTATTCTCGGTGGCTACTCCAAATCGGGAATCAGCGGAGATAAATCTCAACCATCACAGGGCGGAAATGATTATTGGATTGTGAAAATAGATGCCACTGGGTCAAAGCAGTGGGATGCAAGATTCGGCGGAAGCAGTGAAGACAAGCTCACTTCAATTATTCAAACTTCAGACGGCGGATTCTTGCTCGGCGGTATTTCAAATTCCGGAATCAGCGGTGATAAATCTCAGCCAAAACTTGGTGTGGATGATTTTTGGATCGTGAAGACCGATGCCAATGGCATCAAGCAATGGGATAAGACATTCGGCGGAGCTGATGACGATCAACTTGAAGAAGTAGTTGAAGCTGACAATGGAGACTTCCTGCTTGCCGGAAGTTCAAATTCAGGTATCAGCGGCGATAAAACGCAGAGCAGCCGTGGAGGATATGATTACTGGTTGGTGAAGACAAATGCAACAGGCAACAAATTATATGATTCGAGATTTGGAGGTAGTGGCAATGAGTTTCTCACTGACGTTATAAGAACTTCCGACGGCAGGTTTATGCTGGCAGGATACTCCCTATCAAACCTTGAGGGAGACAAGACCCAGGATCAGCGGGATGGCGTTGCCCGCGCAGATTATTGGATCGTGAAAATCGATACGAACTGTTTCAAGCAGTATGATCTTCGTTTCGGCAGTTGGGCATACGATGAATGTTTCGCAATTGAACAAACGAGTGATGGAGGATTTCTGCTCGGAGGATATTGTGACCTCACGGACTTGACGGACCCGAATGGTGATATCACTGACCATGGCTATGAGGAAGGAGATTATTGTATCATTAAGACGGATGGCGGCGGAACTGGTGATTATATCGTGACTCCCATTGTGACTCCGCTCACCTACTGGCCCGGAGATTCAATCACCATTCGATATGAAGGCAGTGGCACGTTCAGTGATGGTAATGTATTTACTGTTCAGCTTTCTGATGAGCAGGGGAGCTTTACCTCACCTCTTGATATAGGTTCAATCTCCTCGAAACAATTCGGCGAGATCAGTGCGATTATTCCAAACCCCATTACCCTTGGCAATCATTACAGAGTCAGAGTAATAAGTTCTCAGGATTCTGTTGCCAGTATTCAAAACAATGAAGACATATCAATTAACAATTACAAAGCTGTTTCGAGAGAATGGGACAAGACTTTTGGAACGGTTTCATATCATGACTACACAGGCGAAGCGATTCAGGCATCGGATGGAGGTTACATTATTGGTGGATATGCCTGGGGTGGCATTAATGGAGACAAGACGCAGCCCGGTTGGGGAGGCACCGACTACTGGCTTATCAAAGTTGACTCAAACGGGAATAAGCTATGGGACGTAGATTTCGGAGGCACAGAGGATGATTATTTGCGGTCGCTGCAGGCCACCAGCGACGGAGGATGTATAGCAGCCGGGGCTTCTGATTCTCCCATTAGCGGAACCAAATCAGGAGCGAAAATAGGAGGATATGATTTTTGGCTCGTGAAAATTAACGCCGATGGAACTAAAGATTGGGACATCACACTCGGAGGAGGAGCTGATGAGGAACTGGCAGAAATCCGGCAAACTGACGACGGCGGTTATATTGTTGGCGGCAGCTCTGCTTCAGGTGCAAACGGCGACAAGTCAGAAAGTTCACAGGGCTCAAATGATTACTGGATTGTCAAAATTGATGCAAGCGGAATCAAACAGTGGGATAAGCGATTTGGGGGTCCGGCAAGCGACATCCTTCATGGCATTCAACAAACTCCCGATCATGGATTTATTCTCGGAGGCGTGTCATACTCCGGTGTAGGAGGAAATAAGACGCAGGTGAATTATGGTGGAGCCGATTACTGGCTGGTCAAAATAAACACTGACGGTGTTCAGGAATGGGATCAGACTTTTGGTGGCGAGAGTGACGACCTCCTGCATTCAGTGATAACAACTCCCGACGGAGGATTTCTTGCCGGTGGAATTTCCGGATCAGGCATCAGTGGAAATAAGTCGCAGGCAAATTGGGGAGGCGTAGACTTTTGGGCGGTTAAGACGAATGCAGTTGGAATGAAAGAGTGGGATCGAACTTACGGCGGAAGCTTTGACGAAAGGGGTGAGGGCGAAATACACGGTGTAGTGAACAATTTTACGGATGGGGGTTACTTATTCGCTTGCAATTCCATTTCGCAGATTACGGGGACGAAGACGCAAACCTGTTATGGGTACGATGATTTCTGGCTGCTCAAAACAGATGCAAGCGGTGCTAAGCAATGGGATGTGAGGCTCGGAGGAACGGGGGGAGATGTACTTGCTTCAGTAGCCGTTACCAATGATGGCGGGTTGCTGCTGGCAGGGAAATCAGGTTCTGACATCAGTGGAGACAAAACGGAAAACCTGAGGGGACAATCCGATTACTGGATGCTGAAGACTAATGATGGGTTTCTGGAAAGTTTGAACTGTGACATACCACCGAATGGATTCACCTCTAAAATCAAATCCACATCAGCAAAAATGAATTGGGATGTCGTACCCACCGCTCAGACTTACAGCGTGCGCTATCGCAAAACCGGAGCGGTACCATGGACCAAAACCACAGCACAACTGAATTACAAAAAACTCACTGGTCTCTTACCCAACACACAATATGACTGGGCGGTGAAATCGGTCTGTGATCAGGGTTCGTTGTCATCTGACTGGAGTGAGACGAAAACCTTCACCACCAAACCGCTCCGATTGGAAAATGACGTTGAAGAAATCGCATTCAATGTATTTCCTAATCCCTCCGCCGGTGTATTCACTGTTGATCTTACGGTGAATGATGAAGAAACTATGCAGGTAAAAATCGAAGTCCTGAATCTCTTCGGGCAAATCATCCATTTAGATAACGGGGAAATAGAAAACGGTAAACTGGTGAAAGAAATAAAGATGGGTAATGCGCCTGACGGAATCTATTTAGTGAGACTGTTCATCAACGGGCAGGTGTACACTTCGCAGATCAGTTTGCAGAAATAGATTCATGAGAGTTGCCTCAGCCACACCCCTTATTCGTGTTAAGTGAAGACATTACGTTCGGGTCACTTCGAGCCTGTCGAGAAGTTGTGTAGCATGGTTCCGATTGCTCAGCTTGTTCTCGATAAACTTGAACTGACCTGCCCAACACAAGCGCGCGGTCACTTCCCTGCCTGCTGACAGGGGGGAACCTGTCAAGAAGTTGCGTAGCATGGTTCCGATTGCTCAGCTTGTTCTCGATGAACTCGAACTGACCTGCCCTAAACATGCGCGCGGGTCACTTCCCTGACTGCTGACAGGGGGAACCTGTCGAGAAGTTGTGTGGCATGGTTCCGATTGCTCAACTTGTTCTCGATAAACTCGAACTGACCTGCCCAACACAAGTGCGCGGTCACTTCCCTGATTGCCGTCAAGAAGTTGTGTGGCATGGTTTGCGATTGCTCAGCCAGTTCTCGATAAACTCGAACTGACCTGCCCAACACAAGCGCGCGGTCACTTCCGTGATTGCCGTCAAGAAGTTGTGTGGCATGGTTCCGATTGCTCAACTTGTTCCCGATAAACTCGAACTGACCTCCGCTCAACCCATTCCTACACAATCTTTGCCGCCACGTCTTTGCGAGGAGCAACGCGACGAAGCAATCCCATGGGGTTGGGGATTGCTTCGCTGCGCTCGCAATGACGTTGTTGTTATGAACTTCTCAACCCACCTTCAGGCATCTCTACGCCGGCAATTCCCAACACCTTCTCCAACTCCTCATGATACTGCTCAAACGGCTCGAGGTTATTGTGCCCGCCTGCTCAGCTTGTTCCCGATAAACTCGAACAGACCTTCCCAACACGGGTGCGTGGGTCACTTCGAGTTTATCGAGAAGGAGCAGAGATAATTTATTCCCATGCCTATCGGCAGGCAAGCTTCACAAATTTTCCCACCATTGCCTCCTCCGTTCTCACGAAATACAACCCTGCAGGCAATTCACTTACATCCATCGTAATCTCCCCGCCGCCTGCCTGTCCGGCAGGTAAACTTACTTTTTCTTCTCTCACTTTTTCTCCGAGGAGGTTGAAGACCGTGATGGTGGCGGGTGTGGAAGGAAGCTGAAGGTGGATGGTGGTGGAGGCGGGGTTGGGGAAGACTTCTACGAAGATTTCTCCTTCGCTATCATCTTCCAGGCGCAATGGTTTTGTGGTGAAGGTTTGTGCAGAGCTCCAATCTGATGAAACCAATGGGCCAGCGCTGCAAAGAGATTTTACTCTCCAGACATATTCTGTAGAAGGACTTAGACCTGTTAATTTTTTAGAAGAGTTTCCAGCAGGAACGTTAACCCAATCATTTACTTCAAATGGTTTGTAGATTACAGCATAACCCGCTGCATTGCTTACTGCATTCCAGTTAACCCATACGGAAGTAGGCTTTATGTCAGTTGTATTAGCTCCATCAGGAATACTACAATCGCTTTCACCCGCAGCAGCAACCTTTACTATCCAATAATCATATTGGCCCTGACTTGACTGTGTTTTATCACCACTGATTCCTGAATTGGAATATCCACCAAGGATATATCCACCATCTGATGTTTGATCAAGTGAACGGAAATAATCATAATCTTTTCCTCCAAAGCATGCGTCCCATTGCTTTAATCCATTGGCATCCGTTTTTACGATCCAGTAATCAGCGAACCCCTGATTTCCCTGGGTTTTATCCCCACTTATTTCTGACCAGGAATAGCCGCCAAGGATATAGCCATCGTCAGAAGTTTGTTGGAGCCAATGGAAATACTCAGCACTACTCCCCCCAAAAGTGGCATCCCACTCCTTATCTCCATCGGCATTTGTCTTAACAATCCAGTAATCATTATCTCCTTTACTATCTTGAGTTTTGTCACCGCTAATTTTTGAGTCCGAATCGCCCCCAATTATGTATCCTCCATCGGTAGTTTGACGAAGGTCACGAAAAAAATTATCCGAATTACCACCGAATCGCCTATCCCATTGCTTCATGCCATTTGCATCAGTTTTCACAATCCAATAATCAGCATATCCTATGCTTGACTGCGTTTTATCTCCACTTATTCCTGAGGTGGACCAGCCGCCAAGAATGTACCCGCCATCGGAAGTTTTCACAACAGCGCTGAGCCTATCTATATCGCTTCCACCAAAGCGCACATCCCATTGCTTTATTCCATCATCATTTGTTTTTACGATCCAGTAGTCAAAATCTCCCTGGCTGTCCTGTGTCTTTTCGCCACTGATTTCTGAGTCTGAGAATCCTCCAAGGATGTATCCCCCATCGGAAGTTTGTTGCAGCGCAGTCAACCAATCATCACCATTTCCTCCAATTGTCGCATCCCATTCCTTTACACCATCCGGATCGATTTTTACAATCCAGTAGTCAGCAGCGCCCCGGACATCCTCTGTTTTATCTCCTCCTGCATGCGACCAAGAATAACCTCCGAGGATAAAACCTTCATCATCAGTCTGCTCAATCCATGTGAGAATATCATCACCGTCTCCTCCAAAACTTGCATCCCACTCTTTAACACCATCTTGATTAGTTTTGACAATCCAATAATCTCTTCCTCCCTTACTCGCTTGCGTTTTATCTCCAGTAATTCCTGAATAAGAATGTCCGCCTAAAATATAGCCACCATCAGATGTCTGCTGAAGACAGCTAAGCTCGTCCCAATCACTTCCTCCATAACGAATATCCCATTGTTTTAATGGAGCTGTTTGTGCAATTGAACACTGAAAGCCGCAAATAAGAATTAACGAAAAAAGGAAAAATGTTTTCATACCTGTTCTTTCATCTCTCGAATTTAGAACTTCCCAATACCTTCTCCAACTCCACATGGTACTGCTCAAACTGCTCCAGGTTATTATGCCCGCCGCCTTCAATGGTGATGAACTGATCGCCCTCTTTCAAAAAAGCCTGCAGCTTTTTTCCTGATTTGTATGACACAATCGAATCCTTCGTGCCGTGGAAAATGGTGATTGAGGATTTTACGCTTGGAAGGAACTCATTATTCCGGAAAGAAAATTTCAGCTTCACCTTCTTCGGCACTACCAACCCGTAAAACCAGGAGAGATCGTGCAAGCTGAAGAAAGGCGCTTCGAGGATCATGTGACGGCAATGCCGTTGTGAAGCCACGTAGCAGGCCGCGGCCGTGCCCATGGATCTTCCATAAACGATCAGCGGCACGTCGGGAAACTTCTTCATCACCCAATCAAAAATCATCAGGGAGTCGCTGTAAAAATTTTCTTCAGTGAGGGTGCCCGTGCTCTTGCCGAAACTCCGGTAGTCGCTGATGAGCACATCATATCCTTCATCGGTGAACTTGGTGATGTAAGGAAGATAGTTGGTGAGATGCAGCATGTTGCCGTGATAGTAAATCACGATTCCCTTGCGTTGTTTGGACTGAACCCACAGCGCATTAATTGTTTCACCGTCAGCCGTGGGCAGAAAAAGTTCTTCATGCGGCAGCAGGCAGGGGTGCTGAAAATCGCACGGCAGTTTTTTCGAACGGAAGAGAAATTTTTCCTGGAAGAAAATATAACCGATGCTGAGCGAGGCATAGATCACAAGGGCGGCAATAACAAGAATCAACAGGGCTTGCATCAGTACTTCAATATGTCTCTTAAGAATGCGTGATACTGCGGAAAGGAGGGAAGGTTATTGTGCCCGCCGCCTTCAATGCGGATGAGCGTGATGCGGTGCGGGGCAATCTCGGCCAGTTTCTCACTGTTGCGGATGGGAATGATCCAGTCACGCGTGCCGTGAATGATATATGTGTGGCACTTCACATACTCCATCCACAGATCGGCGCGCAGCGGATAACGGATGAGGTAAGATACCGGGAGGAAAGGAAGAAATCTCCTTGAAGCCATCACTAAACTGGAGAACGGGGAGTCCAGAATGCAGAAGCGGGGATTATTCAAACTGCACACCTTCACCGCGAAGGCGCTTCCAAAACTTCTTCCGTAAACGATGATGGCATCCTCGGGATATTTTTCTTTCAGCTTCTGATAAATGAAGTCAGAATCCTTGAGCATGTTCTCTTCATTCCGCTTACCGAAACTTTTGCCGAAACCGCGGTAGTCAAACATCACGAGGTCATAACCATAGCGCGTGAAATCCTGCGCGAACTTCGCCCATCCTTTTACGCTGCGGGTGTTTCCGTGGAAATAGAGAATGACCCCTTTCGGATTTTCCACGGTGAAATGAAGTCCGTTCAGCCGCGCGCCTTTTTCGGGTTGCAGGTTCCACTCTTTAAACGGGCGATCGTATTTGAATTGAAAGTTCCGGGGCAGTTTCTCCGGATGAAAAAAGAAATACTGCTGAACGAAATAAACCAGCATGCTTGCCACAATAATACCAAGGGCAATCCATCCGATTACTTCAATCCAGAGTTGCGTGTTCATTTCGCTTTACTGATTCGAAAGGTAGCGAGGCATCTCTCAAAATAAAAAAGACTTGCCGCTCCGCGGGGTGATAGGGCGAAATCGTAAGTTTGTCCTGATGAAGTCATTGACCTTCTGTTTGCTTCTATCCTGGCTGGTGAGCGCTTGTGTTCCCTCCACCACTTCTTCCACTTCGGGCATATCGTTGCCGCAGCGCAATGAAATGCAACCGTCGCGAATCAACGGAATCAGTTTAACGGCCTCGCCGGCCCCCATGGAATCGGTGGCTTTTGACAGTCTGAAGCAAGTGCACGCCAACTATGTATGCCTGCTTCCGTTCGCATTCATGCGCAGCAATGAGCCGAAGATCTATTTCAACTCCAAACACCAATGGTGGGGTGAGCGGCCGGAAGGCGTTGCCGCCTGTATTGCCATGGCGCACCACGCAGGCATGAAGGTGATGGTGAAGCCGCAGATATGGATGCATGACCATTTCACGGGCGACATTCAGTTCCGGGATGAAGCACAGTGGAAAGAATTTGAGGAGAACTACACCGCGTACATCTTCTCGCTCCTGCATATCAGCGACAGCATGAAAGCGGATATGTTTTGCCTCGGCACCGAGTTGGATTCGTTTGTTAAGATCAGGCCGCAATACTGGGAGCACCTGATTGATACGGTAAGAAGTATTTATTCGGGCAAACTCACCTATGCGGAAAACTGGGATTGCTATCATGATTTTCCCTTCTGGCAAAAGCTGGATTACATCGGGATCAATGCGTATTTCCCGCTGAGCGATGAGGCCACCCCTACGACTGAATCATTGAAGAGTGGCTGGAAGAAATATTGTGAACCGATGCAGGAGCTCTCCGTGAAAACGGGCAGGCAAATACTCTTTACTGAATTCGGTTACCGCAGCATTGACTATTGCGCGCGCCAACCGTGGAATGCTTACGATTCTTCTCCCAAAAACTATGAGGCCCAGCGCAACGCCTATGAATCTCTTTTCAGTACCTGCTGGAATGAGTCGTGGTTTGCCGGGGGATTCAGCTGGAAATGGTTTGATGAAAGAACGGAACCGGATGTATCCTTCGAAACGGATTATACGCCGCAGGGAAAACCGGCGGCTTCCGTTTTACGCAGCTGGTATGCGAAGTCAGTCAACTGATTTATTCTATTGCGCCTCCACCTCCTTGAGGTTGTCTTCAGAGAGGCGATCCACAAGGTAATAGTTGGGGTCAATGCCTGCTTTAGCGGGTTCCTTATCTGTGACGAAAGTGAAAATGTTCTCATCCTTCGAAATCTTTTCCATTCTAGAAAAGATTTGCTCACCGTATTTCTTTCCATCAGCGGGTTTGGCGAATGCGCCGATCTCGATCCAGTCAACTTCGGGAACCTGCGTTTCCTTGCCGAGTGAATCCGCTTTGAATTTTTGTGAGCGCACTTTCAACGTCATCTCATACTTGCCATCGTTCCTTTTCCTGTAACTGGCTTCTTCGGTTTTATTATTGAAGAGGGTGATGTCGTAAAACAAATCTTTGATGAGGTACTGCAGTGAATCGGGTGTGTGACGGGCGAAAAGACCAGTCAACATGTAAGACGTGGGATAAGGCGGATTGCGGTAAGCGAAGGAGTCAACCATTTCTTTAAGGGCGGCATTCACCCGGTCTTCACCAATCATTTCCTGCAGGTAATACATCACCACGCTGGCTTTGTTATAATGGATGTAACCCTGGTTCTCCACCTTCAGCAGCGGGACCTCTTTCAGCAATTCACCGCCGCGCGAGCGCAGGTACCGGTCCATTTCATACTTCAAAAATTTGTGCATCTGTTGCTCGCCATACATGTGCTTCATCACCATGAGCGCAGAATATTGCGCCATGGATTCGGAAAGAAGTGTGGCGCCCTGCATGTTGGCACCAATCACCTGGTGCGCCCACCATTGATGACCCATCTCATGAGCCACCACATACGTCACCATGTCAATATCATCGCTGTCTTCGAGGTTGGCGATAAATCCGATGGATTCGCTGTAGGGCATGGTGCCGGCAAAGGCCTGCGCAAACGATGCGTAGCGGGGGAATTCAATTACCCGTGCTTCTTTGTGATAGTAGGGTCCGAAGTGTTCGGAGTAATAAGCCAGTGAAGCGCGCATGGCATGCAGCATCTTGGGCACATTGTATTCATGACCTTTCACGAAATACACTTCGAGATTTACTTCATCATTCGCACTTGTTGAATCGGTTTTCGGACGGGACGGAATCCATTTTTCCCGCTTCACTTCATACGTGGCGGAAATGAAACTGAAGAAGCCGAGTGAAAAATGATCGAGCTTGTATTGGAAATAGAGGCGGTCACCTTCTATCCATTCCTTCACTAATGATCCCGGCGCGACGGCCGTTTGGCCCATAGAAGTACTGATGATGGTTTCTGCATTCACCCAATCGGTGTTGTTACCCACGTACGTGTCCATGCAATGGTCAGTGCAGTTGCGTTCAAGCCGCGGCATCCGCTCTTTCTCTTTCAAGCCGTATTTCTTTCTCTTACCCTTATCAAGCAACTCGCCATCGGGCTGGTAGCCAATAGAAGGCGAGATGTCCGTGTTGTTGAAGAACGATCCGTCCTGCACAATCTGCGTCACCTTCACCTCATTCTCGAATCCATTCGCGTCGTAGATAGTATTGAATGTTACGCTGAAACTGTCGCCCATCGCCATCGGTTTTCCCAGTTTGTAAATTCTGAAATACTGTTCATCGTCATTGAATGCCAGAGTCGCTCCCGGAATATTCACATCGCATATCACATTTTGAGGCATCGTGAGGAAAATGGAATCAATGAGCACCGCCGATTTATTCTTCAGCATCCACGTGCCTTTGGCTATGAGTTTTCTTTCCTCAGGAAAAAGGTCAATAGCATACCGAACATCTGTGATGCGGGGCTGCGCATGGTTTTGATATCGTTTGAATTTCTTTTCATAGTCGGCACGCAAACACTCTGAAGTTTTCGGCGGCGTATAGGTGTTCAGCACCTTGGTGTTGTAGAATACAAAACTCCCGCAGGCCATCCAGAGAATCACCAATGAAATGAGCAGGGTTTTTCTGCCGGCGGAGAGTTCCTGCATGCCGGCTTTCCAGCGATAGATCAGCGAAACTTCTTTTCCCCGCACATGGAAAAATATGATGACCATGACCAGGATGGCAGCAAACAGCAGCCAATAGATGTTGAACCATGTGAGCCCGGTGGTAAATGGCCCGTAGCCATTCATGTCAGAATAGGTATAGGAAGGTCTTCCTCCATAAGCCGCCATATTCGATGACATGTTGAGGGCCGGCCACACAAACAGGTTTACAATCACCAGAACGATGAAGATGAAATACGCGATGTACTTATTGTTGATGAGCGTGTGCACCAGCATGGAAAGCACGGTGAGATAAAAGAAAAAGAGACCGTCAAGCAAAACGAGACTGATGAAATACTGATTCACTTCGTAGGTGTGATAGCCGAATGCAGTTTGGATCACCATGCCCGTGATGACGGCAAGAAGAAGTATTACCTCAATCAGCAATGTCATCGCCAGTAACTTAGCCAGCGATACAACCCAGCCCGGATGCGGCAGGGCATCCTGGATTTCATCCTGCCGCGCATCACGTTCCTTCCAAACCAGCACCCCCGTGTAAAAAGCGATGATGCCGATGAGAAAAGCGTAGAGCGTGCCGCGGATGGTGTCAATTATGTTGTAGGTGACAGGGAAAGAAGTGCCCCCGTAAAAACTTTCTTTCACATACAGCAGTGAAACCGTCATGTTGAGCAGGCCGGCAAGCAGGATCACGATAAAAGGCGTGCTCTTGAGTACTCCGAGAAAATCAATGCGTGTCTGATGCAGAAGCTGGCGGAAGGCCATTCCATTGCTGTGGCTGCGGGTTGTGGAAGGAAGCGAAATGGTTGCCTGACGTATTGCTGTTTCTTCGCCGGCTGATTTCTTCTTCCGGCTTGCCTGCCTTTCGGAAAATGAAAAGCGGAAGTAGGTGAAAACAAAAATCAGCAGACCAGCGCCAAGCCAGATCAGCCGGTTCATGAGCATGATGCCGCTGAGTCCCAGTGTGAGATTGTTGCGGTCATCCACCGTCCAGTATTTGGTCGCCACTGAAAAGGTTCTCGAACCCAGCGGGTCAATGATGGTGCCGATGAATTCCTGTTCAATATTCCTCACAAAACTTTGCGCAATGCCATAGGATACCAGGAATACAATCGTGGCTACGAAGGAAGTGATGGTACTTCGCGTAAGTGCGGCAATGCAGAAAACAAAGGAAGAGATGAATAGCACATTGGGTATTACAAACACAAGAAATCCCTGCAGGTGTGCATTCCAGTTGGTGGGACCCAGCCGGCTTGTATCAGTCCACGGCATCAGCGAGCCCGCAATGTTCCCAATACTCACTCCTAAGAAAGGAATCATGGCTACAACGGAAGCGCCCACAAACCTTCCAACCAGGAAATCAAACTTGCGCAGCGAGGTGCTGTAGATGATTTGGTGGGAATTGTAGAAGAAGTCGCGGGCGGCAGCCACATTTACGAAAGCGGTAACCATGATCATGCAAATGATGGACATGGATGAATAGAAATTCTCCACAGTGTAGGGAGAATTCTTGTGTACGTTGCCGATAGAACTTCCCACCGTAATGTTGTCGCTCGAGGTAGCGCCGAAAATCAGCAGCGCATTGATGAGCAGAAATATGTAAACCATGGGCTGCTTCAGCCAGTACTTTAATTCGAATTTTATGATTTGAAAAAGCATCGGGGAATTTCCTGTTTGATTCGTTTATTTTATTTCGTCCTTGGCTGCTTCACCGCGTTAACTGAAACCATCACGAGGGGAAGTCATCATTTATTGACCATTGACCATTCACCTAATTAAGCCCCGCAATCTTTGAAAAGAAAACATCTTCGAGGTCCACATCTGCCGCGGAGAAGCCATTGCCCGGGTCGCTTTCACTGAACACATGTATGAGAGGGCGGCCGCTCACCATCCGTGTTGAAATCACCCGGTAGTTATTCGTAAAATTCTCCACTTCCGATTTCTGAATGAAACGCGACCATATTTTTCCGTTCAGTGCAGACAGCGCATTTTCGGGAGAGCCGCTGTAAAGCAGTTTGCCTTTATCAATCACGGCCATATTCGGGCAGAGCTCTTTCACATCTTCTACGATATGTGTGGAGAGTATCACTATCACATTTTCGCCGATTTCCGAAAGCAGATTGTAAAAGCGGTTACGTTCGCCGGGATCGAGGCCGGCTGTGGGTTCATCCACAATGATGAGTTGCGGATCGCCGATAAGCGCCTGCGCAATGCCGAAGCGTTGTTTCATGCCGCCTGAAAAACTGCTGAGTGATTTCCTGCGGTGATCATACAGATTCACGCGCTGCAGCAACGCATGCACCAGTTCTTTTCTTCCCACTGTGATTCCTTTGAGAAGCGCAATGTGGCTGAGCATCTCATAAGCGCTCACTTTCGGATATACGCCAAACTCCTGCGGCAAATAGCCGAGTCGTTTTCTCACTTCATCTTTTTGCTTCAGCACATCCACCTGGCCGAGGGTGGCTGTGCCCGAATCTGACTCAAGCAGCGTGGCGAGAATTCTCATCAGTGTGCTTTTGCCGGCGCCATTCGGTCCCAGCAATCCGAACATGCCGGTGGGGATGATGAGCGAAACATCATCCAGCGCCTGCACGCCGTTGCTGTATCGCTTGGAGAGATGTTCAATAGTGAGTTCCATGAAATGAAAAAATTTTTGGTGAGTCGAAAGATATTAGGATAATGTTACAGGAAAACAACTTTTTAGATCAACCAGTTACTCCTGCTCATAAGTGCAATGCTGCGTTCGTCTTCGCCGGTTCTTGACAAGCTCTCTGCCTGCCTTTCGGCAGGGAACTGACCACAGCACACTGGTCATATCGGGCATATGGGGATGTTGCTGAGCGATTCTGGTTCATTAAATTTGCCGCTCATTTTGCGCGATGGAGTTACCTAAAACATTTGACCCGAAAGGCATGGATCAGCGGTGGTATGACCGCTGGATGGAAAAAAAATTGTTCGCCTCAATACCGGATGGCAGGGAGCCGTACACCATTGTGATACCTCCGCCGAATGTAACCGGCGTGCTTCACATGGGTCATGCGCTGAACAACACCATTCAGGATGTGCTCATCCGCCGTGCGCGCATGCAGGGTAAAAATGCCTGCTGGGTTCCGGGAACGGATCATGCTTCCATTGCCACCGAAGCCAAGGTGGTGCAGATGCTGCGCGAAAGAGGGATTAAGAAATCGGATTTGTCAAGAGAAGAATTTTTGAAATACGCGTGGGAGTGGAAAGAGAAATACGGCGGTATCATTTTTCAGCAGCTAAAAAAACTTGGATGCAGCTGTGATTGGGACCGCACGACCTTTACGATGGATGATGATTACTACCGGTCAGTCATCCGCGTATTCGTTGACCTCTACCAGAAGGGCTACATCTACCGCGGGCTTCGCATGATCAATTGGGATCCGAAGGCGAAGACGGCATTGAGTGATGAAGAGGTGTTTTACAAGGAAGTGAAGTCGAAACTCTACTTCGTGCGCTATCATCTCGATTCTGACAACCATCAGTCGAAGCGAAGCGAAGATCCAGATATTTCATCGGGACTGACAATCGGCAATTCCATCACCATTGCCACCGTCCGCCCTGAGACAATTCTTGGCGACAGTGCCATTGCCGTCAACCCGAACGATGAACGCTACAAACATCTCATCGGAAAGTTTGCTTTCGTTCCGCTGATCAATCGCCGCATTCCCATCATTGCCGATGAATATGTCACGGTCGAGTTCGGTACGGGTGCGTTGAAGATCACGCCAGCGCATGATATGAACGACTACCAGATCGGGCTCAAGCACAAACTCGAAGTGGTTGATGTCCTCAATGAAGATGGAACGATGAGCGAAGCAGCACAACGATACATCGGGCAGGATCGTTTCGAGTGCCGGAAGAATATTTTGAAGGATCTCGAAGAGCAAGGTCACGTGGTGAAGATTGAAGATTACGTGAACCAGATCGGATACAGCGAACGCACGGATGCCGTGATCGAGCCGCGCCTCTCCATGCAGTGGTGGGTGAAGATGAGTGAAATGTCGAAACCGTCATTAAAGGCCGTGATGGATGAAGAGATCAAATTCTATCCGAAGAAATTCGTGAATCTCTACCGGCACTGGATGGAGAACATCAAAGACTGGTGTATCTCAAGGCAACTCTGGTGGGGACACCGGATACCTGCCTATTATTTGCCGGATGGAAGATTCGTGGTTGCTGAAACACCGGACGAAGCATATCAGAAAGCCATTTCGGATTTCGGTTTGTCAATTTCGGAATTGAAGAAAGAAGATTTGCGTCAGGACGAAGATGTGATGGACACCTGGTTCTCATCATGGTTGTGGCCGTTTGAAGTGTTTCACGGATTGAGTAAGCCTGGCAATGATGAGATCAAATACTATTATCCCACGACGACTCTGGTCACGGCACCGGAGATTATTTTCTTCTGGGTGGCGCGAATGATCATGGCGGGTTTTGAATACATGCATGAGAAACCCTTCAGAAATTTGTACTTCACCGGCATCGTTCGCGACAAACAGGGGAGGAAGATGAGCAAGTCGCTCGGCAATTCTCCTGACTTGCTGGAGCTGATTGATAAATACGGAGCCGATGCCGTTCGTTTCGGCATTCTCATTTCTTCTCCTGCTGGTAACGATTTGCTGTTTGATGAAAAACTGATTGAGCAGGGAAGGAATTTCAATAACAAGATCTGGAATGCGCTGAGACTTATAAGAAGTTGGGAAGACAATCTCACGACGGATAAAGATTCATTTCTCAAAAATTCATTTGCTGTGCAATGGTTTGAAAATAAATTAAACCAAACTCTTGTTGAAATTGAAAAGTTCTATAATCAGTTTGAGATTTCTCAGGCACTCTCAACTATCTTTTCCTTGATATGGGACGATTTCTGCTCATGGTATTTAGACATGATCAAACCTGAATATGGTGGTCAAGTCAACAGGGAAATTTACTACATAACACTAAATTTCTTTGAAAGACTATTAAAGGTGTTGCATCCCTTTATGCCATTTATTACTGAGGAGCTTTATCATTTGATGAAGCAAAGAGGTGAAGAAGATTTTATTATACTATCAAATGATGAATCAAAACTTATTGTTCAGAAATTGATTTTACAGGAGGGTGAGTGGGTAAAGAGTATAGTTACTCAAATTAGAGCCTATAAGAACCGAAATCAGATCAAGGCAAATGAAATGCTTGAATTGGAAGTTTTGGTAAAGGGAGACGAACAAAACAAAGATGTAAAATCGCAAGCAAGTTACATATTAGGTTTTGGGCGATGGATAAATGAAGGAGTTAATAGTATCAAGTTGCTCATAAGGAAAATTTGGAGTCGCAATCGAGCCATACAGGATATAGTGGCAGAGGTTAAAAAAACATCGGAAAGTGCTGACCTTAATAGTCCAAGCAATCGCCTCTCAGATGAAGGATGGGAGTTGTTAGTAAAATTAGCTGCCCTGAAGGAGGTTAGAAAGGTTAGCTTACTTGGAGGCAAATCGTTCGCTCAAGTTGATGGCACTCAATTGTATCTAAAAACAGACAAGCCAATCAATGAGGAGCAAGAAACCCGGTTAGCATTTGAAGAGAGTGAGAGGAAGAGTAAACTGAGAGCAAAGTCTATCGAAAAAACGAGAGAACTCTCAATTGCAAAGCAAGAAGGTAAGAAAATTCCTTCTCAACTTAGTCAGAACGAGAAGAAAAAAATTATTGACTCAGAGGAAAGATTATTTTCCTTGAACAAACAACTAGCAAAAACTAATGCATCGAGAGAGACTATCTCCTTCCTTCTAGGATCTGGTTTTTCCATATACGAGAAAATACCAGGTACACAGGATCTCAACAGGATGTTCTCTGAACTAACCCCAGAGCAATTCTCAGTGACTCCCGACATGAGAGCTTTCTTTCTTAATGGTCAATATGATCCGAATCGTTGGATGCATAATGATGAAATAGAATTCGTAACGGAGTTTATTAATTTCTACATCAAAAATATTGTCGGATCTCCTGATAAATTTCATTACGAATACTTCTATGACTATTTGTTCGAATACTACAAAGATTCAGAAAGAAAGAGAAAAATTGAAGAATTCTGTGACGAGTTTAATCGAAAACATTATCCGAATAAAGAGAGCCCAAGAGATTGCATCAATAGAATTCAGGATTTAACGAGGAGTTTCAGCCAACTAGTCGCACAGAAGCTATTCAAAAGACAATATGTCGAAAGCATTTCACCTATGAATTATCCTCCGTATGATGGCTTCATACAATTTTTGGTGAAATTGGCCATGAATTCTGAAGTCAAAGTACATAGCTTGAATCACGATATGTTCTTTGACTGGTTGGGAAGATTTCATGCCGACCTTTGGCAATTGTTTGGTGATGGATTTCAATTAGCAGGATCACCCTATTACGGGATTGTTTCAAGAGATTTTGAGTATATCGAGAATGAAGAAAAGATTAAGATTCGTAAGAGTTACTACGTAAAACTCGCTCAGTTTGCAAATATTTATGACAAACCAATTTCATTCTACAAGCTTCATGGCAGTATTTCCAATGTCATCGTTTTTTCTCCTGAAGAAAATGGAGAGAAAGCTGTGCGTCTTCGAAGTGATTATGGCGTGCATGAGTATTACAAGGAAATAAAAATGGAAAATGATCGGTATGATTTCAAATTTCTTTGGGATGAAGTGACGCCAGATTTTTTAAGTGGGTCAACTAAAAAGATCAACTGGTACTCTGGAGACAATTATTACAAACTACTTTTTGAGCACTTTCAGAATAATTTGTCAAATTCAAAAGTGTTGTTTGTTATTGGATACGGATTTCAAGACGAGGGAGTGAATGAATACATTGAAAAGAATTATTTATCGAGGGGAGGAAAACTCGTGATAGTTGATCCAACTCTTCCATCGTCTAAACTTGTGGAGAAGTTCCATTCAATTGGTCAAATCATACATATCCCTCGAGGTGTTGAGGAAGTGTCTTTGAGTGACTACATCGATCTTCTTCCTGAGGAAACACAGAATCTTTTGAATGACAAAAATGAAAAGCCCAGTGGAAGATTCTCTTCTCCATTATCTGAAATACTTAAGGAACGAACTAAGAAATAACTCATCGTGGTGACCACTTGTTAGTTGATCGAAAATGAACAGAAGAAAACTGAATGCGCGAAAGCAAAAATTTCGTTACTCGAGGAGCTGTTAGCAAAGTGATTCTATTGTATGAGGATTTTACTATGTATTACGCGATGTCTTCTTCGAAGGACATGGCTACGGAAGAAAAGGATCTTGAGTATCACCGCGGCTTCCTCCAATCCGTCATGAAAAAACTTTCCAACGAGAAGTTTGTCTCCAATGCTAAACCCGATGTGATCGAGAAGGAGCGTAAGAAGGCCAGCGATGCGGAAGAAAAGATTCGACTAATTCAGGAACAGCTGAAAGCAATTGCATCGCAGGAGTGAGTTGTCGAATTGAGCCGGTCTGTAGCTTCAATTCTGAATTCGCAACGCGTCTAATTCATCGGGCGAACCGTTGAAGACATTCACATCCACGCATTGGCGGCAGCCGGTGATTTTGGCGCGGTCGTGATATTGCCAGAAAACCCAGTTCACTTTGGAAGCGAGTTTCGGTTTGGCGGTGTAATAGTGGGCGATCCAGAATTGATAATCTGAAAATTCATCGGCGAGATACTTGTCAATGAAACTCACGTTGGAGTAGATGATCGGTTTGCAGTGATATGCTTTTTCAACGGCTGCGACATAAATTTTAAGTGAAGCCACCAGCTCCTGCCGGCTCTTTCTTCCTGCTTCTTCCACATCAACCACCGGAGGCAGGTCGCCGGCTTTCAGTTTCACACTGCTGATGAAATTCTTCGCCTGCAGCGTGGCGCTGCTGTTGGCCTTGAAATAATGATAGGCGCCGCGAACCACACCGGCTTTACCCGCATTCTTCCAGTTGTCGTCAAAAGCCGGATCTTCCCATAGGATTCCTTCGGTGGCTTTGATAAATGCAAAGGACATGCTGATGGTATCGCCGCTGCGGTCGAGAGCAGTGAGGCGGTTCCAGTTCACGTTCGACTGCCAGCGCGAAACATCAATGCCGTGAACGGAATATCTGCCGGGAACATCCACGCGTCCGGGTGTTCCCTGATCGGGATAATTTCTCCAGTTGTATTCCTGATACACCTCGCATGCCGCGCGGATAATGGACTTATGGTAATAGAAAACAAGGGCGATAAAAGCCAGTACCACAGTGAACCGCCATAGCCACGTCACAAATTTTTTCATCAGGGGTGAGAAGCAAACGAAAGCAAGGTTAGCTTGTTATCCGCCCATTCAGATTTTTCGATGTTCACTTCTTTCTGCACATGACCACAAAATCATTCGATGCATCAGTGAGCGGATTTTCCCCGTAGTCGCCAAAAATAGTTTCCAGCGTCAGCGGTGAACGGGCAATGAGGTGCTCAATTTCCCAGCGAAAGAAATACCGCATATCGAAATGCCATTCATGTTTTTGCAGTTTTCCGTTTTCGTCCCATTCATAACGCATGGTCACGTGATTAACCTGGTTCATCACATCGGCATGAGCTGAAGTGATCCGGCGCAGCATGTGTCCCGGCTCGTATTCTCCTTCATAATCCATGTGCTCGTGCAATCCATCCGCCAGCATCTTCAGGTTTGGAACGAATAAGTCGAAAATGAAAAAGCCGTTTTCATTGAGGTATTGGTGGATGCGTTCCAGCGCCGTGAGCTGCCGGTCAATAGTGATCAGGTGGCTGAAAACACGGAAGGGTGCAATAATGAGATCGAATTTCACAGGCAGTGAAAGGGATTCCGCTGATTGAAGTGAAACACGGTGCTGTTGTCGGGCAGTGAGTTGCTGCTGCAAGACGCGCAGCATGGATTCATTCGGATCAATGCCATAAATATCAGCGCCTGCATGCAGCGCTTCCAGAAAAAAACGTCCTGTGCCCACACCCACTTCAAGCACCGGACCCTTGCATCCGGCAATCTTCCGCAGGTAATAGGCGCGGTCAACGGAGCGAACCGAAGCATAGATTATGTCATAGAAGCGGGCCACATAGTCAGGATAGATCACAGCCATAGCGTATGGAGAGTTTACCGGTGCGAATGAATGAAGGATATGACATGCATCATGTCCGAATTATCAACAGTGATGAAAGTTTTAGCACGAACTGAGAAAAATCATAACCTGAAGTTCTGCGCATGGGCAACTTGCACTCCGAAAAATAACCCATATGAAGTCCATTCTCGCCCTCTTAACCCTTTTGATGCTGGTAACCATTAGTTGCCAGACTAAGGAAAGTGCCCCTGCCACCGGTACCGAACAATCGGCGGTGCAACCGGCAGAAGGCGGACAATCCATTGTACAGGATGACGTGTCAACACCCAATGTTGTAAAAGTGGCCATGGGATCGAAGGATCACACCACGTTGGTCAAGGCCGTACAAGCTGCCGAATTGGTGGATGCACTCAGCAACAACGGACCGTTCACCGTTTTCGCCCCAACTGATGCAGCATTCGCACAGCTTTCCGCCGGCACACTGGATGAATTGCTGAAACCCGAAAAGAAAACCGACCTGCAGAATATTTTGCAGTACCATGTATATGTGGGAGTGCTGAATACCGACCTGATGAAGGACGGGCAAAAGCTGAACATGGTGAATTTAGACGATGCCGTCATTCACGTAAAAGACGGTAAGTACATGATTAACGATGCCAACATCGTAGCCACGGTGAAGGCATCAAACGGAGTGGTTCATGTGATTGACAAAGTGCTGTTGCCTCCGGCAAAGAAGTGAGTGAAAAGTAGCGTGACGGCTGCAAAGCCGCTCAACGCTTTAACGGCCCGTCGGCGCAGTAGGAGGGTGCCCGGCGGGCTTGTTATTTTCGGGCGGTTCATCAGCCCGATGGATTGTAAATCCCAGCGCCACCTTCAGTTGCTCTACGGTATTAAACACAATCGGGCAGATGGAATAAAGGTGCATGATGCTGCGGTATCTGAATTTGAAATTCCCTGTCGTCAAATGAGGAAAATCGGCGCATGAAGCAGGACGGTTTTCATAGATCGTGCAAAGAGTTCCGTCAAAGAAGATACAGGGTTGATGATTGAGGAAGAGTACCCCCGTTTCCGGCTCCCTCCCTGTAAAATCCCGGATGAAAATTTCTTTCGATAAACTTTTCAGTGAAGCGAGCTTTCCGGCTTCTTCCTCGCTAATGCCCGGTTCCAGATGCCGGCAACAGTTACCGCAGTTGGTACAGTCAATCCGCGCAGTAATGTGTTCGGCAAGCGGCAGAAAAACTTCATCCGTTCTATGCGATGGAATGGATTTCAGGAATTGACGGAACAATTCATTCTCCGCTTTCTTCTCTTCAGCAAGTGCAGGAAGCAGATGGTAATCCCTGATGAGTTCTTGTGACGGCACGCACCAAAGTTAACGAGTGCCGGTACGATGCGGCGGAATGAAAGGCGGCATTTATTTTTGCCGAATTGCTATGGACAACGATTCAAAATGGAAACTGTGGCTGAAACGCATGGGCGTGGCCGGTTTTCTTTTCTTCCTGCTCAAAGGGCTTGCCTGGCTTGCCGTCTTCTACTTCGGCGTCAACGTGGTTTCAGGATGTTAGTCTGCTGATGACCTTTGTTCCCGGCTCATGCTCCTGCTGCAAAAGATTCAGCACCGCTTTATAGTGGGAAGGGTTGTTGACAAAATCAACATGGCTCGTATCAAGTACAACAATTCGCAGGTGGTTCAGGGTTTTGAACAGATCAAAGTAGCCGTCCTGAATTTCCTTCAGATAAGAATCCGTTATGTCTTTTTCATACGGGCGACCACGCTTTTCAATGTTTTCCAGAAGTTTCGGAACGGGGGTATGCAGGTAAAAAAGAAGGTCTGGATCAGGCAATGAGGTTTGCATGATCTGCGCCAGCCGTTTAAAAAGTTTCATCTCTTCATCTTCAAGATTGATGGAAGCAAACAGGTGCGACTTGGCAAAGAGGTAATCCGTGACTACGCAGCTATTGAAAAGATCCGGCGACTGCGCCACATCCTTGAGTTGCTGATAGCGTTCGGCGAGAAAAAAGAGTTCGAGCGGGAAAGCATATTGCTTCGGATTCTTGTAGAAGTGGGGCAGGAAAGGGTTGTCGGCAAACTGTTCGAGAATAAGTTTACCCCCGTAATCCTTTGAGAGCATCGTGGCCAGCGATGTTTTGCCCGCACCGATGTTCCCTTCCACTGTAATGTAGCGATACCGCATCGGCCGAAAGATCGGCATTCATTTTTTTTCTTCACGGCACAACAGCAAACGGAGAGTTGAATGCTGCATTTTTTTATTCGCAGCCCAAATAATTATTTCAGCCCAGGAATGAATGCATTTTATTTTAGGAGCATGAAACAATGGGCGCTTGCTTTCGCAGGAGCCATGATGGTGCTTGCGACCGATGCTCAGGTTTATATTGAAAAGCAGACAAGGCATCGCTTCGCACAACTCAATCTCGGGTTCGATGGACAGGCATCGGCCGGTGGTTCCACTTTTATTCTGAATCCGCCACAGTATGCTGATGAGCTACTGTTCGATCCGCTCTTCACTCCGCGGTTCCTGATCGGCGGCATTCATTTCTGGGGTCATGCGGATTTCTACCTCGCGATTCCATTGTTCCATCCTTCTTTCACTAAAGAGGAGCAGGAGATCAGTTACTCCAACAATGTTGAAACGGTTTTTAAATATTATCCGTGGCGAATTGAACATCACCGGCTCAGTCCCTTTATTGGATTTTCACTTACACCCGCCTCCTTTTCTCAAAACGATTTACGCAGCGAAAACGGGCAAGGCGCAACAGTCACCCATACCACATGGCCCCTGCTGACCGGTGTTACCTTCAATATAGGTAATCATTTATTCGAACTCGGGGCAAGCTGGCACTACAGCAACAACATCACGTATTACTTCTCTGAAACAGAAAGCAGAACGGTGCAAACTCCGCCGCTGAGTTTTTCGCTCTCGTACCGCTATATGATGGAAACAACGATCAGTGCCGAAAGAGACTGGGAATCCGGAAAGACGGAAGCAATTACGGAGCAACTGGAAGAGAAGCACCGGCTTAACGGAATTTTTGCGGGTGCCGGAGTTTCTTCCGCATGGTGGCTCAATCAATCCGGTTACAATAAAGCGGAACGACCATTCATTCCGGCTTACGGGATCAGCATTTTGCCGGAGTTTGCCGCAGGTTATTATTTCCACAAAGCGGATCTCAATCTCACACTCAACTACCGCACATATCATACAGAGATGAGTGCTTACGGTACGTCTCAGAAAGCGACACGAAAATCACTCGGGTTCGAAGTCACCAAATTCCTTTTCGACTACAAGGGCTTTGCGCCATTCGCCGGACCGGTTGTGACCTATGAAGATCTCTCATTCACAGAAGAGGCAGGAGAAGTTAGCACCGTTTCCGTTTCTGATCAGAAGCCCGCCTGGGGTATTACCTTCGGATGGGACATTCGCCCGAACCGCTTGCAGGCATTTTTACTTCGAACCAACCTGAGATACTTCCCCGCGCTGGATCTGGAGGTGAAGGATGATGAGACCGTGAGTTTTGACAATATTGAATTCAATTTCATCGAGCTGATTGTTTTTCCCGGCAGAATGTTCTCAAAAAAATTCCGCGAAGCCATTTCAGAAACAACTTCGCGGTGATCATCCAATCCCATTCTTCTCCTTGTCACCGGGCATTTTCTTATGGAAACCGGTTATGTATGGTGCCTCACCCGATTCTTAATGGACCGGCTGAATGTCTTGCCGGATTATTGTTTCCTTTCTTTGGAACATCAAATTGATTTCATGAACAGCCAATCACTCTTGCAGCACATCATGCGTCTCAACGCCATAGCCGACATCGGGCTGCTTTACTGCAACAATGAATTTGACCGCGAGCGCTACAGCGAACTGAAAGAGATGAGCCGCCGCATGCTTGCTGAACTGACCGGTGCCGGCGATGAAGTGGTTGCGGAACTGTTTCCGCCGGTGAAGGATTATCCCACGGTGAAGGTGGACATCCGTGCCCTGGTATTTTCTCCCGATCACCGTATCCTTCTCGTTCAGGAAAGTGCTGACGGCAAGTGGTCATTACCCGGCGGTTGGGCGGAAATTGGCAGCAGCCCTAAGGAAAATATCATCAGGGAGGTAAAAGAAGAAACCGGTCTCGATGTGAATGTGAACCGCCTGCTCGCCGTTTTCGACAAGAGCAAGCATCCGCATCCGCCCAAACCGTTTTACATCTACAAGATGGTCTTCCGGTGTGAAACGCTTTCGGGTGATTTGAGAAAAGGACATGATGTGCTCGATGCCTCATTCTTCTCTCTCCATGAATTGCCTCCGCTGTCAGAAGATCGCATCCTTGCGAGTCAGATCGAATTGACGTACCGGAAGACTTTGGAAAATGACTTTTCGGTTTACGTGGATTGATTACAGGGGACAATTGATAGTTGACAGTTGAAAGTGGATAGTGGACAATTGACAGTTGTTTGTTGTCGGTTGTTGGTTGTTTGTTGACTGTTAACTCGTGGAGATCGAACTTATTACTTCAAACTTCAATCTTCAAACATCCAAGATCCAACATCCAACATCAAACATCCCAATCCCTTCTCACTGCTTCAAACAATATCCATTCTCAAGGTTCGTCGTGAGAGGTAAACAAATGGTCTGGCCTTCCGTGCTTAATTTTGCTCTTCAAAATCTGTAAATACATGTCATTCTGGAAAGTGTTTTTTGGTTCGTTGCTCGCCTTCATTATCGGATTCTTCGTGGTGATCTTTTTGTCGGTGCTGCTTATTGCAGGAATTGCATCCACGTTCACGAAAGAAGAACCCGTGACGGTGAAAGCCAACAGCGTGCTTTCCCTCGACCTCGATTATGATATTCCGGAGCAAACCACCTACCGCCCCAACTTTGGTTTCTCCTTCGCCGATTTCAGCGCCAGTGTTGACCCGGGGTTGTATGATATTGTAAAGAACATTCAGAAAGCGAAGGATGATGACAACATCAAAGGCATCTATCTCAACTTCGGATTCTCCGGCGGCAGCATGGCCACCACAGAGCAAATAAGAACGGCGCTAGAAGACTTCAGAAAGTCGGGAAAGTTTGTTGTGGCCTATGCCGAACTGATGACAGAGAAGAGCTATTACCTCTGCAGCGTGTCGGACAAGGTGTTTGTTAACCCCAAAGGCGGCATCGAGTTCAATGGCTTCAATGCGAAATACACTTTTTACAAACACCTGCTGGATAAAGTGGGCGTGGAGCCGCAGATTTTTTACGACGGTAAATTCAAAACCGCCACCGAGCCCTTCCGCCTCGATTCCATGAGCAAGGAAAACAAGATCATGACGCGCGCCCTGCTCGAAGATGTGAAGACGCACCTGATGAGCAAAATTTCTGAAAGCAGGAAAATTCCCGTCACTACCCTCGACAGCGTCAACAATAATTTTCTAATCCACACCGCTTACGATGCCGTGCGCTACGGAATCGCCGACAGCAATTACTTCGTGGACCAGGTGTATGATTACATGCGCCGGCAGTTAAAGATCGGTGCGAAGGACAAAATCAATTTCATCTCCCTCGCTAAGTATATGAGTGTGCCGGCAAAGAGCACCGGTTCAACCGCTGATGATAAGATCGCCATCCTCTTTGCACAGGGCGATATTGTGGACGGCAGCGGCGATGATGACAACATCGGCTCGGAGAAATACGTGAAGGAATTGCGCAAGCTAAGGGAAGACGATAAGGTAAAAGCGATTGTCTTCCGGGTGAATTCACCCGGTGGCAGCGCCCTCGCCTCCGATGTGATCGCGCGCGAAGTGCAGCTCACGGCAAAAGAAAAACCTATCGTGGTTTCCATGGGTGACTACGCCGCATCCGGCGGATACTACATCTCCGCTTTTGCCACAAAAATTGTGGCGCAACCCAATACGCTCACCGGTTCCATCGGCGTGTTCGGCATTCTGCCCAACATGCAGAAACTCTTTGAAGAGAAACTCGGGCTGCGGTTTGACCAGGTGCAAACAGGGCGGTATTCTGATTTTCCCACCGTCACCCGCCCTTTGCGTGATGATGAAAGGAAACTGTTTCAGGATGGCGTGGACAGCATTTATGCCGAATTCAAATCTACCGTGGTTACCGGAAGAAAACTTGACGCCGCCATGGTGGATTCCATCGCGCAGGGGCGTGTGTGGACAGGCAACCAGGGACTGAAACTCGGTCTGGTGGATACGCTCGGCGGCATTGATGAAGCCATCAGTATGGCCGCACGGCTCACCAACACCACATCATATCGCATCGCGCAATATCCTTCACAGGATCAGGAATGGATTCAGGTGATGAAACTCTTCTCCAAAGACGACAACACAGAAGTGATCAAACGAAACCTCGGCATGCTCTATCCCATGTACAATGAACTCATGGAGCTCTCGAAGATGCAGGGCGTGCAGGCGCGTATGCCATCGGTGCCGGTGATTGAGTGACGGTTGGTTTCTTAGTCTCTTGGTTTATTGGTCTCTTGCCTGTTTGCCGGTAGGAAGGGTTTCATAGTTCATCGGTTCACAAGTCATTCAATCCCCGTTTGGGCGCCTGCCACGGCTGTTTCTAATATTGCCGTCATTGCGAGGAGCGGAGTGACGAAGCAATCCCCAACCATTAAGGCAATAAGCTGCCAGCCATGCCACCATCCTTTGTTTCACACGAACTCACGTCTGTTGCGCGTTTGCACCAGAGCTACAAGCAAAGCGAACGTGTGCCCTTCTGCATAGTGCCCGATTGTACACGCGCCCGAGAGTGAGACCAACAGCAGTCAACTCTTTCCCATTTCTTTCTTCACCATCGCCACCGCCGCCACCAAGGCCCAAGTCCCTTCAAGAATGATGAACGGGAGAAAGTCTATCAGGTAAGAGGCATAACAAGCCAGCGCAGCTCCGGTAAAGTTCATCAGCAAATAAATCAGGGCACTCTGCTTTTGCAGTTTGATCAGGTTGGCGAGGAAAGCCAGCAACAGCAGTGAAACGCCGATGGTGGCAATGAGGGTAGAGGTTTCCATCCTTGCAAGATACTGGATGCGCTATACCGCTTACAGGGCAAACTGAATTATCACCTCCTTATTTTTTTACCTCCTGATTTTTTTCGAAAAGAAAAAAATCAGCCCTCCTTTCAGGAGGACAATACTCACTGAGTGGGAGTTTCTCATTTTCAAAATTTCGCTGCGCGACCACATGTTACTCGCAATTGCTGTTGTCTGAATTAGCAAGTACTCTCCCCCGCGAAGCAAGGGGGAGTACTCCCGATACAATCGGGAGGGAGGGAGTAATTGATTCAGCACCTCCTGATTTTTTCTGAAAAAGAAAAAATCCGTCCTCCTTAAAGGAGGACAGTACTCAATGGCTGGAATGTTCACTGTTCCAGTATTCAATCTTAGCGACCATAGTGATTTCAAATTGTTTGCAACGATCACTCGAAGCGTATTCTGCCCCGCGAAGCAAGGGGGAGTACTCCCGATGCAATCGGGAGGGAGGGGGTTCTGGTATTCACCTCCTGATTTTTTTCGAAGTGAAAAAAATCTGTCCTCCTGAAAGGAGGACAATACTCAAGGAGTGAGAGTTTCTTGTTTTCAAAATTCAATTGCAGCAACTACAATTACCGCAGCAGCACCACGAATCCTTTCACCCGCTGATCGAGAGAGAGCGAATGTTGCGAGCCGGCATAATCAAGTTCCCACACATAGGTGCCGATTTCAGATTGCTTGCCGTTCACTTTACCATCCCAGCCATGGTTGGGGTTGGATGATTCATACACTTCCTGTCCCCAGCGGTTGAAGACCTTGAGCAGGTAGCTGGTAAACTCGCAGCCGATGATGGGCGCGAATAGATCATTAATGCCGTCGCCATTGGGCGTGAAGGCATCGGGCAGGTGCACACAGGTTTTGCAGTCGTCAAACAGCACCTCCACCGTATCAGTAGAAGAGAAACAATCGTTGTACGACTTCACCCAATACGTGCCGGTTTCGCGGATGCTGTAATCATAAAAGTTGGAGTAATCCTGCCAGCGGTACTGTGCGCCGGGGAAGAAGACATTTTTGTAAAGCACATCGCCGTCGCAGAGCATGGTGTCGTTGCCGAGATCCACAAACATGGGATGCAGCACGCGCACGTAATAGCCGGTTGCTTCCGTGGCGCAGCCATTGGCATCATGCGCCACTACAAAAATAGCCGAGTCAACAGGTGACGTAAATGAAAGCGGATTGTCGGTGGCGCCGGATTCCCACATCACTTCATACGGCGGCGTGCCGCCCGCCACGGGAACATGCAGTGAAGCGGACGTTCCTTCACACACCGTGGTATCACCGGGATAAATGATCTCCAGCGGTTCGGGTTGCGTGAGCGGGATGATGGTATCATACAGGCACTGATGCGCGTCAATCACTTCGATGGTATAGGTGTTTGCATTCAGATGTGAAGCAGCAGCATTGTTACCGCCATACGGCACCCAGTTATAGAAGTAATTCGGCGTGCCGCCGACAACACTCACTTTAATATATCCGTCCCATTGTCCGTAGCAGTCAATGTTCTTGACCGAATCCACAGTGAAAACGAGCGGCGGCGGCTGGCTGATGGTAACCGTCAGCGTGTCCTTGCAATTGGCGAGGTCGGAGATGATGACGGTGTAATCACCGATGCAAAGGTTGGCGATGCCGGCTGTGGCGCCGCCATTCGACCAACTGTAGCTGTACGGTTCCACGCCGTTGGATGCGCTTACGAGAATGGTGCCGTCGCAACTGTTGAAGCATTTGGCATCAGCGTACTGTTCCACCTTTCCCCGCACATCGCCCGTTGCCGGATAGAGCGTGATGGAAGTGGTGTCCCAGCATCCGCCGGCATCTGTCACAGTGATGACGTAGGTAGTATCGCTCAGGTTATTGTAAACAGAACCTGGCTGCGCCACGCCGTTCAGTTGCCAGGTATATGGCGTGAGTCCGCCGCTGCCCGAAGCGAAGATGGCGCCGTTGTTCCCTTCGCAATAGGGTTGGGTGAAGGAATCAATGCTGGCAATCACACCATCCACATAGAATGCAAATGAGTCAGGTAGGGTGGCGTTGCCGCACAAGTCAGTGACGCCGCCGGAAAGATCGGTGATGTGAAACCAGTAGGTGCCGCCATGCTGGATGGAAGGAGAGATGTCGGCTGTGAAGGTGATCTCCTGTGTGCCGCCCACGGTGCAGGCCGATCCGCTTACATTGCTTAACGTGAACGGTCCGCCGGGTCCGGTGAGTTCAAAGTCCGCATCTTCTACGGTAGCGCACAAGACTTTTTCTGAGAAAGAAAAGGTGATGGTGTTATCAGAACAGGAGATGGGCTGAATGGTGTCAATCTTCGGGCGCACCGAATCGAAAATGGTGGCGGTGGATGCGCTGAAGTCGAGCGTATAGCCGCCGGTGCTGCCGCTCCAGTTATTCATGTTGAGCACATAGGTTTCGCCGGCATTCACCGGATAGAGGTAGTTGAATGCATTGGTAGGTCCCGGACCATTCCAGTTTCCCACACCGCTGGCGGAAATACCGGTTACGCCATATTGAGATGAGTTGCAACTGACGGAAAGGGAACTATTGGTCGTGATGTCGGCACAGGTGGCGTTGGTGAGGTTATACAGGGCCCAGTCATAATCAGCAGAAGGACTCACGGGGAATGTGGTGAACGCCAGATCACCGGATGTGATCACCGTAAAAATGAACCACTGGCTATTGTATTCGCCGGGAACCAGACAGGTGGAAGGCGGATCTTCATTCGGGTAGTTTCCCTGCCCGAAGGTGGAACTCGCCGTTTGATACACCGGTCCGCAGATGGGGATGGCGCCGAGGCAATCCTGCTGCGTGGGTATTTGCGCCCAAGCGCCCGGCGCTGCACCGATGAAGGCGCAGGCAAGGACAAAGAATGAAAACAGGTTCCTGGTAGAAACGATCATGCAATCCGGTGAATGTCCAAATTTAAGCAGCTTTTATCACTAGGGCTTTCAGGTTTTCGACAAGTTTACGCATATTGATGGTAGAAGTTGGCCGTTCGCTGCATCGGGTGTGTTTGTTCTCTTTTTTATCCTGATTTAATTCAGAATAAATTTCTATAGATTTACTCTCGTTATGGAATGCCAGCAAACTCAAAGTGTTCGCCTATGATCAAACGCGCTACACCCTTCCTGCTTCTGATTCTTTTGGTTTCCCTTGCGGGGAAATACTCTTTCGCACAGCAATCCATTCAGCTATACTACGAAGATTTCAACGGCGGCACTGCGGGATTCACGCTCAACACGCCCACCAGTGTGAGCACAGGCACCGGCACCAATCAGTGGATGATTAACAACATCTATGATGGCGGCGGACTCTATCCGAATACGCCCGATGAAACACAAACGGTGAGCGGTACCATCGCCGGCGCGCCATACAGCAACTACCTGCACGTGAATGATGTGAACAACACGGCAGTGGCGGGCAACGGTAATTACGATCCGGACAATGCCAGCGACAACATGGCCATTATGAATACGAGTTTCTGCACGCTCGGGCTCACGGATGTCACGTTTACTTTTTTTTATATCGGGGAAGGAAACAGCACCGATTACATGTCGCTTTATTACAGCATTGATGGCGGCGGCACGTGGATTCAAACAGGGCAATCTCAATACTATGGTCAGTCATTGTGGAAGTATGAAATCGTAACGGATCCTGCTTTCAACAATCAGATTGATCTTCGTTTCGCTTTCCGATGGGTGAACGGAACGGGCGCTTCCACCTCCATCGGCTTCGGTGTGGATGACATCATTGCCGTGGGAACGTATGATGATGTGAACAATCCCGTGGAACTCACCATCACGAGTGTTTCACCGAATCCTGTTTGCCAGGGTGGTTACCTGTTTGTTTCGTGGGAACTGTCGGCGCCGTTGTGCGATGGTACGTATGATGTGCAGATGTCGGATGCTTCGGGAAATTTCTCCAATCCGTATGACCTGGGTGTGTTCACCATTTTCGCCAATCAAACGAGTGGCGCCGTGGCTGTAGTGATACCGTCGTTTGTCGCACCGGGCGGTTGTTATGAAATCAAGATATCAAGAGTGAGTCCGCCGCCGGCTATAGAAGGAACGGCGAGCATCTGTTTCGAAATAGAAGATTGTCCGAACACCATCACTACGCTTCAGCCGCCGGTCACCTACGGACCGGATACGCTTTGCGTTCACAGTGTGATTGACGTGCCGTTTTATTCCACGGGTGTTTTCAATTTCAATAATCAATACATCGCTGAGCTAAGTGATGCCAGCGGCAACTTCACCAACCCGCTCACACTTGGTTCTTCGCTTGATCCGAATACGTATGATCCGCTCTATGGCTCGCCGCCGGGTTCGGTTTCCGGTTTGGTGCCTGATGTGCCGGATGGATGCAATTATTATGTCAGGGTGCGTTCAACGAATCCGGCTGTCACCGGAACACCGTGGGGACCGTTCTGCATTCATCACTGTGATGCGACCACGAATAACATGCAGGACATCAGCGTATGCATCACCGATTATGTGGGCGTGGATACCACCATCACCATTGACATAAATACCTGGGGACCTACCACCACCTACAATCCGGGCAATGAATTCCAGGTGCAGGTACTCGATGCTTCTTTCTACACCATACTCAACACGGGTGGATTCGGTGTGATCGCCGCAACTACCAGTACAAACATGACGCTTTCCATTCCGGGATTGATTGATGTAATCAATTTGCTGGGTCCGCCGGGAACCGGAACTTATTACATGCGCATTGTGGCCACCGACCCGGTTCCATCATGGGATCAGTACGGAACACTCATTCACCTCACCATCGGTTCGCCGGATTCATTGCCGCCGCTTCTCATCCCTGATGATACGCTTGTATGCCAGGGCCAGATTTCAGGAATCACCATTTCGCCGTTCAATGCCTACACCAACGGTTCGCAGTATCAATGGTATTCCCCGCAGTTTAATAATGGCCAGCCCTTCTATTGGGATTACAATCCGTTGCTCATAAACTGGGGCGGCGCGCCGGTGGGAACCTACTGGCTCACCGTTCGTGAATACAACTACGGTTGCTGGGGCCCATGGTCTGATACGGTGTACATTGATGTGATTGGAACACCTTCAACAGCCATCGTTGGGCCCGTTTCCGTCTGCCTCGGTGATACCGTGGAATATCACACGAGTTTCCTGGCTGGTACTTATTACTCATGGACGTCTAATTCGCTTGTTACCGTGATTGATACATCCAACAATGAGATCACGGTAGTGTTTGATTCGGTGGGTGTGGCCAATCTTTCCGTGTATGCATTGAATGAATGCGGATCCAATACGGGACAGAAGAACATCACTGTGCATGCGCTGCCTGATGTGGTGGCGCCGCAGGATACTGCGGTTTGTCCCGGCACTCCCATCACCCTCAATGCAACGAGCAGTAATGCCACGGGCTATACGTGGTACGCCAACGGGCAGCAGGTCTCCACTTCCAATCCATACACCACTTATACTGATTCCACAACAGTGTTTATCGTGATTGCGAAGAATGGATTCAACTGCGAGAAGCAGGATACCACCATCGTTACCATCAACCCCGATGTGGAACTCGATGCCACAGCCACGGACATTACGTGTAACGGAATTTTTGATGGAACAGCCACAGCCATTGCTTCCGAAGGTGTACCGCCGTACAGTTATCTCTGGACAACTGTTCCGGCAAATGATTCTGCTACAGTGCATAATCTCGGCCCCGGCGGATATATTGTTTATGTGACGGATGCCAACGGATGTAAGGACACTGCTTCCGTCACGATCCTGCAACCCGATGCCATAGTGCTGGCGCTTACATCTACTGATATCACAGTGTATCAGGCAAACGATGGCACCGCCACGGCAACAGTCACCGGTGGCACGGAACCCTATACCTATTCCTGGAATACTGATCCGCCGCAATCGGATGCCACAGCCATCAATCTGCCTCCCGGCACTTATGAAGTGATCGTGACGGATTCAGCCGGTTGCAAAGTATCTGATACCATTTCCATTTCAGATGCGCCTAATGTTTTTGCTGTTCCCAATGCATTTACACCCAATGGCGACGGACTGAATGATGAATTCACGGTAATCAACTCCAATGTGAGTGAATTTGAAATGTTCATCTACAACCGCTGGGGTCAGTTGCTGTTCCACACCACGGATATGAATGAAGGGTGGGATGGCCGGTATGAAGGGAAAGAGGAAGAGATCGGCGCTTATGTATATGTGGTGAAGGCGCTCTTCTTCGATGGCACCAGCGCCGAGCAGAAAGGCAATGTGACGCTGCTGCGATGAGTACTGAATGAATATCTTGCCGGCAAATTCTTTGCGTTGCCCGTTTCTCTCAAAAGAGTTTTATGGATAGGAAATGTGTGGATGCTCCTGTATGCCGCGGCGGCATTCATCTTCAGCAATGAGCGAATATTTCTTGACGGGTCTTATTATTTCTTTCATGTGGTGCAGAGCGAAAACTTTCACATCGAGCATCAGCGTTTCATCCTGGCCGTTTCGCAACTGCTGGCTCTCGCCGGAGTGAAACTGAATCTCTCGCTTCAAACGGTGCTGCTGCTTAACTCGCTCAACCCGGTAGTTTATCTCTGGATTCTTTTCCTGCTTTCGGTTTATTGGCTGAAACAGGAAGGCCTGGCGCGTGCGTTGCTGCTGAGCAGTGTTTGCGGAATCTATTTCATCTATTTCATTCCCATGTACGAGGTATGGTATGGATGCGTGTTGCTGATTTTTTTCGCCGGCGTGCTGGAAGCAAAACTTTATGATACTCCGTTGCGGCGCACGGTATTTGCTCTGCTGCTGATCACCCTCTTGTTTTCTTATCCGCTCATTTTTATCGGAGTCATTTATTTCAGCGTGTCGCATTTCCTGAAAGAAAGAATGATGTCGCGTGCTCTTATGCTGATTTACGCAGCAGCATTTCTGGTTTGGCTGTTTTGGAAATACTTTTTCATCAGTGATTATGAAACGGGCAAGATTGAATACCCGCTTTCGCAGGAGGGAACTATTGTTGAGCAGAATTTTTCTCATGCAGGAAACCTGGCGGACTGGATTCTTTTCCTCTTCAGGATTTACACGGAAGAAACTGGTGCATTGCTGATCACGGTGTTTATTTTTTTTCGGAGGAAACAGAGGTGGCAGGCGCTGTGGCTCATTGGCATAGTGACCGGATATTTGCTGCTTATCGGATTTTTTCATGTGCAGCCATGGAAGCATTCGAACTACTTCGAGCGGATGTACCTGCTGTTAATTCCGCTTTCTTTTGTTCCGTTTTTCCTGAATGTCCGCTTGGGCACGATGGGGAAAATTCTTGTTGATGTGCTGGTCATTCTTATTCTGTGCTGGCGCGGTGTTCAAATTGCGGATCATGCGCAAGAATACCGGAAGCACGTGAATGAAATTCAGGAACTCATCAGTAGAGCATATCAAACCGGCAGCTCAAAGTTCATGGTTGATTTTTCAAAACATCCGGAGCTGATTTCGCTGGATGAGTGGAGCTTGCCGATGGAAGCACTCATCTTATCATCACTTACCCACAACAGCCGCACGGTTACTGTTTCGTGGAAGGCGGACATTGAAAATCCGCTCATCGCGTCGCGGATCACTGAGCAATCATTCCGGCTGCGCCTAGATGAAGTTTATCCTGACGACTGGCTCAACAAAAAGTATTTCCGGTTGAGGGAAGGGGTTTATCAGGAACTGGATTGGTAAAAAAACTCAGGCAGGGAAAATTCCCTGCCTGAGACGAAGCAACGGTGTTGATTGTCGGGCTGTCGTCCATAATCATATCTTCAGCGTGTTTCCGGCTTTACGAAGGACGATGTCGGTTGAATGATTTTCTGCTCCACTGTTTCTTCCACAGGAGCAGGAAAATCCCAACAAACGCAACGGCAAGAATCAAATTACCCATATCTATTTTATTGACTGTTTAATTGTTGGGTTGGAACCGGGTTGATTGATCTCTTTCACATTACCGGTGCGTAAGCGTTTTCATCGCAGTATGGATACATCGCGAACTAACTTTTTCTCGGCGGTCTTTTCACCACCACGCAAAACACAGGACCGGGTTCTGCCGGCGGAGCAGGAGCCGCGGAGGGCTTCATGTTTTTCTTCAATTCGACATAATTTTTCATGGGTAATAAATTCATGTCAGTCTTATGGATCATTTCTGTTTTTGGATGCTGCTTTATGTTATGTGCAGAACTCGGAAGAATAAAAATCCCCGCCGGAAATATTTCATCCGAGCGGGGAATTCTAACCACCAAAATCAAAATCCCGTTGATCTTTCATATACAGTAAGATGATATCCGTTCGCTACGGTGGCACTTCAAAACTCAGGGGTCATCTCTGTGAAACCCATCACATGGTTTCGCAGAGGGTAGTTATTACGGAGGTTTTTTTCTGATTGTTTCGCCGGAGTTTTCAGAAACAGGAAGGAAAATTTTTCAACAGAGTGAAACATTTTTTGAATCGCCTTTTTGCCGTACTGAATGTGTGCATTGGTTGCAGCTTGTTCTTGTTACCTTTAACTGGTTATGAGAATTTCGCGTTTGATTTTTCTATTGTTCCATGTGCTCGTCATCCTTTCATGCAAGCAGTCGAAAAAGATTACGCCGGATGTAAGTATGCCCGCCGATTCTTCCGGCGTTAGCTCCAATGAACAAGCGGTAGCAGAAACCGATGGAAGAATATTCAAAGGATTGTTTGTTGTAGGAAAAAGTCTTCTGAGTTTCCGCGAATGCGGCAAAACAGACCTGGATTATGCAGTGGCGGATTCAACGGGCAAAATGCGTGAATTATATAAGGCGTTGTTTCTGCATTCACCCGCATTCCCCTATGAATATGTTTATGTGGAACTGAATGGAGAAATGAAACCGGCGGATGCCTCGTTGCAGTCGCAGGGTTTTGACAGCATCCTCATGGTGTACAAGGTGCTCACCTTTGAGCAAAAGAATTTTCAGAACTCCTGCATCCCTTATGACTTCTGGGCATTGGGCGATGAGTGGTCTCTTCAGATTTCGATTACAGAGGGCGTGATGGTGCTCAAGGATTTTCAAATGATGCAGGTGTATGTGTTCGAATACTTTCCACCGATCAACAAGGGCGATGAGGTTTTCACTTATTCCTCAAATAACTACGCCATGCAGGCATCCATTAAGGCGGTGATCAGGAAAGAATCCTGTGCTGATGCCTCCGGTAATCAGTTTCAGTATTCCGCTTCTGTTCTTATAAACGGAAAGCGGTATCAGGGCTGCGCCATCAAAGGCAATTCTGTACAATAATCATCCGATGAAATGCAAGTGATCAAACAGCTACCGGAACGGTCGTTTCAGACTGCCTGGTGTTGAGGTCGGATGAAGGTCCGTTAATCTCTTCATGCTTGCGCAGAAAATACCGGATCATCGGGCCGGCAAGCAGAATCGTTACAAAGGTCATCACCACCAGACCCACAAATATCTTTTCATTAATGATGCCTGCCTGAAGAGCAATCAACCCCAATACAATCTCCTGCGACCCGCGTGCATTCATTCCAAATCCAACCGCGACGGCTTTGTGATATTTGAATCCGCTGAGCCGCGCGCCAATAAATCCCCCGATCACCTTGCCCAGAATAGAAATGGCCAGCACGAACAGCACTATGGTGAAATCAAAGTTGGAAACAAAATTCACTTTGAGGCCGATGGATACAAAGAAAAGCGGAGAGAATACATAGGTAACGATGTCATGAAACGTGTCTTTGGCTTTCTGCGTGAAGTATGGAGAATTTCCAATCGCCACACCCATGATGAAAGCACCGAAAATGGCTTTGATGCCCAGCCATTCCGTGAAAATGCCGCCGGCGAGGCAGAGCAACATCGCAAGCGAGAGTTCTGCACCGGGTTTCGATAGTTTCTCATTGGCATAACGGAACATGGGGTCAACAATTCTTCTGCCCACCGTAACCATGAAGGCCGTGAATCCAATTACAATGCCCAGCACGGTAACGGCGCTGAACTTGCTCTCGCCCTCAAGATGTGCCAGCGCAATCACCACAGAAAAAAGCATCCATCCGATGATGTCATCAATCATGGCCGCCGTCATCATCAGGTTTCCGAACCGCGACTTGATCATGTCAATGTCAATGAGAATTTTTGCCATTACGCCCAGGGCGGTGATGGAAAGGGCCGTTCCCATAAAAAGCGCAGGTACCGTTCTATCTGTAGTGGCTGCATCAAAAAACTGATCATAAAAAAACCAGGTAGCTGCAAAGCCGAATAGCAGGGGAAATGCGATACCGGAAAAACTGATCTTGGCTGCCGCTTTGCCCCGCCTGATGATATTCTCGAGCTTGACCTCCATTCCGGCAATAAACAACAGCATCATCACGCTCAGGCGGGAGAGTCCGTCAAAAGCGACGGCGGGTTGCTTGGGATCCTGGAAGATGAAGTGAAAAAATCCGGGAAAGAAGGATCCGATAAATGAAGGACCCAGCAAAATGCCGCCAAGCAGTTCACCGATAATAGCGGGCATGCCGAATTTCTTGAACAATTCGCCCATTATGCGGGCGGTGGCAAGCAAAACGGTTATAATGATCAGAAACTGGAGGACTTCATTGGTGGCGAGTTTTCCCATGGGACGGTTTTTAGTAGTGCAATCTGTAATTATAGCGAACCTATAAGACCTACCTATTTGGTAGAATTTTGCGCAAGGTAAAAGTTTTTTAGAATCTCGATCAAGATGGTCTGAATTTTTTCCATACGGGAATGTGGAAGGATCTGTTACATACAGCAGATCAAAACCGGAAGAACTAATGCCGTTAGGAAGGACCGGGATTCAAAGGATTCCCGGAATTATACCTGAATCAGGTACAGAATCACTGGGCGAAGGCATAGCGTAGGGTGCTTGCCACCTTGGAATCCATAGAAATGGCATCTGCCAGGCTCGTGCCATCGAGCACCTTGGCCATGGCATCTCTCACCATTTGCATGGTTCGGCGGATTTCGCAGGTTCTCTCATTTTCGCAATCGAAGCACTTTTCATATGCTGTTTTGCTTACGCAGCTGACAGGGGCAATTGTCCCATCAATATGCCGGATGATTTCACCTACCATGATCTCAGCCGGAGGGCGGGATAACTGATATCCTCCCAAGCGGCCGATTTTACTTATGAGGATACCTTTTCGCTTCAACTGAAGCAGAATCTTCTCAAGAAATTTATAGGGAATGTACTCTTCCCGGGAAATATCATTTACTGCAATGAGATGTTCATCATCATACCTCTTAGCCAGGTAGAGAACGGCTTTCAGTGCGTATTTGACTTTTTTGGTGAGCATAATGGAGGAATTTGCTATGTTAACTGATAACGCCTTTCACATATTCCCTGGTCATTTCTTCTTTCGGATTCTCGAGCAATTCTTGTGCAGGTCCATGCTCCACAATTTCACCCAGCCACATGAAGATGATGTAATCGGCAATGCGCCGTGCCTGACGCAGAATGTGTGTGACCATGATGACGGTGTAATCTTTTTTTAGCTCCACAAATTTTTCCTCGATACGCTGGCTGCTGATAGGATCGAGTGCCGATGTGGGTTCGTCACCGAGAATGATTTCAGGTTCAACGGCGAGGCCGCGTGCCAAGCAAAGGCGCTGTTGCTGTCCAATAGACAATTTCGTTGCAGGATGATGCAAACGGTCCTTGACTTCTTCCCATAAACTCGCTTGCCTGAGATAGTGTTCCACCTTTTCCTGAAGCAATGCTTTCTTCCTTATGCCATGAATGCGCATGCCGTAGGCAATGTTATCGAAGATTGACATGGGCAATGGCATCGGGCGCTGGGAGAGTAATCCCATCTTCTTCCGGATATGTGTGACTTCCACATCATTCCCATAAATGTTTTCACCATCCACCAGCACTTCACCGTCAATGTTGATACCATCCGCTGACTCAATGAGACGGTTAAATGTCTTCAATAGCGTTGTCTTTCCACAGCCTGAAGGACCAATGATGGCTGTAATTTTCTTGTTGGGTATATCAATAGAAACATTTTTGAGAATGCGCTGACTTCCGTAACTGATGTTCAGGTTACGAACGCTGATGTGTGGTTTCAATCCGCCGAGCGGAATAACCTTTTCTTCAGCGACCTCGGTTTCCTGAAGTGACAGGGGAAAGTTATTCTTGAAACTTGTGCTTGTTGAAGTTTTCATATGGACGGTTATTTAATTACATTCTTGTTGAAACGCTTGAATAAAAGTCTGCTGCTGATACTGATGATGAGAATGATTACTGTCAAAATGAGTGATGAAGCATAAGCCCGGTCAACTACTTCCTTGATGGGTGATCCAAGCTGAAAGAAAATAGCCAGGGGTAATGTGGCTGCCGGCTGTAGAACTGATGTGGGGATGTTATCTGTGAAACCGGTGGTGAAAATGACGGATGCTGCATCACCAACGGCTCTTCCGAAACCGAGCAGGATCGCTGTCAATACACCGGGAAACGCTTGCCGCATGATCACTTTCATGGCCGTTTCCCACTTAGTGGCTCCCAGCGAAAGGGAAGCATCCCCCAGTTCTTTCGGAATGGTTCTGATCACTTCATCCATGGTTCTTGCCATGATCGGGAGTACCAGGAGCCCTACGGTAATGATGCCCGCGAGCAGGGAAACCTTCAATCCGAAAGCAATCATGAGTACAAATCCGAACGCACCATAAACAATTGAGGGAATCCCGTAAAGAATATCTAGAGAAATCCGGATAAATTGAGCAAAGCGGGAAGTAGACCGCGAATAGATGTTGATGTAAACGACGATCGGAATGCTAAGGACCAATGAGAAAATGCTGGCACCCAATCCAAGATACAGTGAACCGATGATTGCATTGAGCACGCCGCCTTCCTTGCCCAGGTAAAACCCTCCGGAAGGAATTCTTGAAACCATATCCCAACTCATGGCAGGAAACCCTTTCACGAGGATAGTTAATACAATTATGAACAGGCATCCAACAATAATGAGCGTTGCAACCCTGATGAGTAGATTAAAAAGACGTTCTTCGAATTTTCTCCAGAACATAGATCAGATCATTTGTTTTTCCAGCCGCATGATCACCATACGTGCGATTACATTAAACACAAGAATTACCGTGAGCAGAAGCAGCGCTGCAAACATCAGGGCCGAATCGTACAAGGGAATGGACATCATCTCGCCATAATTATTTGCGATGAGTGCAGGAAGCGGATATCCTGAGTCAAACAGTGATTTGGGTATAAGGGCAGTATTACCCACCACCATGAGTACCGCAAGGGTTTCACCAAATGCGCGCGAGAAACCAAGAACAATCGCAGCGCTTATACCGGGAGCAGCTTTTCTCAGCACCACTTTTTTAATAGTCTCCCATTTATTTGCTCCAAGCGATAATGATGCTTCTCGCAACTCAACAGGAACGGTTCGCAACACTTCCAGCATGATGTGAATGACTATGGGGAAAACCATGACCGCCAGCACAAGCCCCCCGGCTAGTATGCTGTATCCAGTAGAATCTTCATGACCGAATGCCGGAGCAAGTTTGTTGCTGATGAACGGAACAATGAGAATGATTCCCCATATACCGAAGATGACTGATGGAATTCCGGCGAGAATGTCAACGAGTGAAGTGACAAACCCTTTCACCTTCTTGTTCGCGTATTCTGACATGTAAATTGCGCACAGTACGCAAAGGGGTACCGCAATGACTAGCGAGATGAAGGTCACGTATACTGTACTCAGAATGTAGGGTAGGAAGCCGAACTGGTTCTTGCCCGGCTTCCACTTTGATTCAAAGAGTAAATCACTCAATGAGTGAGAGTGAAGAATGGGAGCTGACTTTAAATAAAGTCCAACGATAATCAGAAAGAGGATCAGTCCCGAGAATAGCGTTACGAGCCAAACTGACTTTCCTGCAATCCTATCTTTAAGGATCCTGCCGGTGCTCATGGGCGAAGACGGGTTTAAGGCTTAGGTGAAAGTGCGGCGGCCTGTTTTTTCAATTGCTCCTCAGGCAGGTTTACGTAGCCAGACTCGTCCACGTATTTCTGACCCTCTGTGAGTACCCATTGCAGAAAGGCTACTACCAGCGGATTGTTGGGTTTTCCTTTCGACACCAGAAATAACTGGCGTGCAGGGGGGGAAGGATAGGCGCCGGTACGGATGGCATCATCAATTGCATCAAGCGTCGCATAATTCTTCTCGTTGGCATCGAGTGTTCCGTTACCGTTTACATCAATGGGGCAGGGAACAAGACCAGGGTTGGGCTTTCTGGTTTTTACATCATAAACAAAATTGATGTTGTTATATCCAAGTGCCAGTGGGTCTTTGGCCACGGCTTGCGCAACACCCGGATCGGCAAACACACCGGTTCCATTCAGATCTTCCTGCTTGTAATTACCCAGATATTTGGCCAGTGATTCTGAAGCACCGCAAGCATCTGATCGGGTGAATAACTTGATGGGCTTCGCATTTTTTTCGCCCAGCAACTGTCCCCACGTGGTGACGTTGCCGGTGATAAACAGTTCGTACAATTTTGATTTCGTAACTCCTTTCTGCTGGATGATCGGCAAAAACGGATTGCTGGCATTGATGGTAATGATCACTGCGTCTTTGCAAACGGCGACACCATACGCGCCCTTTGCCTGTTCCTCGGGTGATATATCCCGCGATACCATGCCAAGGTGAACCGTACCGGACAAGACATCAGTCATTCCCTTGCCGGCGCCGCCTCCCTGAATGTCAAACTGAACTTTCGGATGTAGTTTCCTGAATTCTTCTCCCCACCGCACTACCATCGGATAAAGCGCATAGGCGCCGGAGAAGGTAATCTTCCCTGATAACTCGGGTGCTGCCGGCGTTACCTCGCTCTTCTCTAAAGGGGCAGGGTAGAAGTTTAATAATAGCAGGGCACCGCAAACAAGCAGCAGAGAATGTAAAGTTGTTTTGAGTTTCATAGTCGGATGTTATGTGTTGAAAGTTTGGATAGAACCCGCGTCAAATGTAATTATGTTTTTCATATAACCTAGTAAACCTATAGAATATATTACTAGTACAGAATAAATAGGATAAAGTTTCGTTACGCAGGAACCTTATTTCAGAGGTTATTTAGAAGCCCAATTGGAGCATGACACTGAATAGATCATTGTCTTTCTGCGCATCGCTGTCGCCTTGTTCCTTCCTGTAGTCATATGCTGCCTGGATTTTCGCGTACTTACCCCAAAGCCAATTGAGACCGAAGGTGTAAATGGTGCTTTGGTCTCCATCCTTATCGATATTGCTGTCATAAGAGTCATACTTCAGGACGGCCTGGAATTTTTCCGGAAGTATGAATCCCGCCAGCTGTACATAATAGCCGTTGCGGGTGGTCGCACTGTCAACACCCTGGATGAATTCTGATTTCACGGTAATTCTCGGCGAGTTGTAGTACACCTCAAACCCAAAGCGGTCCCTGTTCTTGGGTTTGGAAACATCTTTGCCGTAGGTGGCAGAGCCGTTGTAGTATGATCCCCCGATGCTGATTTGCTTGATCGGGTAAGCGATGACTCTTCCGGAGAAATCAAGCTCACGGTTGTTATCGGCCTTGTTAATTCCGTTTCCACTGAACAAACCTCCGGAATATTCCACAAGCGGTCTGGCATTTTCTCCCTGGGTCTTGATCACTCCTGTGAGTAGGGCACCAATGTCCCGACCATTATTATTTCCGACAACGGCTCCCTGAGTACTGATCACATCTCTGGATCGGCTGACAAGTGCTTCTACCACCTGGGAACGGTTAATACTTTCCATCAACGGGCTTGAAATGAGGTTTTCAAGAGAGAAGGGAATCTTTTGCTGACCGGCCACAATCTTGATGTAGGTGTTGAATGTATAAGCCGCCGTTACATCCATCACCCGCGTCGTTGGCGCAAAATCCGCCTGTAGCTTATAATCAAAATTTTTGAATGGAGAACCTGCCAACGTTACCCTGGCACGGCGTACATCAAATCCATTACTAACCAGTGTATCGGTAAAATATTGATAACGAACCTGAGCATATCCGCTAAGCTTGAACTTGCCGCTGGCTAGTGACAACGGGTAGGTGATTAGCTGAGCGGGTGGAGGAGGAGGTGCCTTCTTCACGGTATCGGCTGGTGTAGCACCCGCATTTGGGTTTTGACCTTCGGATGCAGAGATGTTTCCAAGCCATAGAATCAAAAAAAGTGCAACAAATGTTCTGGTAAAAATCTGGTTCATAAAAAGAGTTGGTTTTTAAAGTTCGGGGGCAAATATCTACATAATCTACATAATAGGTAGTCTTTATAAATATTTTTTCCACAAATTCTATATGACAAGGGGGAGTTAACGGGTTGCCTCGTAAAAAGGTTACGCAGGCGGTAGTGATATTGGAATTTGATGTTTCGTTATCCACACTATTTCCGGCAGGCGGCAACGCGACCGGTAAATGATTTCCCTCTCAGTGCAAAAACCGTAAGTTTGTGATGAATCATTTGCATAGGTTCTCAGAGCAAAACCCATTCATCATGCAAGGCATGGCATCAAAATCGCAACTTCATGTTTCCCGTATGGCGGAATCCCTCATCGGGTCAGAAATCATCAAACTCGCCTGGGAGGTAAATGATCTTATAAAGAAGGGTGCTCAGATTTACAATTTTACCATCGGTGATTTTGATCCAAAAGTGTTTCCGATTCCCAATGTGCTTGAGGAGGAAATTTCCAAAGCATTGCATGCGGGGCACACCAATTATCCACCTGCCAACGGAATTCCTGAATTACGGAAATCCGTAAGTGCATTTCTCACGAGGCACGGGGGATTTCAGTATCCTTCTGACAGCATCCTGGTGACGAGTGGCGGCCGGCCAGCTATTTACTGTATTTATATGACGTTAATTGATCCGGGCGATGGCGTGATTTTTCCGGTTCCTTCCTGGAACAACAATCACTATTGTCATTTGTCGGGAGCGAAACCTCTTCCGGTGGAAACAAGTCCGGAAAATAACTTTATGCCCACGGCCGATGAGATGCGCCCGTTCATCAAAGACGCGACCCTCATCGCCTTATGCTCGCCGCAAAATCCAACCGGCACCACATTCACCAGGCAAGCACTTGAAGAAATATGCGACATGGTGCTGGAGGAAAATGAACGCAGAGGGGATAAGCAAAAGCCTCTGTATGTACTGTATGATCAGATGTACTGGGTTCTCACCTACGGACAAACCGTTCATTATGATCCGGTGAGTTTGCGGCCGCAAATGCGCGATTACACCTTATACATTGACGGCATTTCAAAGTCATGTGCCGCCACCGGTCTTCGCGTAGGTTGGGCCTTTGGCCCCGAATACGTAATAGATAAAATGAAATCTATCGCATCGCACATCGGTGCCTGGGCGCCGCGGCCGGAGCAGGAGGCCACTGCCCGGTTTTTGCAACTGGAAGATGCCATGAGCACCTACCTCGCCGGTTTCAAGGAACAACTTTGGTTACGGCTTGAAGGAATTTATGAAGGGCTAATGAAACTTCGCAACGAAGGTCACCCCGTTAACGCCATAGCGCCGCAGGCGGCACTTTACCTTACCGTGCAATTTGATTTGAAGGGAAAGAAAACCATGGATGGAAGTGTGCTCGATACAACCGCCGATGTCACTTCATATCTGTTGCATGAATGCGGGATGGCCATCGTTCCGTTCTATGCATTCGGTTCGTCTCATGATTCAACCTGGTATCGGCTGAGTGTTGGTACCTGCAAGCTTCATGAAATCGAAGAATCCATCGGAAAGCTGAAAAGCGGACTTGGAAAGCTCAGTTAAGTAAAATTTTCTCCTCCTAAAATTCCAACGATGAAAACAACTTTTACTACACTGTTCGCAGCAATTTCATTTTCGGTTTCAGCACAATCTACTCCTTCCGAAATTGTGTTCCCTGATCAGCACATTAATGTTTCAAACTCAGTGCGGGATTACGGTGACACCATGGATTTTGAAGGGTATGCTTCAAATACACCCATCACTAACAATTATTGGGGCAATGGCGCCATTTACTCCGGGTATGATGGCTCAGGAATACCGGTGACCTACGATTACGGAATCAATATCTACACTTCTGTTCTTCACAGCGACGATTGGTATAACCCGCTCAAGTTGCGGTTCGTTGATGTCAATGATACGAATATCGCCAAGCCAATTTCTCACCTTTCATTCAATAATCCGGTTTCATCTGAAATTGATTACATCAAAGTGCAGGTCTTCGATAATGAAGACAACGTAGTGGCATCGTACATGAGTGTAAGCCCTGAATGGGTGTCCATTGATGTGCCGACAAACAATGGTTCGTATGTCGTGTTCGATGATTCGGCTTACACCGCCTATGTAATTGACCTGGTCAGTTTCAACCCGGGAGGTAAAGCAACAGGCGTTGCGGCGATGGATAACACTTCCATCCAATCCGTGGTGTACCCGAATCCTGTAGATGAATCATTCGCCATTATGATAAACAGCCAGGAAAAGATTGAGGATGCGGTGGTGAAGGTTTACAATCAGACCGGCACATTGGTGAAACTAGAATTTCTCCGTTCCAATGCAGTTACATTAAAGAAGGGAGACTTTTCAGCGGGTATCTACTTCTACACAATCGTCAATGCAGACAACCGGCTCAGCTGCGGCACTTTTATGGTACAGTAGTTTCAAACTTATGACTAACCTGATTCCGCCTTGCGAAATGCGGAATAATTTGTGAAGCTACGTTAGCTAATTTCATCACAGAATTTTTACCTTTCACGTGGTTCTTTGCTGCATCAGTATGAATCACTAATTGTCTGAATAGTGGGAACAAAGGGGGTAATTGGGTTTCTGACCTGTTTTGCCATGGGTACTACGTCTGTCCTTGCCCAAACGTACCCCATGAGCAATGCAAGCATCACTGCCTGCAGCGGAACCTTTTATGACAGCGGCGGGTCCTCCGGGAATTATTCAATCAATGAAAACTTAACCATTACGTTTACCAGTTCGGGAGGCAACTGCCTTTCCTTTCACTTCACATCATTTCAAACACAGGCAGGCAATGACATTCTCACCATCTACGACGGACCTTCCACTTCCTCGCCGGTGATCGGGAATTTTTCCGGTAATGTTTCACCGGGCACCATTGAATCCAGTACGTCATCGCTCACTTTTCATTTTGTTTCAAACGGATCAACCAACAAGCTGGGGTGGGCAGCTACCATTTCCTGCGCAGGGTGTGCTCCGGCATATCTGATGAATGGAAACAGTACCTTCAATACCTGCGATGGATTGTTTTATGACAGCGGCGGTGCTGCCGGAAACTATTCAGCCAATGAAAATTATGTTCAAACTTTTTGCTCTGATGCGGGCAATTGTGTTGTAGCTAATTTCTATTCACTGCGTCTCGCCGCAGGCGATACCCTTAAAATTTACGACGGCCCTACAACCGCATCCACTTTGATCGGAGCATACAGCGGCACTACTACACCGACTGTATTACTGGCCAAAACCGGATGCCTCACTTTCAATATGAAATCAGACGGTTCGGTTTCTGACAGCGGTTGGGTGGCTTCGATCAGTTGTGAATTATGTCCAACATTACCCGATCCGGTGGCCACATATATGCAGCCGACGGTTGGCTTGGCGAATTCATATCTCGGAGGACCTATGGTAGCAGATTGCGGAGTTACTTATACTGATAACGGAAACACCACCGGCAATTACGCAAACGGAGTGACACTGGATGTGTATCAAACCTTTTGCCCGTCGCAGGCCAACTCATGCCTGAGAGCCCAGTTCTTTTCAGTGCATATGAAGTCAAGTGATAAGCTGAAGGTGATGAACGGCCCAACCTATGACAGCCCGATTTTTCCCGGGACAGCCAACCTCAATAACAAAAATTGTTCAAGTTATGAAGCATGCATGGCGCAGGGAATCGGTCCGTTTGTATCGAACGATCAAAGCGGTTGCATCACATTTATTCTGAACACGACATCATCAGGAAATGATTCCGGCTGGGTAGCCACACTTGACTGTGTTCCGTGCCTTTCAGGCCAAACGGGGTTGGATAATAACGACTGCCAGCACATCACGCCGCTTTGCAACAGTACTTCATTCAGTGATGCCAGTACCGGTCCCGGGCTGATATCAGATGTGGATGACAATTGCCTGATCACAGAAACGTACACCAACTGGTACTCATTCAAAGTGGCTTCTACAGGTACGTTGGGAATGACCATTGATCCGAACGACAACAATGATGATTATGATTGGGCCGTTTATGGACCCAATGCATCATGCGGCAGTCTCGGCAACCCTATACGGTGTTCCACTGCCACCGTGGTTGGCACCAATGGCAATACCGGTATGAGTTCTTCCATCAACTTGTCGCAAAACAGCTGGGCCTGTGGATGGTCCAATTCAGGATCCGATGTGAATGAAGATGCCTGCGGCAACGGATGGGTGGATGATCTTTCTGTATCTGTAGGTCAAATCTATTATCTGTGCGTGAGTAAATGGTCGCCGGGCGGCAGCGGCTTCACGTTGTCGTGGACTCTTACAAATGGGTCAAGTTTATCCTGCGACTTGCTTCCGGTCGAACTCACCTCATTCGAATGTCATGCGCAAAACGGGATGATTTTGCTTAACTGGCAAACGGCTTCAGAGATGAACAACGATCACTTTGTAGTGGAGCGTTCTGCGGATGGAGAAAATTTTGAGGAGTTATTTTCTGTTACCGGCAAAAGATTCTCTTCTGAAACATCTGATTATTTTGGGATTGACCGTTACCCCTTTCCTTCAACCAACTATTACCGGCTGAAACAGGTGGATGTGGATGGTCATACAGAAATTTTGAAAACCACAGCATGCGAAGTGCCTGCTGATACCGAACCGCTCCAATTGCAGGTATTCGATTTATCAGGAAAGCTGCTCCACTCCGCCATGGTGGAAAAGGCGGATGTCATGTTGAAGCTTTCATCTCTTTCATTTATCCCAGGAGTTTATCTCGTGGTATGCACGTCAGGCAATGGAGATATGCATGCATTCAAGTACCTGAAGGCGGAATAAAGTATTCCGTTGTACCACCTTATTTCCTGATCATCCTTGCCATATAAAATCCGTCAAATCCCGCTGAAGGAAGAATTTGTTTTTCCTCTTCGAGCATGAAGCCGGAATTTCTGGAGAGAAATGCGGACACCTGATTCTGATTTTCAGATGAGAGAATGCTGCACGTGGCATAAATCAGTTTGCCGCCCGGTTTCACCATCGGAGCATAGCGGTCCAGTATATCCTGTTGAAGCTGTCTCACCTTGATTAGATATTCCGGGCTGAGTTTCCATTTGGCATCAGGGTTTCTGCGCAGGACACCCAAACCCGAGCAGGGCACATCGAGCAGAACCCGGTCGGCAGATTGATGCAGCCGTTTGATGACTTTTGAAGAATCAATCAACCGGGTTTCAATATTCGTGGCGCCCGCTCGTCGTGCCCTTTTTTTCAGTTCATCCAGTTTCCATTGTTCCGTGTCCATGGCTATGATGTGCCCGCTAATTTTCATCAGCGCGGCCAGATGAAGTGTTTTTCCTCCGGCGCCGGCGCAGGCATCTATCACACGCATACCCGGTGTAACATCCACGAAAGGAGCAACCCATTGTGATGAAGCATCCTGCACTTCAAATTTTCCTTGTTTGAATGCAACGAGTTTAAACACATTCATTCTCCGGTTCAGCAGCAGAGCATCCGGTAACCCGACTATTTCTTCAGTGGAAACATCTGCTGCCTTCAATTCATCCTGCAATTCTTTTCTGCTGCAGCGGATCGTATTTACCCGCAGCACCACACGCGCCTGCTCATTGAGTGCACGGATTTCTTCATTCCAGTTCAATCCTGATTCTTCTTCACCAAGTTGATCGAGCCAGTCCGGAATGGATTCGCGGATGGCCCTGAATTTTTCTGCTTCAGCCGCACGTGAGTAGACAGAATCGGCATCCATCTTCAGGTTCATCCAATGCGGTAACGATTGATGTTGCAGAAGGAGCCATGTATAAATGGATTTCTGAAACAGGAGTTCATCATCCTCTGCAATGTTGCCGCAGTATAAGATCTTCCGCCAGCACCTTACAATATCATAAGTGGTTTCTGCGATGAACCGCCGGTCGCGCGAACCCCATTTCGGATTTTGCTTCAGCAGTTGCTCGATCACATGATCAGCGTACCGCCGTTCAACAAAAATCTTCCGTAATGCGGTCTCAACTGCCTCGATCAGGTTTCTGTGAATGTGCCCGGATGAACCCATCTTCGCCGCAAACATAACTTCATTTACCGGAGACGGGTTGTGCAAAATTGTCAATAGTGGAACAATGGAACATTAAGGCATCAAACTATCTTTGGAATATGTTTCATTTCATGGAGTCCCTGAAAGTCATTTCGCAGATCATCGGTATTGCGAGCATTGTCATTCTCATATTCGGTTCGGTGCATGCGATAGTGGTTTTTCTAATCAATGAGTTACAGCGGATGGGTGGAAAATATGATCTGGGAAAAATCGCCTCGATCCGGATTCAATTAGGGCAGTACCTGCTGCTCGGGTTTGAACTGCTCATTGTTTCTGATGTGATCGCAACCATTGTGGAACCTACCATTGATGAGTTGATTCAGGTTGGAGGCGTAGTGGTGATCCGAACCGTACTTTCGTTCTTTCTTAATCGGGAAATTGAAGCACAGAAGAAGCACGAGTCCACGCAGTCTCTTCACAATTGAGCATCCTTCGCTAAATTCGCGGCACAAAATTGCTTCTGCTGATGGCTTTCGACATTGAAATGATCAGGAAGGTGTACGCAACTCTTCCTTCCAAAATTGAAAAAACCCGCAAACTCCTCAACCGTCCGCTCACCCTCACCGAGAAAATTCTTTACGCTCATCTCTTCGGAAATTTTCCTTCCAAAGCATTTGACAGAGGAAAATCCTACGTTGATTTCGCTCCTGACAGAGTGGCGATGCAGGATGCAACGGCTCAGATGGCGCTCCTGCAGTTCATGACGGCAGGAAAAAACAAGACAGCTGTTCCCTCCACCGTTCACTGTGATCACCTGATTCAGGCGGAAGTAGGTGCGCAGAAAGACTTATCGAAAGCGCTCGACGTGAACAAAGAGGTCTATGATTTTCTCGCTTCGGTTTCGAATCGTTACGGAATTGGTTTCTGGAAACCCGGTGCCGGAATTATTCACCAGGTGGTACTGGAGAACTATGCTTTCCCCGGGGGAATGATGATCGGCACGGATTCACACACGCCGAATGCAGGCGGACTCGGGATGATTGCCATAGGCGTTGGCGGCGCTGATGCAGTGGATGTGATGGCCGGAATGGCTTGGGAGTTGAAGATGCCGAAAGTGATCGGTGTGCACCTCACGGGAAAAATGAACGGCTGGACTTCTGCGAAAGATGTGATTCTGAAAGTGGCGGGAATTCTCACCGTGAAAGGCGGCACCGGAGCCATCATCGAATACATTGGCGAAGGCGCGCAGAATATTTCCGCAACCGGAAAAGGAACCATCTGCAACATGGGCGCCGAGATCGGCGCGACGACATCTATGTTTGGCTACGATCAGAAGATGGAAATGTATCTGAATGCAACGGGAAGAAAAGATGTGGCTGAACTGGCGAATCATGTTGCCGCGCATCTTCGTCCCGATGCGGAAGTGCTGATGGATCCGGCGAAGTACTACGATCAGGTGATTGAAATTGATTTGAGCAAACTCGAGCCGCACATCAACGGGCCTTATACACCGGATCTTGCCTGGCCGATTTCTCAGTTCAAAGAAGCCGTAGAGAAAAATAATTGGCCGGCAGAACTGGAAGTGGCGCTCATCGGTTCATGCACCAATTCTTCCTATGAGGACATGACGCGCTCGGCTTCCATCGCCCGGCAGGCATTGAATAAAAATCTGAAAGCAAAATCAGAATTCACCATCACGCCGGGCAGCGAACAGATACGATACACCATTCAGCGTGATGGGTTGATGGAAACGTTTGAAGGCATTGGCGGAATGGTTCTCGCCAACGCTTGCGGCCCGTGCATCGGTCAGTGGGCGCGCCACATGAAAGATCCGTCAAAGAAAAATTCCATCCTCACTTCTTACAACAGAAATTTTGCGAAACGCAACGACGGCAATGTGAACACGCATGCCTTTGTTGCTTCTCCGGAAATCGTGACGGCATTTGCTCTCGCAGGCAGTTTGAAATTCAATCCGCTTACGGATTCATTACCGAATGAAAATGGCGAACAGGTGAAACTCGACGAGCCGGAAGGAATTGAATTGCCAACGAAAGGTTTTGCCGTGGAAGATGCGGGCTTCATTCCGCCTGCTGCTGACGGAAGCAATGTGAAGGTTGAAGTGAATCCGAGATCAGATCGTCTGCAGTTGCTTGAATCATTTGCTGCCTGGGATGGGAAAGATTTAACCGGCCTGAGATTGCTCATCAAAGCAAAAGGAAAGTGCACGACGGATCACATCTCCATGGCAGGTCCGTGGCTGAAGTACCGCGGGCATCTCGACAACATTTCCAACAACATGCTCATTGGCGCCATCAATTTCTTCAACGACAAATCGGACTCGGTGAAGAATCAGCTCAACGGCAATTATGATTCTGTTCCCAAGGTACAGCGTGCTTACAAAGCAGCGAATATCGGAACGGTGGTGGTGGGTGATGAGAATTACGGCGAAGGAAGTTCGCGCGAGCATGCAGCTATGGAGCCGCGTCACCTTGGCGTGCGCGCCGTGATCGTGAAATCATTTGCACGCATCCACGAAACCAATCTCAAAAAGCAGGGAATGCT
>JAFDYS010000001.1:810-7157 GCA_018267315.1 Bacteroidota bacterium | reverse complement strand
TGGGATTGACAACATTCTCACCCGACAAACCCCTTACTCTTGTGCTTCACCACAAAGACGGAACTGCTGATAACGTGATCGTCAATCACACCTTCAATGCACAGCAGATCGAATGGTTCAAAGCGGGCAGTGCGTTGAACCTGATCAAGGCAGCGAGCGGGAAATAGGAGTGCAGGAATCAGGGATGGGGCATATTGCGGATAATGCGGCCGAGCCGGAATCCCATCACAATAAAAATGGCACCGAACAAAACGCAGTTGAATCCGATCAGCCATGTCATCGCCCACAAGCCGCCCATCGGGTTGTAGAGAATGATCACGCCGGCAAGAATGGAAATAATCCCTGAAGCCACATACCACCCTTCTCCTTTAATCACTTTATGCAGGCGGACAGCAGTCACGATTTCGAGCGCCCCGATGGCGATCATCCAGATGGCGATATATACTACCACAAGGATTTCCGTCAGGAACGGCGCACGAAGCACCAAACCGCCGAGTAGTACGCTGAGAATACCTTGCATGAGGAGATACCACCAGTTGTGCTCTTCCTTGATTTTGGTGAATGAAGAAATGATGGAGATCAGTCCATCCACTACAGCGAAAATTCCGAATACGAGCACAAACGTATGCAGTGTGGCCCCTGGCATAAATAAGGCGAAGAGTCCGAAAGCCAGAGCCAGCAGCCCCCGGATGATCAATGCATTTCTGAGTCCTGACAGATATGATTTCATGCAGATGAATTTTCCGGCAAGGTATAAGAATCAATAGCAGAATTCAAAGACTTTTGACTGAGCGGGAAAACATTACCCACATTACCGGGTTAAGTACTCGCAGCGTGTTTTAATTAAATCCCGTCAGCCGGTAATTTGTGCGCAAATTCCTTCCATGATCAAAACCGCTTTGCTTCTGATTATTGCCCTGATTGTGATTCCGGTGGTTGCTATCAGGTTTGACGCACCCCTCAGCGATCTGCAGTGGCAGATGATTTCGTTTTCCTTTCAGCTTATGCTCACCGTGGCATTGCTCTGTTTCGCCGTGAGCGAGCTCACACGCAATTACAGTCAGGTAGATAAGATCTGGAGCATCACGCCGGTGGTGTATGCCTGGTATTTCGCGTATGCCGCGGGATGGAATGAACGCCTGATCCTGATGGCCGCACTCATTACCTTATGGGGAATCCGGCTCACCTATAATTTCGGACGGAAGGGCGCTTATTCATGGAAGTTTTGGGAAGGTGAAGAGGATTACCGCTGGAAGGTGTTGCGTGAAATGCCCGCATTTAAAAGTCGCTGGAAGTGGACATTGTTCAACCTCTTCTTTATTTCATTGTATCAGAATACGCTCATTCTCCTGTTCACCCTGCCGATGGTTTCTGTGGCCTCATCCGATAGTGATGCCGGCTTGGCGGATGCGCTGCTTGCCTTTCTGTTTATAATTTTTCTCATTATCGAAACCATCGCTGATGAACAGATGTGGCGTTTTCAGCAGGAGAAACAAAAGCGCATTCAGGCAGGTGAGAAGTTGACCGGCAAATTTGAAAGAGGATTCATCAGTCATGGTTTGTGGGCTAAGGTGCGTCATCCCAATTATGCGGCCGAACAGGCGATATGGATCATCATTTATTTCTTTAGCGTGGCCGCCACCGGCCAATGGATTAACTGGAGTATGGCGGGATGTGTGCTGCTGCTTTTGTTATTCCAGGGCAGTTCCGATTTCAGTGAAAAGATTTCTTCTTCAAAATATCCCGGATATAAAGACTACCGGAAAAAAGTGCCGCGTTTCATTCCGCGGTTCAGATGAGGCATGGAGAAAAAAAAGAAACCCGCAACGCCTGATCAAACGCTGCGGGTTTCGGGTTGAAAGCGGTCTGCCTTATTCGGCGTTCACCACTTTCTTTGTTTGAACCTGTCCATGGTACAATAGCCGTATGTAGTAAACACCCTTTGAAAGATCCTTCATATCCACTTCTGTAGTGAAGTTGGAAGGAAGCTGTCCTTCGTAAACCGGTAGCACTACCTGTCCGAGTGTATTTAGCAGATCAACCCGTATGTCATCCTTGCCCGGCATGTCAATGCTGAGTGTGCACAGTCCGAAAGCGGGGTTTGGATAGATCGTTATGGAGTTTGCGGAAACTATGTTCTGAAATCCTGTGCAAATGTCAACTGTGATATGAACCGTATCAACATTCATACATCCATTTGCATCTTCGACCACAACCCAATAGTAGTCCGTTGAGTCAGGAGTAATTGTTTGGGTGTGCTCATCAGTATTCCAGGTATATGAAACAAATCCTTCACCGGCATTAAGTTCAAAGTTGGAAGTGTCACAGACTGTTGTATCATTACCCAGCGATACTACTGGCAGCGGATTTACCGCAATCTGAATGCTCTCCGAAGTGGATTGGCATCCGCTGCCATTCGTAACCACTACGGTGTAGCTGCCAGCTTCCGACGCCGCGTAGGCATCTCCGGTTGCTCCATTGATGTCTTCGCCATTCATCTGCCACTGATAGCTCAGTTCATTGCCGGTATTGGCATTGAGTTCAACTGATTCGCCGGCGCATAGGGTGGTGCTTCCGTTAGGATCAATGTTGGCTTCCGGATTTGCGTTCACAGTAAGTGACGAAGCAGAAGAAGTAGTTGAGCATCCGCTTGAGTTCGTTACAATCACGGCGTAAGTTCCTGTTGCAGTTGCTTCATAAGTCATGCCTGTGGCATTGTCAATCGGCTCACCGTTCCATGTCCATTGATAGGTGAGGCCATTGCCGCTGTTCGCTGAGTAAACCTGGCTGCCGCCTTCACAGAAAGAAACGTCTTCTGCGGGATCAATCGAAGCCACAGGGTTTTCATTCACCGTTACAGCCACTTCACCGGATGCGTTTTTACATCCATTACCATCAGTGATTACCACGTAGTAGGTGCCTGATGTAGTGGCAGAATAACTGTCGCTGGTGGCGCCGGCGATTTCTTCATCATTCATAAACCACACATAAACATTATTGTCACCCGAAGAAGCATTGAGCATCACATTACCGCCATCGCAGAACTCAGTGGATCCGTCCGGTGTGATCGCAGCTTCAGGCAATGCGTTTACCGTAAGATTGGAAACGGATGAGGAAGCAGTGCAATTGGAGCTATTGGTTACTATCACTGCATAAGCTCCGCTTTCACCGGCTTCATAAGATATGCTGGTGGCGCCATCAATCGGTTCGCCGTTCCATGTCCATTGATAAGTGAGATCAATGCCATCATTGGCTGAATAGAGTTGCGTGTTACCTGCGCAGAAGCTGATGTCTTCCGCCGGCGAAATGTTGGCAATCGGGTTCGGGTTTACAATCACGGTGATCGGATCGGCTGCGTTCTTGCATCCATTGGTGTCAGTAACCTTTACCGTGTAGGTGCCTGCATCGCTGGCTACATAAGTATCATTTGTGGCGCCGGTAATCACGTCGCCATTGTATTTCCACTGGTATTCAAGATCGCCCACACCGTTCGCAACCAGTTCCACACTGCCGCCTTCACACAGCGTTGGATTTCCATTGCTGGTGATGGTAATTTCCGGATTTGCATTGATGGTAAGTGACGTCGCTGCTGATGTAGTGCTGCATCCGTTAGCTCCCGTAACTACTACCGCATAATCGCCCGATTCAGTGGTTGAATAGGTAGCGCTGGTGGCTCCCGGAATGGGATCACCATTTACCAGCCATTGGTACGTGAGTCCCTGACCTGAGTTTGCTGTAAACTGTTGTCCGCTTCCGGCGCAGGCTGAAATGATTCCTGCGGGCTCCATGCTGGCCACCGGATTTTCAAGTAACGAAATGGAAATGCTTTCTGATTGTCCGGTGCATCCGTCTCCGGATACAATGGTCACCGAATAATTCCCGGCAGCCGATGCAGAGTAATGTGATGAGGTAGCTCCGCCGATTTCATCTCCGTCCATGTACCATTGATAGGTATAACCGTTGCCCTCAGTCGCTGCGAGATCCACGCTGTTGCCATTACAGAATGTGGTAGGTCCGTCGGGTGTAATGGAAGCTACGGGATTAGCATTGATGGAAAGCTGGGCTGTTGACGACTGTGCGCTGCATCCATTAGTATTTGTCACCACCACGGAATAAGCCCCGGCATCGCCGGTAGTGTAGGAAGCATTGGTTGCTCCCGGAATGGGATTCCCGTTGTGCAGCCACTGGTAAGTTAAATCATTGCCGCCGGCTTCAAAAGTTTGAGCCGTTCCGGCACATACACCCACTGCTCCGGAAGGAGAGATGGAAGCCACCGGATTTTCATTCACTGAAACTTCAACGGCATCCGATGTGCCGGTGCATCCTGCAGAACTGGAAACATTCACCGCATACGAACCGGCGGCTGTAGCAACGAAAGTCTGACCGGTGGCTCCGTTGATGGGAGCACCGTCTTTCCACCATTGGTATGAAGCGGCATCCGCAGGGCTGGCCGTCAGTTCCACGGAAGAGCCGTCACAAAATGTAGTGGCGCCACCTGCTGAAACGCCGGCCACCGGATTGGCATTCACCACCAGTTCCGAATTGGCTGATACCGCGCTGCAGCCGGTTGCATTGGTCACTATAACTGAATAGTTACCCGCATCACCGGTGGTGAGTGAAATACCATCGGCACCGGGAATGGGATTTCCATTCTTCAGCCATTGATAGGTGAGATCATTTCCGTCATTGGCAGTGAAAGTTTGTGAACTTCCGTCGCACACGGCAACGGCTCCGGAAGGAGTGACTGATGCCGAAGGCGCGGCATTCACTGAAACTTCCAGTCCATCCGATGTGCCGCTGCAACCGAATGCACTAGTCACCATCACGGAATAATTTCCGGCTTCGCCGGCAGAATAGGTTTCATTCGTGGCGCCGTCAATCGGCGAACCATCCTTCCACCACTGGTAAGCGGCCTCGCCGGACGGGGTTGCACTCAGTTCCACCGAGGAACCGTCGCAAATGGTGGTTGATCCGCCGGCGCTGATGCCCACCGCCAACCCGGCGGTGGAAACGGTAACCTCATGTGTGATGGTATCAGATGAATTATTCCACTGGTTGGTGCTGATGAGTGTAACGGTATATATGCCTTCGGCTGTATAGGTGTGAACGGGATTCGCATCATTGCTTGTGTTTCCATCGCCGAAATCCCACGCATATAAATCAGCATGCTCGCTCGTGTTGGAAAACGCCACCGTTCCGTCAGCGCAGGGAGTTGTCTGGGATGAAAACCATGCAATCGGAATGTGACAACCCAGATCGATTTCATCCGCGTTAAGCCCCCGGTTCCAGAAGGCCAGGTTTTCCAGTTTGCCATTCATGCACTGCTTCACTTGAAAACATCCGTCAGTACAATTGGCGTGTTGCCCGATCACCAGGTTGGAAATGGAAAGGGGGGTGGTGTTAATCGGGAAGGTGAAAATATTTTCCGCATCCAGAATAATCTTCGCACTGTCTCCGGTGCGGGAAAAGAACAGGCAGTACGTGTTGCTTTCAACCACAACGGGCCAGGTAACTGAAACCGTTTCACCATTGATGGTAAACCGCCAGGCATTAAGAGACTTGTTGTAATCAATCCAAATCCCGTCGAGTGCAGAGCCCCACGCACTCACTACCGTGTTGGTAGGATTGTCACCGGCCAGGTGGAATGATTTGAATGCGACTTTGAACGAGATGGTGAAATCAGTGACGCCATTTAAAACTTCCGCAGGGAGCGTCACATTGTCTTTGTTGTTGTCATTCAGGATCAGCCGTTCGTCATTGGTGTGTGCCGCGCCTTTAAGAACACCGCCAAATCCGTTGCCCGATATGTCGGCAACATTTCCATCGAAAACATAGTGGGCTCGCAATCCATTGGTCATGTCAATCTGCGCATAGAGCCGGGTAACAGCGCAGAGAATAATCAGGGTCGGTATCAGTTTTTTCATTTTCAAAATTTGGTTCTAATGTAGAAGAGTTTTTTAATGGTTACGTTGCGTGTGGAAAACTTTAATGGGTAGTTAATTATTGTACGACCTGCAAGTTAAAAATGTTTTCTGTCCTCCCAAATGTTTACTCTGTTTTGTGTACCTCCAAATCAGAGAATTATTTTCTCGCCGGGGGTGGGGAGGAGAAATCAGGAGCGGGCGCTACTCCGTCCTGTGCAGGGTGAACAACTGGTGAAGCAACTTGCCGGGGAGCATGTTGTATCCCTTTTCAAACTCGCGCAGGTAGGTCTGAATCTTGCGCGGCAGCTTGTCCGGATAGAGATGACGCAGGTAACTGAAATCCTTGAGGATGTAAAACAGGTGCGCGTACTCATACGACTTGAGGGAAAGTTTCTGCAGCTGGATGTAGCGGATGTTGCGGTG
>JAFDYS010000001.1:0-749 GCA_018267315.1 Bacteroidota bacterium | reverse complement strand
TCATAGGTGAAATACACCTGGATGGAGTTGAGTGATTTGGCCATGCTCACATAGCGGAAGGCATTATCATATTCCCCCAGCCGAAACTTCAGTTGCGCATACAGCAGGGAACCGAGCACGCCGTTCGACTCGTGGTGATTTTCCACATACACTTTGAAAAGAGAATCGAGCAGCCGCTCCGCGTCGCGGTAGTGTTCGAGGATGAGCGCCAGCTCGATCCATCGGGCGAAGTGATGAAACTGGTTGCGCAGCAGCGGAAAATGCTCCGTGATGGTTTTACTGTAGGTATGGTAGGCCGCTTCAAACTCGCTTCGTTCATACAGCATCTCCGCCTCGTGGCAACTGGCCAGCGCCCGTTCAAACTCCGGCATCTTGTTCACGCCGCCATAGAGCCGCGCAATCTTGTCGAGATTCTTCTTGCGCTGCCGGTAATCCGGCTTCACCATGCGGTAGAAGTTCACCCAGGCGTGATACAGGATCGCTTTCACCTGCGGATCTTTCACATGCCGGTACTCACGCTCCGTGTCTTTCATTTCCTGTTCAATCCTGCGGATGGCCGCCGGGTCCGGCGCCTGCTGTGTGAGCAGGTTGAGCCGTGCGAAAAGGATTTTTGATTTCACCTCCAGCTCGCGCGTGTCGCGCCTGTCGGGCACGCTGAGCAGGTAGGCCTTCGCATTTTCATTCACGAATTTCTCATCGTAATACTTCGCCGGCACGTTGATGGAAAAATCAAACAGCGCCCGCAGGTA